>JBDLJO010000039.1:0-15211 GCA_039714275.1 Chloroflexota bacterium | reverse complement strand
CAAGATGCTCGTAATGCTTTTTTAACGGGAGCAGAATATTATTGCGGTATGTGTGCTCCAACCTATCCTCCTTATTTTAATTACCCGCTGTATGTAGAAGCCGCTGCCAGCGCTACTGCAGCCGAATGGCAGGCTGCTGCTGATAGTTTGCTGCAGCGCAGCGTAGAGACCGTCTACGTTGTTCCTGGAGCGGGTGACGATGAGATGTTGGGTTACTTGGCTCGCGCTGGCGTAAATATTATCGGTGGAGCAGATCATCCTACAGATGCCGACGAAGCTTGGGTGGCGACATTGGATTTTTCGCTGTCCGAGGCTTTCTTAGATAGCTGGCCCAGTTTTGTGGATGGGCAGGTTGATCAAATAATTGATCTGCCGCTGACGATCACGGATATCAACGACGAGCTGCTCACCATTGGGCGCCAGCGTCTGGTGATGAACTTGATGGCAGATGTTTTTGCCGGATATGTCGATTTGGGTACCACCCCAATTCCATAAATCAACCCAGCATCATTGACCAACTAACTAACAAACTAAGACCATAATCCATGGGGGGATTTGCAGCGTTCTAAAAGCATATTCTAGACCCATATTCTATGTGTACAACGATATGATTCAATAGTGTGTTATGTCCTTTGTGTGAACTGCTGACATTGTCAAATGGCATCCTCCATGCTACACTTTGAGGCCCAAAGGCCCGTAAAAAATCACGCGGGCCCCATTTCCATATTCTTTTCGGAGGAGTAAGAAAATGTCCAAAAAATTTAGCATTTTGCTCATTATTGTGTTGCTGGCATCTGTGCTGGTAACCGCCTGCCAACCGAAGGCTGAAGAGCCTGTGGTTGAAGAACCCGTGGTAGAAGAACCAGTTGAAGAAGCCTTCAAAGTTTGTCAAGTGACAGACGTTGGTGGTATCGACGACAAATCCTTCAACGCTACGGCTTGGAAGGGCGTCGAAAACGCCATGGCTGACTTTGGTGTCGATGGTAAATACCTCGAATCTCAGCAGCAGACTGACTATGAAGTCAATATCAATGCTTTCGTTGAAGAAGGCTGTGATTTGATCGTCGCGATTGGTTTCTTGCTGGGCGACGCCACCGCTGCCGCTGCTGAAGCCAATCCTGATCAGGCTTTTGGTATTGTTGATGTCAATTGGCTGGCTTTTGATAATCTCTATGGTAGTGGATTTGCGATCAACGAATCTACCTTCCTGCAGGGTTACCTGGCCGCTGGTATGACTGAGACCGGCGTTGTTGCTACTTATGGTGGTATCAATATTCCGCCCGTAACCATCTTCATGGATGGCTTCGTGTTGGGTGTTGATTATTACAATGAAGTTCACGGCACCGATGTAAAAGCCTTGGGTTGGGATGTTGCCGCTCAAGATGGTCTCTTCGTGGGTAACTTTGAGAGCACCGATGACGGCCGCACCATGGGCGAAAGCTTGATGGATGAAGGCGCAGACATCATTATGCCGGTTGCCGGACCTGTTGGCGCAGGCACCCTGGCTGTGATTGAAGAGCGCGGCACTGGTATGTTGATCGGTGTTGACAATGATTGGTCTTTGGCTAACCCCAACCAGGCTGATTACGTGCTTTCAAGCGCGATGAAGAATATGGACCTGTATGTTTATGAGACCGTAGAAGCGGTCATGAACGGCACCTTCGCTGGTGGTAATTACACAGGTACATTGGAAAATGGCGGCGTAGGCATTGCTTACGGTTCTGCTATGGGTGACAAGATTCCTGCTGAATTGAAAGCCGAAGTTGATGGTTTGATTCCGCTGATCGTCTCCGGCGAGATCGCCACGTTACCAGGCGCTCCTGCGGAAGAACCCATGGACGCAATTGGTTCTGAAGCACACCCGATCAAGGTCCTCTTCGTTCCTTCGGTGGATGTTGACTTCATGATCGCTGGTGGTGATTTGATCTCTCAAGCTCTTAATGAAGCCACTGGCCTGTTCTTTGAAGCCAGCGTGCCGACTTCCTACGCGGCGACGATTGAAGAAATGTGTGCATCTCCTGATGACACGATTGGCTTTATCCCTGCGATGGGTTATGCCCTTGCCAACCAACTTTGTGGTGTTGAGCCTGGTTTGGCTTCCGCCAGATATGGTTGGAACGTGTACTGGACCCAATTCATTGTTGCTCGCGACAGTGATTTCCAGACCCTGGAAGACCTTGAAGGCGCCACCTGGGCATACCCGGATGCTGGCTCAACCTCCGGTTTCCTTTATCCCAGTGCCATTTTTGCTGATACTGGTGTCACCGTTGGTGGAACCGTAGAAGCTGGTGGTCACCCGCAAGTTGTAAAAGCGGTCTACAACGGCGAAGCTGATGTTGGAACATGCTTCTTCAGCCCACCGCTTTTGCCCGAAGGAACTTGGGCACTTGGAGACTCTCCGGACATTCCCGATGAATTTGTGCCTGACTGTGCCGTCAATGAGGATGATAAACTATACTGCGGAGAATACCGCGTGCTGGATGCTCGTTCCACCATACGTGAGGAAGCTCCGGATGTTATCCAAAAGGTCCGCATTTTGACCCTTTCTGGTGAAATTCCAAACGATACCATGTCCTTCTCTCCTGACTTCCCTGAAGATCTGAAGCAAATCATTCTGGATGCTGTTGCAGCCTATGTTGATTCCGATGCTTGTGCTGAGACTCTCTGTGCTGAGCAATTTTATGATTGGAATGGCGTTGGCCCGATCTTCGACGAAAACTTCGACGGCGTACGCTTGCTGATGGAATCTCAGGGCATTACCCTGGAAAACCTAGGTGAGTAAATAGTATTGTCGCTTTGTAGTATTTACAGCCCCAGACATTTTTGTCTGGGGCTGTGTTAATCCAAGTAATTTTCAAGTACGGAAAAAAGCCTATGTTAGAGATCAAAAACCTCACAAAAATATACGATGGCGGTGTCCTGGCGCTGGATGATGTCAGTTTTGATATCCCACAGGGTCAATTTGTGTCCGTGATCGGATTAAGCGGCTCTGGAAAGTCTACGCTGCTGCGCTGTATCAACCGCCTGATCGAACCAACAGCAGGCGATATTATTTGGGAAGACAAAAACATCACCACCGCCTCGGATGATGAATTACGCACCATCCGGCGCCGGATTGGGATGGTGTTTCAACATTTTAATCTGGTTCATCGCTCATCCGTCTTAACGAATGTGCTTTCCGGTCGTTTGGGGTATACCAACCCCGTTATGAGCTTGTTCAACCGCTTTCCAAAGCAGGACATTGAAAATGCCTATAAACAAATGCAACGTGTCGGTATTGAGGAAAAAGCCCATCAACGCGCTGATGAGTTGAGCGGTGGGCAGCAACAGCGCGTGGGGATCGCCAGAGCTATGATGCAGAACCCTGCTATTATTCTTGCTGATGAACCGGTTGCCAGTCTCGATCCGGTGTTGGCACACTCGATTATGCAGTATCTTGAAAAAATTAATAAAGAAGATGGCGTGACCGTGATTTGCAGCTTGCATTTCTTGGATCTGGTCCACCGTTATGCCGATCGAGCCATAGCTCTCAATGATGGAAAAATGATGTTTGATGGCCCACCTGAAGAAATTGACGACGAAAAATTCAAAGATATCTACGGCAAAGAAGCCGAGCGTGTAGGGTGAGGTGACGATCATGAATAAAGAAAAATCTCTCATCAAATCTATTTTAGTTGGTTTAGCTGTTGTTTTAGGCTTGGTTGTCTTCGCTTACGCATTCCAGGTTACGGATGTAAACTTTGAGACTACCCGATCCGAAGTGCGGCTTACGCAGTTAACACGAGTATTACGGGCCTTAGTACAGCCCAGTATCATGGAATATGAAAAGGAAGAAATTGTTGTTCAGTCACCCTTTTATCTTCCCTGTCCCGATGACGGTGCTGTACTTGACCTCCCTGAGGTTGATCAATCAGGTCCCTATCTGAAGACCAGTGCTACTTGCGCTGCGCCCAAAGAAATGGTAACCGTGGAAGGGTTTAACATGACCCCTAATTCGGAAGGACCGATCAACTTTTATACGATCAGCAAGGTCAGCAAACAAATGGGTAGTTTTGAAACCGATGCCAATGGTTACTTTATTGCAGAGGTAGAAATTCCAACACGGCAGCCAGTGGAAGAAGCCCAGCATATTACAGCTATTGCTCGTATCAACGTTGGTGCTCCAAAGTTCACTGGAACGGCTATCGCTACCTGGGATAAAATCGTCGAAACCGTATTCATTGCTTTGCTGGCGACCACGATTGGTACCCTGATTGCAATTCCAATGAGCTTTTTTGCAGCACGCAACTTAATGGTGGATAATACAAGTTCGCTGACCGGGGTTGCGTTTACGCTGTTAGGATGGCCGGTGGGTATTTGGGTTGGATTAAAAATAACTCGTTGGCTGCTGAATCTGCTTGCTCCGATATCAGAAAATACATGGTACGCATTAATCGGAGCCCTTATAGGTACTGCGATAACTTACCTGACTCTTCGTTGGAGTATCTCTACAGAAGATGATAAACCCACAGATATATCTGCACGTGTAGTACGCACGGTTGGTTTAGTCGCTTCGGCGCTTTTTGGCATCTCTACTTTAATCTTCTTGGGCAGTCTTACGCGCTTATGGGGTGCCGCATTGATAGAAAAACTAGGCAGCTTTGGGTTTTTAGGTAATTTCCTGTTCCAACTGGGTGAAATTACAATCATGCTGCTTTCAATAGTTGTGGCTGTCAGCGTTGGTGCTGTGCTGGGTGGTATGCTCGGTAAGATTGGGGGCAGGATCAGCGATGGTTTGCGAGCTCCGGTGGTCAAAATGATCAATATTGCCTTGGGCGCTGCTGCGGGAGCGGTATTTTTTGCTTTGATAGGAGCTGGGGTTAATTGGTTCTATCAGATTGATGACCTGGTAAAAACATTGTACTGGCCCGCAGGGGTTGGCGCACTGTTTGGGGTATTATTGGCACTGCGCGTGGGTGCTAAGCAGGCTTTACCGACAGGATTAATTATCTACTATATTACCCGCACAATCTTGAACGGCACACGTTCCGTTGAGCCGCTGATCATGGCGATTGTGGCAGTGATTTGGGTTGGTATTGGTCCCTTTGCCGGTTCTTTAGCGTTAGCCCTGCATACGGTGGCCGCGCTAACCAAACTCTATTCTGAACAAGTTGAGGCTATCCAGGCAGGCCCGATTGAAGCGGTGCAAGCCACGGGTGCTAATCAGCTGCAAACCATTATCTATGCTGTGATTCCGCAAATTATCCCACCCTATATCTCGTTCACGATGTACCGTTGGGATATCAATGTGCGTATGTCGACGATCATTGGTTTTGTCGGCGGCGGCGGTATTGGTTTCTTGCTGATTCAGAATATCAACCTACTCGATTATCGCGGCGCGAGTGTACAAATGTTAGCCATTGCGGTTGTTGTGGCCAGCATGGACTATATCAGTTCGGTGATCCGTGAGCGGTATGTATAAATATCAGTGCTGCTGATGATAATAATTTTGGGCGTGTGAATTAGTCTTTGCACGCCCATTTTTTTAACTTAATCAGCTTAAAGCAGTGATATAATTTGTGGCTAGAAACTTAGCTCAATTTTCAATCTTCTCAAGCAAATTGAATATTAATGAGGTACCCATGAAGCCAATTCTTGAATTACGTGGTATTACCAAGCGATTCCCGGGAGTCTTAGCTAACGATCATATTGATCTAACCTTGAACAAAGGCGAGATCCATGCCTTGTTGGGTGAGAACGGGGCGGGAAAAAGCACATTGATGAACATCCTTTATGGACTTTATGCTCCTGATGAGGGTGAGATCATTGTAGATGGGAAAACTATTCAGGTAGCATCTCCGAGGGATGCTATTGCGGCTGGTATCGGCATGGTCCATCAGCACTTTATGTTGGTGCCGGTATTTACCGTGACAGAGAATGTGATTTTGGGGGATGAAACCATAAAAGCGGGTGTTTTCCTGGATCGAAAATCATCTGCGACGCGCATTCAGGAGATCTCACAGCAATATCATCTTGATGTAGAGCCGGATGCTTACGTCAAAGATATGCCGGTTGGCGTGCAGCAGCGCGTAGAGATCATCAAGCTGCTTTATCGCCATGCCGATATTTTAATTCTTGACGAACCCACCGCAGTACTGACACCTCAAGAAGTCGATGAACTTTTTGCCATTATGCGGTCGCTGGTAGATCAGGGTAAATCCATTATTTTCATCACCCATAAACTACGTGAGGTGCTGGAGTTTGCTGACCGGATTACCGTTATTCGGGGCGGCAAATTAGTAGGCTCTACGACCCCCGCCGAAGCGGACAAGAAGAAATTGGCATCTATGATGGTCGGTCGTGCCGTTGATCTGAAGGTTGATAAGACACCAGCAAAACCAGATGGTGTGGTTCTGGATGTTGATAGTTTGGTTGTGCTGGATGAAGTCGATGAGGTTGCTGTACGCGGCATATCCTTTGATGTCCGGGCAGGTGAAATTCTGGGTATTGCTGGCGTTCAGGGTAATGGACAAACAGAGTTGGTCAAGTCTGTTACCGGGCTCAGTCATGCTGTCGAAGGGCATATCAAACTGCTGGGCGAGGATATCACCACAGCCTCCCCTCGGGCGATCACAGAGTTAGGCGCTGCCCATATTCCCGAAGACCGGCAGAAGGATGGATTAGTCTTAGCATCCAGTATTGCTGATAACTTGGTGCTAAACACTTATTATCTGGAGCCCTTTGCTAAAGGCGTCATTGTCCAGGATCAAAAGGTGCTTGATAATGCCGGTGAGATTATTGAAAAATTCGATGTGCGCACGCCCAGCCCAATCACCCATGTTGGATCGCTTTCGGGGGGCAACCAACAAAAAGTTATTGTCGGACGTGAATTCTCGCGACCGATACAATTCCTGGTTGCTTCACAACCAACGCGCGGGCTAGATGTTGGCTCGATTGAGTATATTCACCAGCGTATCATTGAGAAACGAGATTCAGGATGTGCCATCCTCCTGGTATCTACAGAATTGGATGAAATCATGGAGCTGTCGGATCGTATCGCTGTGATGTATCGCGGAAAGATCATTGCAGTACTGAATGCCAGTGAGGCTACCAAAGAGGGCGTTGGTTTGCTGATGGCCGGTGTAGTGCAAGAAGATGCCGTTCAGTGAGATAACAATACAAACCGACAATTTTCGAAGGAATAATCTATGAGCGAGCAAGATAATAAAAAGAAAAAAGATGCTTCAAAGGTGTTTTTTGAAGAGCTGTCCAAAAGCCCCCTGACGATAACGCTGTTGGCGATTATCTCCGGTTTGATTTTGGGCGGTCTTTTGGTGGCTGGTACCAGTGAAGATGTTTATGCCGCCTTTGGAACCTCATTTTGGGAGGGAATCAAAGCCAGTGCCGATGCAGCCTGGACAACCTACACGGCGCTGTTCCACGGTTCTGTCGGCAATCCGGCCAAGATTTCAGCCGCTTTAGAAAGTGGTGATGCCGAGGCCATTCGACGAGCGTTTAACCCATTTTTTGAAAGCTTGGTATCTTCTACCCCTTATATTTTTGCCGGGTTGGCTGTAGCCCTGGGTTTCCGAGTGGGCTTGTTCAATATCGGTGTTGAGGGACAGTTATTTATTGGTGCGATTTTTGCGGTTACGGCAGGCATCTACCTGACCGGACTTCCGGCCATTATTCATATACCTCTGGCACTGCTGGCAGGTATTATCGGCGGCGGGTTGTGGGGGTTTATCCCAGGATGGTTGAAAGCGAAAACAGGTGGGCACGAAGTGATTAACACGATCATGATGAACTATATTGCTTTCCGAGTCAGTGAATACTTGCTGCGCGGCCCATTGAAAAACCCTGAAGGTTACACACCTGTCAGCGCCTGGATCCAAGATTCGGCCAAACTTCCCCGCTTTTTTGAGAACCCCATTCGATTTCACGCTGGATTTTTCATTGCCCTGGCATTTGCCTGGGTCGTGTACTGGTTCCTGTTTAAAACAACTTGGGGTTATACCCTGCGCACGGTGGGAGCCAATCCGCGAGCGGCCAAATATGCGGGCATGAATATCACCCAGAGCACAGTTTTAGCGATGGTTTTATCCGGCGGTCTGGCTGGCTTAGCTGGCGCAAACGAAGTGCTGGGGGTTAACCATAACTTAGCGGTAGCTTTCTCTTCCGGTTATGGTTTTGATGCGATTGCCCTGGCACTGCTTGGCAAAAGCCATCCAGTTGGGGTTGTGTTAGCGGCGATATTATTTGGTTTTCTGCGCAACGGCGCCATCCAGATGCAGCTCACAGCGGGAATACCAATTGATATTATTTCGGTATTGCAAGCCTTTATTTTAGCTTTCATTGCCGCTCCGGCAATTATACGCACCATCTATCGCCTGAAAGAACCTGATATGGATGCTGATGCGGTCACCCTGCGTGGATGGGGAGGTTAATCGATGACAACCAATACAACGACGATGAATAATCATATGGAATATGTTTCTCCGACCCGACGACGGGTGATGGGTTTTATCTTTTTGGGTTTGGCGCTTTTATTGTGGGGAATCTTTGCCCGAGGCATGGACCCTGAAGCCGTGACAACCTTTGGGTTGACGCCGGGCGGCTCTGACCAAGTGCTACCCGATTGGGTTTTTAACAGCTTGCCGATGATCAATACTTTGGCAGGATTAAGTGCACTGCTGGGCGCTTATCAGCTGGCGCGTGGTTTTAAGGGCCGCACCAACCTTGTTTTGGGTTTTGTCGCAGCTATGTTTATCTTTGGCTTTTTATCGTGGGCAACATCCGGCGGGTCGCTCAATATTGGCGGATTGCTGCGCAGCGCTTTGGTCAAGGCTGTCCCCCTGACATTCGGGGCCCTATCCGGGGTGCTGTGTGAGCGGGCCGGCGTGGTCAATATTGCCATTGAGGGTATGATGCTGACGGGTGCCTTTGTGGGCGCCTTTGTCGGCAGTGTTACCAATATCTGGGTTGGTTTGTTAGCTGCCGTATTGGCAGGTGGGGCATTAGCCTCCGTGCTGGCAGTACTATCCATTAAATACAAGACCGATCAAATTATTTCGGGTACGGTGATCAATATTTTTGCCACCGGGATAACATCATTCCTATCGGCAAAATTCTTACAGAAATATTCCGAATTGAATGACCCGGGGCGTTTCCCCACCATCGAGGTGCCGGTCTTATCCGAAATCCCATTTATCGGTCCGATCATGTTTCAGCATAATATGTTCGTTTATGCGATGTACTTTTTCTTGATTTTATTAACGGTTGGATTGTTCTACACTCGTTGGGGTTTGCGAGTGCGCTCGGTAGGCGAGCATCCCAAAGCTGCCGATACCCTGGGAATCAATGTTTTCCGAACTCGATATATGTCGGTGATTCTGGGTGGTTTCATGGCTGGGTTTGGCGGGGCTTATTTCACCCTGGGATCGGTTGGACGCTTTGATGAGGTGATGACCGCAGGACGCGGGTTTATTGGTTTAGCGGCGATGATCTTTGGTAATTGGAACCCAATGGGTGCTTTTGGCGCCAGTTTGTTGTTCGGTTTCTTTGATGCCCTGGCGGCTAAATTGGCCATTCTGAGAGTGGCGATTCCTTCGGAATTTATGTTATCGATTCCCTATATTGCTACGATGGTCGTTTTGGCCGGTGTGGTTGGGCGCGGTCAAATGCCCGCCGCCGATGGTCAGCCTTACGAGAAAGAATAGTATTAAGCTTTCGATATTTCCTGAAAGTTAGGACTAAGAAAAGAACTCCGAGATTTGAAAAATCTCGGAGTTCTTATTTAATGGTGAATTTTGGCTTAAGCCTTGAGCGGGTAATGCCCAAATTCTTCTACGGCATCTACCATGGCCAGCACATTCTCTGGGGGCACATCGTTCATCACTGTATGGACCGAGGCGACCATGAAGCCGCCACCCTCGCCGAGCAGCCTGATGACCCTGCGTACCTCCTGCCGGACGTCCTCGGGTGTGCCGTAGGGCAGGATGCGGTGGGTATCAATACCGCCGCAAAATGCGATCTCTTTGCCAAAACGTTTTTTGAGAGCCGCTAAATCCGACATCTTCCCGGCAGATGTTTGAATGGGGTTCAGTATATCGACACCGATTTCCACAAAATCATCGATCAACGGGCGCACATCGCCATCTGTATGAAAGAGAACTTTGGCTTTTGTGCGCTGCTTAATGAAGCTGATAAAATCGGCATGAAATGGCTTTAGAAAATCCCGGTACATTTTGGGGGACATTAACAAGCTGTCTTGGGTGCCGATATCATCGCCAATTTTGATGATATCGACGTTTTCCCCCAATTCTTCGAGGAAAGGTCCCATCAGGGCTTTACATACTTCCGTGATTTTGGCTAAAAGAGCTTTTGAAAAATCAGGATGCATGGCCATGTTGAGCAAAAAAGTATCCATACGCTGCATCGCAAAGGCGCGTTCAAGGGGAAAGAGCAGCCAGGGTGTTGCCAGGATGGCATACTCATTGCTCTCGGCGAGTTTTCGGGCAGTTTCCTTGACGTGTGCAATACGAGTGGGATCGCTCATGTCTGGCCAGCCCTGATAACCCTCAATTTCTTCAATGGTGGTCGCTTCGAGCAGCGGATTGACACCCGGGAACCACTCACCGGGGGCAAGTTCAATTTGCCCGCTGCCCCAAGAATCAACACAATCTGTGTGTGGGGGACGGGTCCGGTTGCGCGCCAATGTCGCCGCCGGTTCTAAATCTCTTACACCGCGCACATCACTGTGCAGGCGCAGCATGGTAGCCTGGTCAATTTTTGCTGTGCCCAGTTCAGGCCAATCGTAGATATACTCATCTGGTGCCTGAATCCCGGCCAGTTTTTTGATACCCTGATAGGGTTTCATTTTGATGCCGGTTGCGTTGCTAACCCCGATGATGATCGGCACGCGGTCAGGTTCTTCATGGTTGATAGCGGCAAGAACACGTTGACGAGGGGTCATTGACATAAGTTCATCTCCATTAAATTTGATCTGTAGTAATGATAGCGGTTTTGCTGTGATTTAGATGATGTCAGGATTGAAGAAAACCTTTTAGTTCTTTCCAGATAAAAGGCAGTGCTGCGAGCCCGCCAATACCTAAGATGACAGCCGAAATCAGCACGCTCATTAGGGACCCCAGCGTGTTAAGCGGAGCTAATTTTAGCAGTAAAAATACTGCTATGGAACCAACTCCCGCTCCGGTTAGGGCCCGCCAAAGGGTGCTGTTCATGCGCAGCAGCGCGGGATATTTTCGTTTCAACAGCCAGAGCATGATCCCTGCTTCCAAGGTAAAAGCCAATGAATTCGCCAGGGCGATTCCTGGTGCGCCGAACTGCCCGGCAAGGGGTATGGCTAAAAGAAGGAATGCGGCGGCGGTCAGGGCAATGGTTATTAAGGGAATGCGCGCTTTTTGCTGAGCATAGAAGGCGCGGGCGGTTAACTCGATCACCGAATATGCGGTCAGGCCGATCATATAGGCGCGCGTTGACCAGACGACCAGATCGCTGCCGATGGCGTCAAATCCTAGAATATTCACCAATGGTCGAATACCCACGATCATGATGGCAGTAATCGGGATAGTTAAGGCGAGCACAACGCGCAGCGATTGGTTGAGAGCATTTTTAAAAGTCTCCGTTTCTCCGCGGGTGATTTGTTCTGAAAGTGTCGGCAGGAGCGCTGTGCCAATCGCCGTGCCAATCAGGGACTCCGGCACCTGCATGAATAAATAGCCGTAGACCAAGGCGGTCACCGAGCCGGCGATCAGGCGGGAGGCGATATTATCTTGTGCGATAAAGATCACTTGGATGAAGAAAACGGTTAAGATGCGTGGTCCCAGTACCACGGCCACCTGGCGCACCCCAGGATGATGGATGTCGATTTTTGGACTCCAGCGGAACTGGTAGCGCAATAAGCCGGGAATTTGAATCCCCAGGAAAAGCGCGGCGCCCAAAATGGTGCCGTAAACCATACCATGAACGCCCAGCCCCAGGGCAGGTAAGGTGATCGGGCCCAGCTGAATACCATTTTCTGGCACCAGAATCAAAAGTCCGATCAGCGCGCCAATATCATACATGCTCGGGGCAATCGCCGGCAGGATGAAATGCTGGTTGGCCTGCAATCCAGCAATCACCAACCCGCTGATCGAAAAGAGCATGGTAGCGAATAAATTGAGGCGCATCAGATCTGCAACCAAGGCCTGCTGTTCGGGGCTGAACCCGGGGGCGATACCGATATTCCACTGTACAAGTTGATCGGCAAATATAGCAATCAGGATGGAAAAAAACAAGGTGGTGATGAAGACCAGGTTTGCAATGCGGGAGAATAAATCCCAGGCTTGGGGGCGGCCTTTGGTTTCCAAATATTCCGAAAGGACGGGAATTAAAGCCATTGCCAGCGCGCCGCCGGAAATCAGGGCAAAGAGCATATCTGGAATATTGTTGGCCGCGTTGTAAGCATCCAGCGCCAGGGAGCGCCCGAATGTGCGCGAGATAATCGTCTGCCGCACAAAGCCGAGTACTTTTTCAAGGCCAAAGAATATGGAAATGATCAGGGTGGAACGGGCAACATGTTTCATATATATCAGTGTAGGGTAGTTGTATTGTGTAATTGTAGGGAAAAGTATAGCATGGTAACAGGATATTTACTTGTTTTAGCGTGTTGCCGTTTTTCAGTTCTTAGGGTAGAATTTGCCCCGTTAAAACGCTCTCGTAGCTCAGTGGATAGAGCACTTGGTTGCGGACTAAGGGGTCGTGCGTTCGAGTCGCACCGAGAGCGCAGGAAGAGCAGTAACTATTTGCTGCTCTTTTTTTATTTAATGCTTACGTAACTTCGATGACAGCCCTGGGTTAATTATCATGGTGAGAAATGAAATTATCTTGATTATGAATTAATTTGAAGGAGAATATAGATGTCTAAAGTTGCCATTGTAACCGACAGTACTGCTTACCTGCCCAAGGACCTGGTTGATCAATATAATATTGCCGTTGCCCCTCTGGTTGTGGTTTGGGGAGAAGAAACTTATCGTGATGATATTGACATGACGCCGACAGAATTTTATACCCGCCTGGAGACGGCCAAAGTCATGCCCACCACCTCACAAGCTACAATCAAGGAATTTAAGGAGATTTACGAGCGTCTGCACGCGGATGGATTTGAGATCCTCTCCATATTAATTTCCTCAAAATTATCCGGAACCATCTCTTCTGCGGAGCAGGCCAAGAAAATGCTCCCTGAGGCAACGATTGAGATCTTTGATTCCGAAACTACGGCTATGACTCTTGGTTTTCAAGCACTAGCTGCGGCAAGGACGGCAGCCGCAGGCAGCGATTTAGTCGCATGTAAGATAGCTGCCGAAAGGGTGCGTTCCCATTCTGGTGTGATCTTTGCAGTTGATACTTTGGAATTTTTGCACCGTGGTGGTCGCATCGGCGGCGGCGCCCGATTCTTGGGAACAGCCCTTAAACTTAAGCCCCTCTTGGAAGTAGAAGATGGTGCCATTGAATCAGTTGATAAAGTTCGCACCAAACGCAAAGCCCATGCCCGTATGATAGAGATCATCGCGGAACGCACGGCGGGCAAGAAGAATATCCGTTTAGCGACTTTACATGCCAATTCAAAAGCTGATGCCGATCGTGTACTGGAACAAGCTAGCGAGTTAATGGGTGCCGTGGAATCGATCCATTCTGAGGTCAGCCCTGTTATTGGTACCCATGTTGGTCCAGGTACAGTCGGTTTGTCTTATACTTACGAAGATTAATATTATTTTCTGAATATAATTTTGAGAGGTCTGCTTGTTGATCGAGCAGACCTTTTTAATTTCCGGCGTAACGAAGAAATTTGTTGGGGGGTTAATCACTATAGACTATAATTTTAATAATTGCCTTGCTGAGAAAATGAACCCTGTGACACAGTACACCGCTGGCATATTTTCCCCCATTCTATCGCTATACGAGGAGCAAAAACATGTCAAAAATTGCCATTGTTACGGATAGTACGGCATATTTACCAGATGATTTGGTCGAGCAGTATAAAATCTCGGTGGTACCTCAAGTGCTGATCTGGGGTGGGGAGACCATGCGGGATGGGATTGATATTGATGCCGAAGAATTTTATAACCGCCTGGCAAATACGGATGTCATGCCGACCACTTCTCAAGCATCAGTGGTAGATTTCAAAGATACTTTTGATCGCCTGTCCAATGAAGGGTATGAGATTCTTGCTGTCCTGGTTTCCGAAGGTCTTTCAGGTACGGTTGATTCTGCTCGTGGGGCTAAAGAAATGTGTCCTGATGCGAAGATCGAAATTATCAATTCTGGAACGGTTTCCATGGAGTTAGGATTTCATGTCTTGGCTGCGGCGCGGGCCGCTGCTGCAGGTGCATCTTTAGCGGAATGCAAAGCTGAAGCTGAAGATGCCAGAGAGCGCACTGGCATTGTGTTTGCCGTTGATACCCTGGAGTTCCTGCATCGCGGCGGGAGAATCGGCAGTGCAGCACGATTTATGGGTACAGCCTTACAAATGAAACCCATCCTGACCCTGGCAAACGGACGTATTGAACCGCTGGAGCGCGTGCGTACCAAGCGCAAATCCCACCAACGGTTGGTTGAGCTGATTGGAGCAACTTCAGCCGATTACCCAAAAATACAATTGGGCGTCATCCATGCCAATGCGCCCGATGACGCGGATGCCTTGCTCGCGGCAGCAAAGCAAGCCCTGCCTAATATTACCGAAACCTTTATTACCGGTGTCAGCCCCATCGTCGGCACGCATGTTGGTCCAGGAACGGTGGGCTTGTCGTTTTTGGGAGAAGATTAAAACCCACCCAGAGCAGCAGAACAAGCAATTAATGAGTCTGATCTCTAACCCATCAAAGACTTGAATCTAAATGGATGATTGAAAACTCCTGATTTGATAATATGGGCGATTTTTGACGTCAACCTTGAATCATGGTACGCTTGCATCTCAATCATTAACCGGCATGAGCTTAGCAGGCTCTGCTCTGACCAGAAGAGAATTTAATAGCGAAAACGATCTATGGATATTTTCTTTACCGACCCCAATGACATTCCCCTACCTCCCGATGAAGTGCATATTCGGAAGCTATCTGCCGAGCCCTGGCCTGATAAGAAGCGAGTACATGTTAATCTAGAAATTTCCCCTTTTCAGAAGCGGCCCAGCGGTGAAATCATACTGACAGATTCTGATGGCGAGGAGGCTGCA
>JBDLJO010000038.1:0-15347 GCA_039714275.1 Chloroflexota bacterium | reverse complement strand
GCGCGCACCCAGCCAAGTTCCAGAGCGCTCAACCCCAGGGTGCGGATGTGCATGACAGCGCCAACACTGCCACCAGGTTTTTTAGGACGTGACTTCGGAGAACCGACTGTTCCAAAACGAAATGTAGAAGACGACATAAACACCTCTAAAATATTAAGTACCAATATTGAAAGCCCCGGATAATCCAAGGGCGGTTTTGATCAACCCAGGATTAGCGTTAGTTCAGAATAATGCTTGAAGCTTTAACCAAAGGGGCGGACCCAGTATCAGGAGACCAATCAGCACGGCTGCTGCCGCGCAAATCAATACTGCTCCAGCGCTGACATCTTTGGCTGTTTTTGCCAAATGATGCTGCTCGGGGTTCACCAAATCTGTGAGCGCTTCTAAGGCAGTGTTGAAAGATTCTGCGGCCCAAACCAGCGCCAGGGTCAGAACAATGACAGCCCACTCTTGAAGAGAGAGACGCAGCCAGAACCCAACAAGAATGACCGCGCTGCTGATGCCAGCATGAATCCAGGCATTGCCCTGGGTGCGCAGCACATGCCACCACCCCTCTAAGGCGTAACCAATGGAACGAAGTCTAGAACGAAAAAAAGCACTCATAGGCCAGAATTCAGGATGGGACTGAAATATCCCCCAGACCCAATACACCCAGGATTTCAGCCTGTGCGGTCCACATGCGTGCTTTCTGATCTGCACCAGCATGATCGTGACCCAGCAAGTGCAAGATACCGTGAACAACAAGCAGTTGAATCTCTGCCATGAGGTCGTGACCTGCTGCTAAAGCCTGAGATTCAGCTTGAGGGCAGGAGATCAACAGATCCCCCAAATATGGAGCTTGATTTTCGGGGTCAACATAGTCCGCAGGAAACGAGAGCACATCCGTGGGGGCATCCAGATCACGGAATTGTTTATTAAGCTGCTGGAGCTGTTCGTTACCCGTAATAACAATGCTCAACACCGCATTTTCAGCAGCACCCTGATGGTGCAGTGCGGCCTGAGCAGCAATTTGCACTAAGGCTGAATCTATTTGTGGTTGAAACGGTTCGGTGATTTGAATTTCTACCGGCATGGCATTCGTCAGCAGGTGGTCAGGTGATTTTTATTAGGTTATGAGAGCGGCAAATAAAAAAGTTACCGCGAATAAATTATGATTGATTATCGCGCTTAGGTGTGACCAGCGTGGGATATTCTACTCGTGGATGATAAATACCCCGCAAACCGGCTTGATAAGATTGTTTGACGATTTGCAATTCTAACAAGGTGAAGGTCGTGTCATCTAATTGACCCAACTCGAGGCGCTTATCAATGGTCTCTTGTATCATTTCTCGAAGCTCAGTTTCGGTTTTCGGTTTCTGGGCCCGGATGCGTGCCTCACAGCTATCGGCTAACATCACCAAAGCAGTTTCCCGTGACTGCGGGCGAGGGCCGGGATATTGGAAAAGACTCTCATCAACAAGCGATGAATCCCCTCCGGCAGCCTTAATTGCTTGGGATAGTTGATAAACCGTTTTCATTGATCCGTGGTGCTCAGCAATAAAATCTTGAATACGTAGAGGTAGGTGATGCTCTTGAGCTAACGCTAAACCATCGGCGACATGCTGAATAATGATGGCCGCGCTCTCAGCTTGATCGATAGTATCGTGAGTATCTATTTGACCCGCGGCTTGATTTTCAATAAAAAAATGGGGGTTTTGGGCTTTACCAATATCATGATAAAGCGCGCCAACGCGAGTTAATAAGCTGTCGGCGCCAATACGCTCTGCGGCCTGCTCAGCTAAATTGGCGACCTGTAAACTGTGTTGATAGGTCCCGGGAGCATTACGCAGCAAATATTCCAGCAGGAAACTGTCCGGTCTTGAAAGTTCCAAGAGCTGCAGGGGTGTGATCTTTCCAAGGACCGGCGCCAGAAAATATTGTAAAAGCACGGTGAAGCCAGCGGCAACGAGACCATTTGCAAATGCCAACGAGGTAAGAATGGTGATTTCCGTCCAGGTCGCGGCAACCTGCGGGAGACGGGAAACCATTAAAATTGCAGAACCCGAAGCAGCAATGGTGATGCCTACCCAAAGATAGGATGAAATACGCTGCTCGCGCTGGGGTATTAAAACACCAAAGAGACTGCTGATACCGTAGAAAAGAATCAGCTCGGCTGTATTGGGGTGCCCATATGTCGCCAACATGATGAGGGGCACCATAGAAACTAAAGCTGGTTTTTCACCCATCAGACCCGCCAGGATGAGGGCATAGGCCGCCATTGGGAATACATAAGGGGCAAAGGGGTGAACGGGGAGGATCAATCGGGCAGCGACCAAGAAGCTGACAAAAAGACTCATCAGCAGCAATAAGCCCCGCAAGCTGTTAATTTGGAAAAGTTCACGCCGCAAATAAATCCCGGCCAGGGTCACCGAAATAAAAACCAATGTCCCTGCACTAACCCAATCTTGCCAGCGGTTTTGCGGCTGGGCCAAACCCATTTTCTGCAAAGCTTCGATACTTTCAGCGGAGACGATTTCGCCGCGCTCAACCACCATTTCTCCAGCAGCGAAGTTCAGCGCAACCGGTTCAACAGCAGCAGCAGCCTCTAGACGGGCTGTTTCAGTGAGGCTCTCACTATAAACACTGTTTGGGGCTACAAAGGCAGCCGCTAACTCGGCTACGATGAGGGCTTGATCTTCTGGAAAGGCTAAACTGACTAAATTAGGCACACCCGTGCGGACACTTTCAACTCGATCTTCCCGTATGGTAACGCGCATCACCCGCTCGAGGACGTTGATGGCTTCTTGCTGAACTGCCTGCCAGCGGACATCACTCAAGGCTAATATGCTAAGTTCAATATCCTGACTGATATAAAGATCCTGGAGGGCGGCCAGATCCGTCAAGCGCTGTTCATCAGACGCAAAGGTATCCATGCGCACGCTGTTGATGTACGACAAAGCGGCACGCAAATGTTCGAGCTGCTCGCGGGCAATACTGGTATTCGAGGCTGTGTACTGGGGGAATACTGCATTCTGAGCTGCTTCTTGCTGCTGTGCGGTGAGCACTTCACTGATATAGCTCAATGCGGAGGGAGCGGCAATATCCTGGGGAGCCACATCACCAACACCCAGGTCAACAATGGATGTTGAGAAGGCAGGAATCCAAACGATTGCCGCGAAGACAATCACGCTGGTGATGGCAAAGATCAACAGCACAATACTATTGTGACGGAATTTTTGTCGAGGTGTATAAACAGGTGTTTTCACGAAATCATCTTAACCAAAACCTGGTAATCAGCTCAACAGCGAACGCACGAGTTCACTGGTCTCTTTACCATCGGCGCGACCGCGGGTACGCGGCACGAGAATTTTCATGACGTTTCCCATATCTCTAGGTGAGGATGCACCAGCTTCCTGAATGGCATCGCGCACCAATGCTTCCAACTGCTCACGGGAAAGAGGCTGCGGCAGAAATTGATTCAGAATGGCGATTTCGGCCTCGGCCTCAACAACCATTTCGTCACGACCGGCAAGTACAGCACCCTCAATGGTCTCATTGCGGGCTTTAACTTCCTTCTGCAGCAAGGCCAGGATATCCGGCTCTTCTAATGAGGCTTTTTTCTCAATTTCAGCATTTTTTATGGCGGCAAGCGCCAATCGGATAACGCTCTTGCGGCGGGTATCTTGAGCCCGCATAGCATCTCTCAGCGCCTGGGTGAGTTTTTCTTTCGTATCCATGCTCTGGATTATACCGCGTCTTTGTCCAACTACCTTTGAGGCATCAACAGGAGAGAATCATTGAGGATTCGACAAGGATGGAGGCAACGCATCCGGTAATTACCGATCAAGCGCTCTTATCTCGTCTACGGCACCGGGATTTACCAATGATGAAGTATCTCCTAAATCCTGGTTCAAAAACGCCGAGCGAATCATGCGGCGCATAACCTTAGCATTGCGCGTTTTTGGTAAATCTCGAACAAAGAAAATTTGCTGGGGGGCGAGCGGCTTACCGAATCCTTTAATTACCATATCCCGCAGTTGGTCACGGAGCTGATCTGAGGGCTGAAAATCCGGACCCAGGATACAAAAAACTACCAATCCACTGCCTTTTATGGGATGAGGAATACCGATGGCCGCAGCTTCGATCACTTCAGGGTGTTCAACCAGGATCGACTCGACTTCAGCGGGACCGATGCGTTTGCCAGCAACTTTGATGGTGTCATCGGAGCGGCCAAGAATGTACCAGAGTCCATCCGAGTCTACAGCGGCGAAATCCCCGTGAACCCAGGTATCCTTCCACTGCGACCAATAGGATTCAATGTAGCGATCCGGGTCTTTCCAGAAACCACGGGTCATGCCAATCCAGGGGGTTTTAATGACCAGCTCGCCAACCTGGTTGATGACCGAAACCCCGTCCTGATCAACCACATGGACGTCCATGCCCGGCGTTGGCGCAGAGAAAGCACAGGCCTTAAGCGGCAGGATAGGATTTCCCATAACAATGCCCCCGGAGATTTCTGTGCCCCCCGAATAATTGATGATCGGGCGCAGACCACCGCCAACTTTTTCAAAAAGCCACATCCACGGGTCTGGGTTCCACGGCTCGCCCGTTGATGCAAAAAAGCGCAGGCTGGAGAGATCGTGTTTTTTGAAATGGTGATCGCCTTGGGGAATCAGGGCGCGCACCAATGTCGGTGAAATGCCCAGGGTGGTGATCCTGTGCCGGGCGACGATCTCCCATAAACGGTCGGGAGCAGGGTAATCTGGCGCACCATCATAAATAAAAAATGTACTGCCCAAGATCAAGGCGCCAAAAACCAACCAGGGACCCATCATCCAACCCATATCGGTCATCCAGTAGAGCAGATCTCCGGGGTGCAAATCTGTGCCAAAGGCCATATCCTGGGCGGCCTTGACCGGAAATCCGCAGTGGGTGTGAACAGCCCCTTTTGGACGCCCGGTCGTGCCGGAGGTATAGATGATCATCAAGGTATCTTCCGCACGGGTAGGCTGGGTGGGGGCGACAGGCGACTGCGCCATGATGAGCTCATGCCACCAGTAATCACGACCAGGCTGCATGCTGAGATCCAAATTGGCGTGATTGACGACGATAATATGCTCCAAGGAGGGGACCTGAGAGGCGGCTTGATCGGCAATATTTTTCATATTAACGGGCACCCCACGCCGGAAGACACCGTCGGCAGTGAAAAGCGCTTTGGCATCGGCATCCAGAAGGCGGGTGGTAATGGCACTAACGCCATAACCCGAGAAAAGCGGCAAAATCACACCGCCAATTTTGGCAATTGCCAGCAAAGCGACCACAATCTCTGGAATCATGGGCATATAAATACCGACGGCATCCCCTGCCCCTAAACCAAGCCCGCGCAGCGCATTGGCGGCCTGATTGACTTGCTGGTAAAGCTGGCGATAGGTGAGCGACCCCACTGCGCCGTCCTCTGCCTCCCAAATAAAGGCCCTGCAATGCTCGGTAGGTGTGCCGATATATTTATCGAGGCAGTTATGGGTGATATTCATAACGCCACCCACGCACCAATCCGGCCACTGGATGCCGCGCGATAAATCCAGCACCTGGGTATAGGGTTCGTAAAATTCTATATTGAGGTATTGAAGAAGGGCTTCGGTAAACCAGGGCACATCAGCGGTGGAGCGCTGCATTAACTGGTCGAAATCTGCGATGTTGTGCTGGCGCATAAAATGGGTCAGATGTGCGTTTTCCAGGTAATCGGGAGATGGCTCCCAAACGATTTTTCCGCCAAATTCAAAGGATTGGGCCATTTTTATACCCTCGACCACAGAAGGCTGCTCACCACAGCATCCAAGAAAAACCTGTTTATTTGATTACAAAGAAATTAATTTCAACGATCAATTACCAAACATGATCGGCTCATAATTGGCATTGGTGCGCAGGTCAATAATTACTGCATCACTACCTTCTAACTGCTTTATCAAGGTATCCGAATCTGCGCCACTTTCTTTAATCGTAATCTCCTGATGCAAGTCAATCTGAGCCTTGGAAGCAGTCAGCGCGATGATATTGCCCTGTGCGGCAGCAATGCGCCTGGTGATTTCTGCCAGCGCGCCCACCTGATCCGGCAGGTGAATCGTGATACGAGTGCCGCTTTCCCCACCGCCAAGGGCGTCAACAAAGGTCTTAAAGATATCTGTTTCCGTGATCATGCCCACCAAGGTGCCGCCATCCATGACAGGCAAACAGCTAATTTTTCGCTCGACCATGATACGAGCGGCATCTTCCATCGGGAAATCACCGGTGATAGTGATCACCGGTGAGCTCATGAACTGACGCACCTGCAAACGCTCCAGCAAAGCGTACATCTCATGAATACTGAGGGACGAGGCAGGCGAGGGCTGGTTGGATAATAAATCCTTTTCCACCACTATACCCACCAGGCGGTCCTTTTCCAGAACCGGCAGGCGGCGAATTTTGTGCTCACGCATTAAATTGATGGCTTCAGGATAGGTTGTCTTTGGGTTAATCGTACGAGGATCACGGGTCATATGGTCGCGTACAAACATGGGTAGAAACCCTCCATTGGCAGCTAAATTTTCACGGTTGGAAATTTTCTTTTATGTTGGGAAAAACATTCAATTTTGCACCATACTTCCCAAAGGTTTACCTCCCAGTAAATGGAGGTGTAAATGAAAAACAACCTGTCCGCCGTGCGGCCCGCTGTTAATGATCAGGCGATATCCGGATTGGTCGATGCCCATTTTTACAGCCAAATCTTTGGCTACGGTAAAGAGATGCCCTATCAAGGGCTCATCACCGGCATCAAGGTCATTGGTATCGGCAATATGTTGATTGGGTACGATTAAAATGTGTGTGGGGGCAAGCGGATTAATATCAAGAAAGGCAGAAACCTGCTGATCCTGATAAACAAATTCACCAGGTATTTCCCCGGCGATGATTTTGCAAAAGATACAGTCGGTCATGGGAGGACACTCCTTGAGCAGAGTCTGAGATCTTTAAGATACCACAATATTCAGGGAATTTGGCCGAGAATGCCACCTTCGTTCAGGACGGTCAATAAGACCGGTGTGATCTGATTCCAGAGATCGCGCGGGGCTTCGGCGGTAACGCGCAGGTAATTATCGGTCAGGCCGCTCAACGTCCAGCGCTGGGGTCCAAGTTTGGTAACATTTTCCCACAAAACAGCGCGCTGCTGTCCAATGAATTTCTGGCGGTAGGACAGGGATGAAGCACCCAGAACATCACGCATTTGAGCATTGCGCGTTTTTCGCAGGGGGTGCGGCACCGGGTCGGGCATCAGCGCGGCTGCTGTACCGGGTCGTTCGGAATAGGTGAAAACGTGTCCATCAGCAAAATCCATCTGGCGGGTAAAATCCAGGCTTTGATTGAATTCAATTTCGCTCTCACCGGGGAAACCGACAATTAAATCAGTGGTGATGGCCGCGTCTGGCATAACGGCGCGCGCAGCCTGAATCAGCAGGGCATAGGATTCTGGGGTAACTTTACGGGCCATGCGGCGCAAAGTTCCCGCGCTGCCTGATTGAAGCGGCAAATGCAGATGCTGCGCCAGGCGTGAATCAGCCCACAAGGAAAAGAAATCCTGGTCCAGATCCCAGGGTTCCAGCGAGGAAAGACGCAGACGGGGAAGATCGGTGCTTTTGAGAATCTCGGCAATCAGGGTTTTTAATGTCAGCGGGGATTCTAAATCGTGACCCCAGGACCCCAGATGGACGCCGGTGAGCACAATTTCTTGAGCACCGCTCCGTACCGCGGCCTGGACCTCAGAGATGATCGAATCGACACTAAGACTGCGGGCAGCGCCGCGGGCCACGGTTGTGATGCAAAATGTGCAGCGGTTGTTACAGCCGTCCTGCACTTTGATGAAAGCGCGGGTGCGCAAACGGGCACCAGGTACCGGCACGCGGACCAGGGGTTCCAGGTCAAATGTTTCCGGGGGGAGATGGAGGATATCGGCAACCAGCCCCTCTTTCTCAATATTGGAGAAAACCTTGATGACTCCAGGGAGATCGGCAGCGGCTTGAGGTTCCAGGGTTGCCCAACACCCCGTAGCGACAACTTCACCAGCGCCAATACGTGAGGCCCGGCGAATTTTTTTGCGTGAATCGGCAGCGGCAGCGGTGGTTACCGTGCAGGTATTGACCACGGTCAAATCGGCATCTGCTGAATCGGGAACCAGGGTATGCCCGGCGGCAGTGAATTGACGGGCATAGTTTTCAATCTCACTCTGGTTTAAGCGGCAGCCAACGGTATCAAGGAAAATTTTCATCAGTATTTAAGGTGTGCTTCAGGTGATCAACTCAGGGCAAGGGTTGGGCAAAAAAATCACCACAAAGGGATTTGCCGTGCAGGGAGTCTTTGTGGTGACCTTTGATTTTAAGACGTTGATATCCGTCTGCGGTATGACCGGTTGGGTCAGGGTTGGACTACGGAAAAATTATCGAAGTGGATATCTGTACCTACTTCGGAAAATGTGCCGGCAATCAGACCAACGTCGCCATCGATAAATGTTGAATCTTCGACTGCCGTCAGCAAGCTGCCGTTGACATAAAATGCCAGCTGGGAGCCAACACAATCGGCCTTGATCTGATTAAGCGCAGCACCCTGGTTAATGTCATCACTGGGGTTCATATTTTCATCGCCAATTAACTGCTGGTCTCCATTAACTACTTTGCCAACAGCATAATAACCGTCGCTGCTGATGATGAAGAAATAAAAATTCTCTACATCTTGATAGCGGCAAATGACACCAAAATCATTATCGTCGGGTCCACCAGCTTTGGAGGCCTCGACTTCAACAATGACATCGGCAAAATCGAGGCCTGGGTTGGCCCAGATATCCATATCATCGGTATTGACGAGAATGCGGTAATAACCATTTTCGTAATCCGTCATGCCCTCTTCTGAGGTGGTCTGATCCCAACCGCTGGTCGTGTCAGAAAAATCGTCCTGGAAGAGGACATTGGACGGCATTTCAGGGGTTTCAGGGGTCTCAGGGATTTCAGAAGGTTCAGATACAATCGGGTTATCCGAGGCTTCAGGGGTAATTTCAGCAGAAAAAACACTGCAGGCCAGGGTTGAAATCAGGGTGGCTGCGATGATGGCTCCAAAATAGAATTTCTTTTGCATAACTTTTCTCCTTAAAATAATTTCTTTACCAATAATGAATTTGGCAAATTGTAGCATAGTTAGGGGATATATTAATGAACTAGGGTATAAATTCAGCCAGCAATCGACGGGCGTGTGCGGCAGTACCCGTGCCAGGCGCGAGCAGCGCGGCGTGCTCCAAATGATCATGAGCCAGGCGCATGAATCCACCTTCGAGATATAGAATGCCGAGATGTAAATGTGCTGGACCATAGGTGGGATCTTCACCCAGAGAACGCTGGTAAAAACGTTCTGCATTGAGCGAATCCCCCAAAACAAAAAGGACCTGACCGAGGGTGTCTAAGGCAGCGGCATCATGGGAGGAGAGCAGCACGGCCTGACGAGCGGCCGGTAAAGCGACAGTACGAATATCGATATGGTAGCGAATAGAAAATTCGGCCAAGGCCTGATAAACCGCACTGTCACGCGGGGATGTATCAACGGCGGCTTGATAATAACTCTGGGCGGTAGATAAATCACCATCCAAAGCCACCAATTCGCCTAACTGCATATAGAGTGCCGGGCTGCGCTGGTCTGAGATCAAGGCGGTCTGGATATATTTTTGTGCCATCTCAAAATCTGCATGACGCTGCCAATAAAGCGCCATCAGCGTGTTGCCGGCAATGGATGATGGATCAATGGACAGTGATTTTGTCAGCGCTTCCAGACCTAGATCGGCGTCACCGGTGGAGAGGTGCTGCTGGGCCTCACCTAAATAGGCCCAAGCTTCGGAGAAATCTGGGCGCAGACTTGCTGCCCGGGCAAAAGCATGGGCAGCTAAATCCCAGTAACCAGCCGAAGCCAAATAGCGCCCTGAAATCAGCAGGGTATAGGCCGGCAAATTCCTCGGTAAGGCACGTTGAATCTCAAAGCGCAAGGCATCCAAAAAGGGGGCATGCTCACCATCCAATTCTGCGGCTTCGAGCAAAAAAGGCGGCGCGGTACCGGGTTGATGAGCGGCAAGCAGCAAACCCAACCTGGTATAAAGTGCGGGGTCCTGTGACCCTATTCTCAATGTTTTTAGAATTGGGATGGCGGTACCGTAATCATGAACGGCAATATAAGAATCCGCCAAACGGCGTAAGGCGTCTGGATGCTGACCGGCATCTGACCAGGCCAATACAGCGGCATCCAAATCGCCGGTCAGGTGATGCGCATCTCCGAGGGCGATCTTTGCAGGCGTGGTCAGCGGACCCCCTTGAGAGGCCTGTTGAAAATAAACGATCGCGTTTTCAGGGTCAGCGTTTTGAAGCGCGTCATGGCCGGCTTTTTCCCATAGTTCCGGCCACCAGGGCATTTGAGCTGCAAGGCGAGCATAGCTGTGCGCAGCCCCACCAGGGTCGTCAACACTGAGGACCTGCTCAAAATCCCGTCCAACGGTGTGGGGGACGGGAGCAAGCCCAAAAAGCGCAATCAACATAAAAACAATGACCACCGGAACTAGAGCCCCAGTGCGGGAGAATAATTTCATTACATTTATTATAGTAGCGAGCGACGAATTCTTCTAGGTGCTCGTTTTTTGCGTGGTGTATAATTATGTCACAATTTTATTTCAGGAGTATTTGATGAATTTTGGTTTAAACAGCGAGCACCAGATGGTGCAAAAAATGGTGCGTGAGTTTGGTCAAAAAGAAATCGCGCCTGTGATCCAGGAATATGACCGTAAGCAAGAAATGGCACCCTTTGTGCTGCCGCGGATGGGCGAACTTGGCATATTGGGCATTTGTATCCCGGTGAAATATGGCGGCCAGGGCATGGATTATATTTCCTTAGGGTTGGCGTGTGAGGAGCTCGAAGCGGTAGATACGACGTTAAGAGTGGTGATGTCGGTGCATACCGGTCTCTGCAGCATGACCCTGCTTCAGTGGGGCACAGAAGCGCAGAAACAGAAATTCCTGGTTCCGTTGGCGCGGGGCGAGAAGATTGGCGCAGGTGCCTTCACCGAACCGGGCGCGGGGTCAGATTTTTCGAATATCCAGGCAACCGGCAAACGCGATGGCGATGATTTCGTGCTTAACGGTGAAAAAATGTGGATTTCACTGGCAACCAAGGCTGATTATGCCCTGGTGACAGTGCGGACCGATCCGGAGGCGGCGAAACCCTATCAAGGACTGACCTCCTTCATTGTAGATTTGCACAGCCCGGGCGTGACAAGCGGTGATATCCACGGCAAATTGGGCGTACGTGCCGGATCGACAGGATGGATCAACTTCCAAGATGTGCGCGTCCCGGCCGCGAATATGATCGGGGAGCAAGGCGAGGGCTTCAAAGTAACGATGTCGGCCTTCGATAACGGCCGCTACACGGTGGCGGCGGGTGCAACCGGGTTAATTCGAGCGGCATTGGAAGCCAGTGTGGACTATGCCAATGAGCGCCAGGCATCCGGGAAGCGTCTGGGAGAATTGCAGCTGATCCAGGCCAAGATTGCCCGGATGGCAGTTGATTATGAAGCAGCACAACTTTTATACCTCAAAGCCGGTTGGATGAAAAATGAAGGGCAGCGCAACACATGCCAAACTTCGGCTTCCAAATGGTTTGCCACAGATGCATCTTTCGATGCCGCAAACGAGGCTATTCAAATCCACGGTGCTTACGGTTTCAGCGATGAGTACCATGTCGAGCGGTATTTGCGCAATGCGCGCGGCGCGGTGATTTATGAGGGTAGCAACGAAATTCAACGACTGATCCAGGCCAGCTATGCCCTTGGCGTCCGTGTAGATAAAGCGCTGCGCTGTGAAATGCCGCCCTATGATGAAGTTGCGTGGGGTGAAGAATAATTCAGGGCTGATCAGAGATCTAATGTACATTAAAAAATCTCAATATATTTATATATTTTTAGTGCTAGCTAACTAAGGAGGCTAGATGAAAATTGCAGTTTGCGTTAAACAAGTGCCCGATACTGCCGCGCAGGTTGTGGTAGAAAATGGGCAGGTATCCTGGGGTGATGCGCCGTTAGTGATCAACCCCTGGGATGAGTACGCCGTGGAGGCTGCGCTGCAAAAAGCCAGTGATCTGGGCGGAAGTGTAACGGTCATCAGCATGGGGGCAGAAAATGAAACTGAAGCCTTGAAACATGCCCTGGCGATGGGCTGTAATGAGGCGGCACTGATTTCTGACCCTGCCCTTGAAGATGCCGATAATGCTGCTGCGGCGCACGCCCTGGCAGCGGCGATTAAAAAGGCTGAGGCTGAACTTGTCTTCTTCGGTAAGCAAGCGGTTGATACCGATACCGGGATGCTGCCCGGCCAAACTGCTCGGGTGCTGGGATGGCCAGCCGTGACCCTGGTGGCAGCGATCCAAGAACTTAATCCTGATATGATCAAGGTTGAACGGGCGACCGAGGAAGGACGTCAGGTCGTTGAATCTAAACTCCCGGCCGTGGTCAGCATTGTTAAAGATTACGGCGAGCCGCGCTACCCCTCCTTTATGGGGATTCGCAAAGCTGCGCGGGCGGAAATTCCCGTCTGGAGCACAGCCGATCTAGGGGTCGAGGCCCCGGCGGCGGTAGTGAAATGGGCCGCATTGTCCAGCCCACCGAAAAAAGATATCGAAACTGAGATGATCGAAGGCGCAGACGCGGGTGAGATCGCTGAAGTACTTGCCGACAAGATCATGGCAGAGAAGGTGCTTTGATGACCAATAAAATTTGGGTATATATCGATCATTTTAAAGGCGCGGCGCTGCCCGCATCCTGGGAAGCCGTGGGCGCTGGGTTAACTTTAGCCAACGATCTGGGCGGGGGCGTGACGGCGCTGGTGTTTGGCGAGGGTGTCGCAGATCTTGGGCAGCAGGCATTCCATTATGGCGCTGATGAGGTCATGCTGGCTGATGACCCCACGCTGCTGGATTACCGTTCAGAACCATACGCGGGGCTGCTTGCCAAACTGGCGGGTGATTCTGCTCCGGATGTGATTCTCTTCCCAACCACTTCGCGGGGACGCGAATTGGCGGGTATGGCAGCGGTTGATTTGAAAAGCGGCGTGCTGGTGGACGTTACCGCGCTGGAAGTGGAAGGCGGCGCGATCCTGGCGACTCGCCCAATCTATGCCGGCAAGTTATTTGCAAAAGTGGGCTGCAGCGCAAAACCAGAGCTGATCACCCTGCGCGGCCGCGCCTTTGCCAAGCCCGAACCCGACGAGACCCGCTCAGGCACATTGACCGAGGTCGAGGCTGTTTTGAGCGAGGATGAGATTGCGGTCAAGGTGCTGGATTATGTACAAGCCGATGGCGGGGTCAGCCTGACCGATGCGGCAGTGATCGTATCCGGTGGGCGCGGGGTTTCCAATAACCCGAACCTGGAACCCCCTGGCGACCTGGATGAAGACGGTCAAGAGATCTGGCGGGCACAGGAAGGTTTCAAGCTCGTGGGTGAGTTGGCCAAAGTTTTGGGTGCCGCGGTAGGCGCCAGCCGGGCCGCAGTGGATGCCGGGTATATTCCTTACGCCAATCAGGTTGGGCAGACGGGCAAAGTTGTCGGTCCGGATGTCTATATCGCCTGCGGTATTTCCGGGGCGATTCAACACCTGGCGGGGATGCGCACGAGCAAGATGATCGTGGCGATCAACAAAGACCCCGATGCCCCGATCTTCAAGCTGGCGCGTTTTGGTGTGGTCGGTGATTTGCATGAAATCGTACCGGCACTGACGGCAGCGCTGGGAGAAAAACTCGGTAAATAAGCATTAGTGCATCAATGATAGAGGCGCAGCAATGGACAAAGGCTGCGTCTCTTTTTTTTAACTATCCGGGAAGGGGGAGTGTACCTGAAAAAAGAAGGTACCATTGGAAAAGTTCGTATATAATAAATATAAATCACGGCACCCAACCCTGAAGTACCTTCTGAGTCATCTACCCAATCCACCAAATGCTTCCTAAAGCCCAACAGCTCCGGGAAGACCAGCTATTTTTGAATCTGAGGAGGAGCGACGGTGATCAAAGTCGAGAAGATCAATCCTGCATCGAAGGCAGAACGAGACCGTTTCATCCGAATCCCTTTTAAGATCTACGATAACTGCCCGGGTTGGGTGCCTCCCATCCTGATCGATCGCAAAGCACAGTTGAACAAGAAGAAACATCCCTTTTACGAACACTCGCAGGCTGATTTTTTCATCGCTGCCAGGAATGGGGAAGACCTGGGGTGTATCGCCGCGCTGGAGAACCGCCGTTTTAATCAACATCATGAAAAACGACAGGCCCAATTTTATTTATTTGATTGTATCGACGATTTAGATGCTGCCAGTGCATTATTGGGCAGCGTTTACGACTGGGCGCGGGGGCGGGGATTGAATCAGGTCGTGGGTCCCAAAGGCTTCGGGCCCTTAGATGGTTATGGTATTCAAGTGGCCGGTTTTGAACACCGCCAGATGATGACGATGATGAATTACAACCATGCTTATTACGCCGCTTTATTGGAAAAATTGGGATTCCGTAAAGAGGTAGATTTCATCTCCTGTTATATCGATCAAAGAAAATTTATCATCCCGGAGCGCATAACCCGGATTGCTGAACGAGTGAAAAAAAGGGGCAATTTAAATGTCCACCAGTTCAAGAATAAACGTGAACTGCGGCAATGGGCGCCCAGGATCGGGGAGGCCTATAACCGTGCTTTCATTAATAACTGGGAATATTATCCGTTAACTGAAAATGAGATTGATTTTGTGGTGGAAAATATCATGGTGATTGCCGATCCCAAATTGATCAAAATCATTACCACCAAAGATGGGTGCGTGGTGGGCTTTCTCTTTGGTTTTCATGATATTTCAGCGGCCCTGCAGCGCTCCAAGGGGAAATTATTCCCCCTGGGCATTTTCGATTTGCTGCTGGAACGCCGGCGCACAAATTGGATATCGATGAACGGCACCGGTATCCTGCCGGCATTCCAAAGCATTGGCGGCAATGCTTTGCTCTATCATGAAATGTACAATACCGTAAAAAGCGGGCAGTTTGATCATATTGACATGCCCCAGGTAGCGGAAACGGCGGTTGAAATGCGCCGGGATTTAACCAACCTGGGCGGCAAACCGTATAAAAATCACCGTGTCTTTATTAAAGATTTATAAGGGGTAAACTTTGGGGAACGATATAGGACCATTATTTGCTGCCGCATCCACCAATAATGACGCCACCCGCATGGTGGGTTTGACCCAAGGTGCTACAGTTTATGAGTACAAATACAGCGGTCTTGGAGACCGCCACCA
>JBDLJO010000037.1:0-15499 GCA_039714275.1 Chloroflexota bacterium | reverse complement strand
CCGGTATTAACCCCAGCGATGTAGATGGGAATATCAGGGTGCCGAATGGGCCCGGGATTGAAAAATGGTGACATCAAGGTCAGTTTATAATATTTGCCGCGGAAATTCAAGCGCTGCCCGGTTTGCCAGGTATTCCATAAAGCACGCACGGCCTCGATCTGCTCTCTCAATTTTCCAACTACTGAATCTGGCCAGGGCATGCCAAAGCGACGTTCAATGTGAGGTTTAACCTGGGTTCCCAAGCCGAGAATAAAGCGTCCATTGGATGCCTGGGCTAAATCCCAGGCGGTGTAGGCTAAAGAAGCCGGACTGCGGGCGAAGCTAATGGCTACGGCGGTGCCAAACTGTATTTGATCCGTGTGCTCAGCGATCAACGGGCCGGGCAAAAAAGGGCTGTGCTGTGTTTCTGTAACCCAAACACCATCAAATCCAATCGCTTCAGCTGTGGCAGCTATTTTGGGGACCTTTCTTAAATACATCGGGGAAAGGGTGGTATCCAGGAACATTTTTCTACTCACTTAGCAAATAAGCTATTATCCATTGGGTGGTGGCGGTAAGCGCTTCTGTATGTGTACGCTCGTAATTATGAGATGCATCCACGCCGGGGCCAATCAAAGCAACAGCAACATCGCCGCCGGCCCGCCAATAAGCTTCGCCGTCTGAACCGTAATGAGGATAAATATCTACCTTGAAGGGGATTTGATATTCTTCGGCTAGAGCGCGCATTTTTTGGTTCAGTCCGTGATGGTAGGGACCGCCAGTATCTTTGACACAAATGGCTGCGCTAAACTCATCGGAGTTTTGACCATCGCCAACCGCAGCCATATCAACGGTCACTAACTCTTTTATGTCATCTGGGAAACCGGCCGACGCTCCATGCCCGACCTCTTCGTAGTTGCTAATCAAAAAAGTTGTTGTTTGTTCCGGTTCTAAACCTGCGTTATGCATGGCCTGGATGGCCGCAAGTATATTGGCGACGCAGGCTTTGTCATCCAGGTGGCGGGAGCGGACAAAACCATTGTTCGTTTTTACACGCGGGTCAAAGGCAACAAAATCGCCGATTTCTATTCCAAAAGAGCGAGTCTCTTCAGCGGAGGTCGTGCGAACATCAAGACGCACCTCGATCGTGTCATCTTCACGCTTGGTTTCAGATACTTTTTTACCATATACATGCACCGAGGAGTGGGTCAGTAAAATTGAGCCGAGTATTTTTTCACCCTGTTGTGTAAAGACTACAATCCCTTCACCCTCGACAAAATTCCACGGGAAGCCTCCAATCTTGGTTAATTTCAAGCGTCCGTTTGGTTTAATTTCTTTGACCATAGCACCTAAAGTATCAATATGTGCTGTGAGTCCGCGCGAGGCGTGGTTCTTTTTCCCAGGCCAGGTGACAACTAGAGCCCCTTTGTTGGTTCTTTTTATCTTCAAAAAGGGGAATGCCCGTAAGGCATCTTCAGTATAGTCGATGGCCGATTCGGTAAATCCTGTAGGGCTGGGAATCACCAACAGCTTCGTTAAAAAATCGAGCATGTACTTTGTATCAATGGGGGGCAGTGTTTTGGTCATAAATACCTCTATAAGAATGCTGTTAAGCGTCTAGATTTTCATAATTAGTTATAGTTTTCCGCCAATGATCGGGAATCAAGATGGCGCGATCGGCGTGATAATCGTAGGTCACTAAAGTTGTTGCGCTGGAGGCCAGGATTTGGTTTTTCTCTACATCTTCAATGATATGAACCATATCGAAGCTTTTGTTCCCCAGGCGGTCAATTCGGGTACCGACCCTAATATCCTGTCCCCACTGAATTGGCGCTTTATAGATAAAATGGGCATCTGCCAAAATTATGCCGATATTCAAGAACGAACCGCCATCCCATAATTTCAGATGATGCAAGTAGGCAATCCGGGCATGCTCCACAAACGTCATATAGCGAGCGGCATTTACATGACCTTGAGGGTCTAAATCCCCATAGCGAATCTCAATTGGTAAGTAAAAACGATAATTTTCCATGATGAAATTATACCCTGCACACTTTCAGGCTGTGCTTTACGTTTTCTGCTTTCCACATTAAAATTGAGCCTATGATGAACGAATCAAAAGAATCAACTCAACCCATAGATATTGCCCCTGAAGAGGGCAAAAAAGACCCTTCCCCAAAAAAGAAAAGGGGTGGTATTTTCTTAGCTTTTATAATAATCATTGCGATCGGCGCCCTGCTAGGGTACCAGCGAGGAATTTCCCTGCGCACGAAGGAAGAAGCCAGTCAGATCACTGAAGTAGTAGATGAACAGTACAGTTTAGCCCTTTTTGATATTGAAGCCGGGCGTTATGAAATTGCACGCCAACGCTTAGAATATGTGGCTGAACTTTACCCCGGTTATCCAGGATTAACCAAGACACTGGCAGATGTGCTGATCACTCTCAATGCAACAGCAACCCCTACACCCAAACCGACTCCCACGCCAGCACCCACAGCCTTACCTGTTGAGGTGGTGCCTGAAACAACCCTCTTCAGTCAGGCTGAAGAACACCTCGCAAACCTAGATTGGGATCAAACCATTAATACGCTTGAGCAACTGCGCAAACAAAGCCCCGATTACCGTTCGATTGATGTGGATGGGATGATCTATATTTCACTCCGGCAGCGCGGTATTGAAAAAATCAGTGCCGGCAACCTTGAGGGCGGAATCTATGATTTAACTTTGGCAGAAGGCTTTGGCGTTTTAGATACCGAAGCCGACGGCTGGCGCACCTGGGCAACTTTATATATCACAGGGGCCAGCTTCTGGGAAGTTGATTGGGAGCAAGCAATCTTTTATTTTGAGCAGGTTGCATCTATGACCCCTAACCTGCATGATGGTTCTGGCTGGACAGCGGCACAGCGTTATCTCGAAGCTATTATTGGGTATGCCGAATATTGGGAAGCCCAAGAAAAGTGGTGTAAAGCTGAGGTGCAGTATAAAGCTGCCCATGCCTATACCGAAGATCCGGCGATATGGGACCTGGTTGTGGCAGCCTCTGAAAAGTGTCTTGATAAAAAAAGTAAATAGTCTAATAAAGCTGCCTTAGATAACGACTACTGCCTGGGTGCGGTATAAAATCGAAATGGGTCATCGGGATAATAATGCCAGACATTTCGATCAGGGAAATGTACCGCCCCAGCAGCATCTTCTTTAACACCCCGGCTGTAAGTAAAAATAAAAGGGGATTCTAATAACGGATCGCTCAATTCAAGCAGCACGCTGTAGTCGCGCCAATTTTCAGCATGGACAACAACCAGTGCGGGGGTCAAGTTCTGGGCGTCTGCTGATAAAAAGGGCGTCAACTGTGCCCCTGTGGTGCCAAAAAGCCCTTTCATGCTCCCGATACGGCCCGGAATATAATAGATCATATTAGCGCCGATCAATAACGCTACCAACCCGGCAACGAAGATCGGACGGGCCGCATGCAGTCCCTTTGGTTGTATTGAAGATTTGGTATGGAACCCTTTCCAACCCGCCAAATAAGCAATCCCAGCTGCTGATAAAATCACTAATACTGGCAAGGTTTCATAATAGTAGCGCGGTCCAAATAACCAGGAACCAACCCAATAAGCGGCATAGATGGCTACCAAAGTTGGAAAAATAGTTATTATCAGCCAGCTCTTTTTTCTCTTCCGTCCAGCCCACATCCCGAAGGGCAAAAACAGCCAGGAAAACTTTCCCCAACCAAACAAATCACTATAACCAGCGTTAAGACTGCGTTTTGCCTGCTGCCATGCCAGCGAAAAACTATGTCCCTGCTCGGTAACACCATATCCCGGCCCAAAACCAAGCCTATCATAGGGCCACCACAAGGTATAAGGATTGCACCAGGGATTTCCCGTAAGCGCATACTGCCATAGAAAGTGTAAGCTTCCTACAAAAAGAACAATAGCTCCTGTGGTGAATATCTTTACCCGGACAGCATGATCACCACGTATGATCAGGAAGAGTCCGTGAATTCCAAAGGGGATACCCAGCCCAAGCGCGGTTAATGGGCGGCTGAGTATCAAGGCGCCCAAGGTTAATCCCGCCCCCAACGGAGGCAGCCATCCCGGAATCACCTTTGGCTGATCAACTACGTCAAGCCAAAAAAGGGTAAAAGCCGCGCTGAGAACCAGCCCCCAGGGATGTGAGAGCAAAACACTGGAATTCATTAAAAAGAAAGGAGATGTTAACGTCAATCCGGCGGCGAGTAAGCCAACAAGATCACCAAAGACCTTCTGTGCTAAACGATATATTAACCAGATGCCTAAACCAGCCAGCAGGGGATTGATCCAGGTACGCAGGTCAAACCGTTCCCCAAGAGAGAGCAGTGCCGGCCAGCCAAGCGGATACTTGGAAAAACGCTGCCCTTGATGATCAACAACAAAGGGGACTAAAAAGTTTTTTGGTTCCGGGGGTGAAGGAATCATCAAGTGCCCGGCTGAAATTGTTTGGGCACTCCAGATATAAGCATATTCATCTTCAAGATGCGGCAGTTCTTCAAAAATAACAATCGCAATCCAAGCAGTAATAAATACGGCCAGAATTGCGATTGTTAGCGCCAACCGATCAGAGATGGTCATAGTAAAATAATTGGTCAGGCGCCCACTTTTTGAAGTGCACCCAACGCGGCGGCATGGATCTTTCCATTTGATGCGCAGATGCCGCGATTGTTGGCCAAAGTGCGACCAGCTGTAAAATCGAGCGTCACCCCGTCCAGGTCGGTAACTACACCCCCAGCCTCTTCAATAACGATCACACCCGCGGCCTGGTCCCAAATTTTCTCTCGATAATCAGGGCGGCTGGCAGAAAGCAAGCGTAAGTAAAGCTCCCCATGCCCGGCAGCCAATACAGCATACTTTGCTTGACTGTCCATGCGAACGGGTTCTGCATTTACACCTAAAGCTTCAGCCACCAGATCAATTTGGCTGACATTGGTATGCCCTGATTCGAAAGAGCGCAGCAAGCGTGTTTGTGCGGCATCATCTTGCTGGGAAGCCTGGATTTGTTTATAGGGTGTGTCCCCTTCAATTGTCGTTACCCAGGTACCCTGTCCGCGGGCAGCGACAACCAAAGAGCCGGGACCACCAATTTCAGGAAGATAACCATCGGTCAGGTTAGGACACCCAAGTACACCAACCTGAACAACGCCATCCTCAACCAAGGCAAAAGCGACAGCATATTGATCGCCACGCAAGAATCCTTTGGTGCCGTCAATCGGATCAAGGGTCCAATAGCGACGCGCTGACTGAGCTGAGCCGCGATCTATCCACTGACAGACTTCTTCGTTCGTTGCTCCATCTGTATACTGTCCAACAAAGTGGGTGATGCTCTCCAGGGTACCCGACTCTTCCGGCGTTTGAAGTACGGAAGAATCTTCCTCGCCAATCATCGCATCTTCCTTAAATGTTTTTTCAAGTAAATAACCTACTAAAGCCTGGGCTGCAAAGTCGGCTACGGTAACCGGCGACCGGTCATCTTTTGTCAGTGCGGAAGTAACCATCTCAGCCTGCACCTGCTTGACCAATAATGATGCCTGTCTGACGGCATCCACGGCAAATTTTAATTCTGGGTGATCTAAGTTAAGCATATTATCTCCAAATAGCGTCTATTAAAGACCATTATTAATTTTAGTTGAATCGACAACACCTGTCAGGTCGTAAGTCATGGCGCCGGTAATACGTATGGGAAGTAAATCTCCAATAGGAAGCTCACTTTCAACCACGACCATGCCGTCAATCTCGGGTGCATCGCGATAGCTGCGTCCGACGGAAATGCCATCACCCTGTCCTTCAATGAGTACATCCAGGGTTTTTCCCACCCAGGCTTGGTTACGTTCCAACGAAATTTGCTGCTGGGCAGCCATCAATCTCTCCCAGCGCTCAAGTTTAACTTCTTCAGGGACAGGATCACCCAAAGATTCACTGGCGGTACCTTCTTCAAAGGAAAACTGGAAAGCGCCTACCCGGTCAAAGCGAATTGATTCAACAAAATCCATTAAGGCGTTGAATTCACTTTCAGTCTCACCGGGATAACCAACAATAAACGTTGTTCGTAAGGCCAGTTCTGGCATTGCATCCCGCATTTTACCCAGCGTTCGATGGACCCAATCCATATTTGCCGGGCGCCGCATACGCTTGAGGGTGTCGGGATGAGCATGCTGCAAGGGAATATCTAGATATGTTAAAACCTGGGGGTGGGCGGCCATGACTTCGATTAATTGATCGGTGACATAACCGGGATAAGCATACATCACACGCAGCCAATCTACATTGGGAGTCACAACGACCAATTGATCAAGCAGTTTTGCAAGACCATTTTTGATTCCCAAATCATGACCGTAATCAGTGGTATCTTGGGCGATCAAGATAATTTCGCGGGTACCCATTTGATCTAAGGTGCGGGCATCGTCAAGAATGGCTTCCATAGGACGACTAACTGCCGTACCTTTAATCAGCGGGATGGCACAAAAGGCACACGGCCGACGGCAGCCATCGGCCACTTTAATATAAGCACTGGCTCCCTGGACGCTGACCCGGTGGGTACCGGCATCATCCCTGCCAACATCGGCAGCCTCAGGGAGGTGGTACAGTGGTGCTGGGTGTTCACCGCCACGTAAATTTTGCACTACATCAACGATATCCATCCAACGGCGGGTACCAAGGATGCCATCTAAGCCTGGTACTTGATGGGCAACTTGCTGTCCATAACGCTGCGTCAGGCACCCCGCAGCGATCAATAATTGACCCTCTTTTTTACCCCCGGCCAGTTCGCGTAATAAGGTCAGAGATTCATCTTTAGCGGGTCCGATAAAACCACATGTGTTTACAATAATGACACCGGCCTGTTCAGCGTCGTCGATGGGCTGAAACTTTGCCTGGACCAGCAGCTGCGCCATCGAGTCAGAATCAACTGTATTTTTGGCACAACCTAAAGACATAAGATGAAAGGTATTTTTTTTCATAGGATATTATGGCTGCGGCGTTGGGCTAAAGGTAGGTGTAGTTAAAGGTGTATTGGTTGCCGTTGGAGAGATCGTTGGCGTGGGATTTAAAATACCGTCACGGGTAATAACGATATGAACAACCTGGCCAAAAGAGCCCATTTTACCCAAATGATTGCCGTTATAGATGAGATCTAAACCAGCACCATTACCGGTTAAAATCTCGATTTGTTCTTCGCCAGCAAAAGCGTGAACACTACCGGGGATGACACGCTGATCGAACGCGGCTTCACCATCAACGAGAATACGCACCCAGGTACGTTGGTGAACTGCGATTTGCACTTGAACAGCACCCTCAAGTAAGACCGCATCAACGGGCACCTGTGTTGCAGGAATGGCCAACTCACCTGCTTCACCGGTTACAACTTCCAAGGGGGATAAAACGGTGGGTGCTACGGTGGGCGTGGGCGTTGACGTCGCAGACGGCAGCAAGACATCGGCAATAGAGGGGTGGGTGGAAACCGGCGTTTCAATTTGACGGACCGCTGATATTTGCATCCCTGCCCACACAGAGAAAGCAACCAAAAATACGATAATGAAGCCTCCAACCAAGAGGTCGCGTGAAAATAATTGCCTAATACCTCCTATTTTCTTTTTAGGAGGTGTTGTTTTGGCTACTTTTTCTTCACGGGGATGGCGTGCAACCAATCGTGCCTGCAGGCTGTCAGCAAAAAGAAGCAGCAATGGTTCGGGATCTAATCCTAAGAAAGATGCGTAGTTCTTGAGCATTCCACTACCTTGAACCATTGACGGCATTTCGTCAAAATCCCCTTTTTCTAAGGCGACCAAATAATGCTTTTTTACATGAATATGATCTTCAATATCATCCAGGGATATGCCAAGAATCTCTCGCTGCGCCCGCAATTTATCGCCTACAGAAATAAAAGAACGATCGGTATTATTTTCCGGTAAGGGGAAAGTATCTTGTTCTATGGGATCTTGAAGATCTTCATCTTCAGAATCTTCACCTTCGCCAGCTAGTTCAGCTTTGCTCTGAGCCAGTGCATCGCTAATGGGATCTTTTTCGAGAAGGTCCAGTATTTCACTGTAATCTAATTTTAAAAAACCAGTGTAGGCGCGCAAAAATCCACGGGCCTGAACCGGAGAAGGAAAAACATCAAAGTTCCCCGCTTCGAGAGCTTCGAGAAAGCGCAGGCGAATAAAGGTGGACTCTGCCACTTGCTGAAGTGTAAACCCCTGTTCTTCACGTGCCTGGCGTAACTTCTTACCAACAAGGATAATCATGGCTGTAATTATACAAGAGAACCGATAAAAAAAACCGACCTGGTATCAAATTAGCTAGACCCAGGCCGGTATGTACCCTAAATATTTAAGCGCCTTATGCTTCAGGAGCTGATTCTATTTCTTCTTCTGCGGAAGATTCTGCGTCTACATCAGCAGTTTCTTCAGATTCTTCAACAACAGCATCGGTCTCAAAATCTTCAATCACATGCTCAGAAAAGGAGACAATTTCTTCAGGCTGATCGAGTTCGGCTGCTTCAGCAACTTCAGCCAAAGCGGCTTCAGGAGATTCGCCCTCTCGATAAAGAATCACGCTGATCTCGGGGATCAAATCAACCGTCAAGCGAACACGGACAGGGTGTCCGCCAATCGTCCTCAACGGCTGGGCATCAATTTGACGATGGCTGATCTCCACGCCAATCTTCTCAGATAATGCTTCGGCAAGCATACGGGTGTTAACAGATCCGTATAAACGCCCGGTTTCGCTGGCCCGGACAGCAAAAGTCAGGGAGATATCGACAAGCTGCTCAGCTAAGCCGCCCATTTCCTCATTGAGGATGGCACGTTTTTTATCGGCATCAACCCGGATTTTATCAACCATTTTCATGGCGCCAGGGGTTGCCAAAACAGCATAGCCGTGAGGGATTAAATAGTTACGGCCGTATCCATTGGCAACTTTTTTAACATCGCCGGCACGGCCGAGATTATAGACATCTTGCAATAGTAGTACTTTCATTTTATCAAGCCCTTTCGTAAAATAATTTGATTTTTATGCTCAGGCGAAGGGTACAACGCACAAAGCTGGGGGATTTTACCAAAAGGAGCATCAGACGTCAATGAATATTTCACCTTCCTGGAGGTGTTGATATAAGACCGACGGGCTGCCTGATGAAGTATATGTTTATGATCCTGGTTTTTGACTGGCTTAATAAATATTCACATTGTGTATATTAATATTTAAATAGTGGTAGTAGTAGGGGGTGGGGATATGTGGAGAAATCGTTAAAATTTATAATTACCCCCATATAGGAGGCGTTGATATTAATCAGACCCAATATAAGGAGAGTATTGATAAAAAAGAAGCTATACTTTTCCTTTTCGAGATGGGGATAATTTTCGAGGAAAATAAGGTGCCACGGTTGAAAAAAAGCGGTTTTTCCCTATGTGGGTCTGAAATGATGGGCTACCCCATATATGGGGGGTAGTCGTTTTATGAATGTTAAAAATAAGAACAAGTTTTCAACAAAAAAGGGCAGTTTTCCACAGTTATTCGCGAGTTATCCACAGGATAAACACTTTTTAAAAGAAATGGAGCAGAATGAGACTTATTTAAGGGGTGCTCAATATGTAACCTTTTCAGCAATCTTTCATCTAACGATAAGTAAAAGCAATACTTCATTGGAGGATTTATTATGGAAATGATTATCGACTTTCCCGAGGGTGCACGAGTAGATGCACACTTTGGACCGTATACTGTAAAAACTGATCAGCCCCCGATGGGCGGCGGTTCGGGATCAGCACCGACTCCTTTTGCGGTCTTTTTGGCATCTGTAGGAGCATGTGCCGGGATATATGTTTTGGGTTTTTGTAACCAGCGCGGTTTACCAACCGATGGGATTCGGATTGTGCAGCGTATGTCCAGCTCCCCGGTAAACTACGGCATGCTAAGTCAAATCCAGCTAGAGATTCAAGTGCCCCCAACCTTTCCCGAGAAATATCGTGATGCTCTGGTTCGTTCGGCAGAACAATGTGCAATCAAAAAACACTTTGAGATACCACCGACCTTTGATATCTTTACCAAAGTAATGGAAATGGCGTAATAAAAACCGGGCTAAAAGCCCGGTTTTTACTTAATGATAAAGAGAGTTATGTTTATTCTGGACCGATGATGGTCTCAGGAGGAAGGACGGTATTCTTGGGAATTACTACAATACCGTCTCGAACACACCACAGATTGCCTTCAATTTCTGTGCCGCGGGGAAATGGTTTTATGATCGTACCTTCACCAAGACGGGCATTCTTATCAATTAACGCACCCTCGATTTTGCAATTTGCACCGATGCCCAGGGGGATGTCGTTTTCAGGTACCCCATCAAGGGGATCAAAATAATCGGCACCCATCAGAATCGTGTCACGAAGAATAACGTCATCTTGTATTTGACTGCGTAAGCCGATGATAGCACCCTCGATGACAGCTTTGCCTATCCTGCAGCCGTCAGCCAGCATGACATTTTCCAGGGTGGCGCCATCGACCAGTGTCCCAGGTAGAAAGCGGGGACGTGAATAAATCGGATTATCACGATCCTGGAAAAGGAAAGGGGATTCAGGCGTCGCCAAAGCAAGATTGGTCTCATAAAAAGAGCGCACGGTACCGATATCCTCCCAATAGCCGTCGAAATCGAACCCGGCTACACGGTGGGTGCCAATGGCCTTGGGAATCACCTGGCCTCCAAAATCATCGTCTGTAGTATTTCCTAAGAGCTTGACCAACGCGCGGGTGTTGAAGAGGTAGATACCCATCGAGCCTAAAAATGGACGGGCCTCTTCGGTGCGGGAGACAAAAGCCTTCTGAACCTGAGGATCTTTTGGTTTTTCCACAAAATCACTGATCATGCCGTTGGGGTCGCGTTTAAGGATGCCAAAGCGCGGTGCCTGTTCCGTGGATACAGGCTGAACAGCAACAGTGATCTCAGCATTCTTTTCTTGATGATATTGGAACATCTTGGCGTAATCCATGCGGTAGAGGTGGTCGCCGGCCAAGATAAGGACATGTTCCGTGCCTGTGGATTGGATTTCAACCAGCTGTTTGCGAACAGCATCAGCAGTGCCCTGGTACCAGCCTTCATCCTTGGTATTTAAGGTTTGCTCGGCAGCCCAAATTTGTACCCAGCGGCGGTTGAAGGAATCGAAATTATAGGTTTGGTTGATATGACGATGAAGCGAGACGGAGTTGAACTGGGTCAGCACGGCAATGCGATGGATGCCTGAATTAATACAGTTGCTGATGGGGATATCAATGAGGCGGTATTTTCCGGCAATTGGAACAGCTGGTTTGGCGCGATCGCGAGTCAATGGAAAAAGACGTGAACCACGCCCGCCGCCCATGATGACGCCGAGGATTTTTTTACGTGATGACATAGGGTCCTCCCAAGGCTGATGTTGTTATATGCTCTCAATTATAGCCGGAAAAATTATGCCCCTGAAATGAGTTTTAGTTAATTTGTCAGAAAACCAGGAAACTACGCAACCATAGATATATAAAAAAACAGCCCCTTTTTTAAGGGCTGTTTTGCCTTGGTGCCAAAGGAGGGAATCGAACCCTCACTCCAAAAAGGAACACGAGTTTGAGTCGTGCGCGTCTGCCAGTTCCGCCACTTTGGCAAGGTGGCACAATTCTAACGAATGTTGCACGAAGGGTCAAGGTGCAGCGCATGGGATCTTGATCGCCAGTGCAATTGAGCGTATGAAAAAATTCAACTGAATAAAGGAATCAATAAGCATACAAAGAATAGTTGAAAAGTAGAGTAAAATGAGTATATAAATGAAATATAGGAGATTTTATGCAGCTTATCAATCACTATTCAATGATACTCAGTTTTATTTTTATTCTTGGCGTGACGGCTTTTATCCTGCTTCGGGACGGCGCACAGACCAGGGATTTCAGCATCCTGGCTGTGCTGACGGTGATCCTATTGGTGGCCTGGATCATATTACGCCCGGCAACGGATACAGCTGAGACGAAATCAGAATTTGAATCCGTTCTGGGACTGGGACAACCCGTGCTGCTCGAGCTGCAATCGCCTTTCTGATTTGCCTGCGCGGCAGCGAAACCTATCGTTGATGGGTTAGAAAATGAGTATAATGGCCAATTACGTGTGGTACGAGTCGATGTGCAATCCCCAGCCGGGGCAGCAGTGGCTCGAGAATATGGCAGCTTTACCCCGACCTTTGTCTTCTTTGATGCACAAGGGGAGGAAAGCTGGCGGGTGATCGGCAGTTTAGATGCTGACCAGGTGAGGGAGTCGATGGCAGTTTTGCAGCCCTAGTGTTAATGAGTACTATACCCGGCGTCCGGCGTTGACAGATCAACTGCCTGGGTTATAATCTCGGGCGGTTTTAAATATGAAAAGTCTATAGGGGCAGCAGATGTAAGCTTAAGACCTGCATCTACTGCCTCTTTATTTATGTCAGGATTTAACGATGAAATTAGGTATTATTGGTTTACCCCAAAGCGGAAAAACGACCATTTTTAACGCGCTGACGCGCGGCGACCGCCCGGTAAGCATCAGCGGCGGGCGGTTTGAAGTCAACACCGCGGTGGTCAATGTCCCGGACCCGCGCATTGATGCGCTCTCGGCATTGTTCAACCCCAAGAAAACGAGTTATGCAAAGGTAACTTATGCGGATATCGCCGGGCTGGAAGGCAGTTCAAGCGGGGATATATCGGGCCCGTTGTTGAATCAACTCTCGCAGATGGATGCATTGATCCACGTTGTGCGCTGCTTTGATGACCCCAGCATCCCACATCCAGCAGGGAGGGTAGATCCGCTGCGAGATATTGCGGCGATGGACAGCGAGTTTTTGCTTTCTGATCTGATTGCGGTTGAAAATAAACTGGAGCGTTTAGCCCAGGAACGGCGACGCGGTGCAGGGCGCGATAAAATCGAAGTAGAACGTGAAACAGCCCTGTTTGAGCGGTTACACGAGTCGCTTTCTGATGAGAAACCCCTGCGCAACCTGGAATTCAACATTGACGAGAAGAGAATTCTCTCGGGATTTGGATTCCTCTCGATGAAATATATCCTGTTAGTACTCAATGTAGCCGAAGGACATGAGCCGCCAGAAATCGATTATCCGTGCGGAAAAGCTGTTTGCTCGGTGCCGCTCCAAGGACAACTCGAAATGGATATCGCCCAATTATCTCCCGAGGACGCCCAAATTTTTATGGATGAGTACGGCATTCAAGAACCAAGTCTGAACCGCATGATTCGAATCTCGTATGATTTGCTGGATCTGATTTCTTTCTTTACGGTTGGAGAGGATGAAGTGCGGGCATGGACTGTGAGACGCGGCGCAGCGGCGCCCGAAGCAGCGGGTGTGATCCACTCTGACCTGGAGAAAGGCTTTATCCGGGCCGAGGTGGTCACTTACGATGACTTGATGGAACTCGGCAGCATGGCAGCAGCACGCTCTAAGGGGGTTTTGCGCCTTGAGGGAAAAAAATATATTGTGGTTGACGGCGATATCATGCATGTGCGTTTTAATGTATAAGCATTGATCTTTTTGCTGCACCCACAATGCTAGAAACCAGGTTTGTTTTTTGACGGGGCGTTTAAAAACAGCCAGCATGATATTAACCCCCCTGGCAATATCAAAATTTATCGTTGGGCTCTTATCGAGTATAATTCCCCCCGGTGTTAATTTATTTTTTTATTTATCAGAGCCGGTATAAAATCGGCTGTGCAAACCATGAAAGGATGTACCTATGACAGCATATCAACTATCTCGTTGGAGTCTTGAAGAGCTTTTTCCGACCGCCGATGGTCCCGAAATAGAGGCCGCCTTCAAGCAGATTGAAGCAAAAGTTGGTGAATTTGAGGGACTGCGTGAAAAACTGAGCGCGGATATTGATTTTGAAGATTTCATGGACGGCATAAAAGCCCTGGAAGAAATTACCACCCTATCACACCGCCTGTATTACTATCCGGGTTTATGGATCACCGAGGATACCCAGAACCAGGAAGCCCAAGCCCTGGTTGCACGAGTCGAGCAGTTCATGGCCAAGGCCCAAAACCAGACTCTGTTCTTTGAACTCTGGTGGAAGGATTTGGATGCCCCGGATGCAGATCGTTTGATGGCGTTATCTGATGGTTATCGCTACTGGCTTGAGGAGATGCGCAACTTCAAACCGCACACGCTGACCGAATCAGAAGAGAAAATCATCAACGTTAAGAATGTTAACGGTTTCAGCGCCTTGATCAACCTCTATGATGCGATTACCAACCGCTACGTGTATAAGGTTGAAGTTGAGGGCGAGGAAAAAGAGATGACACGCGGTGAGTTAATGTCCCTGGTGCGCCGCAGTGACCCAGATCTACGCGCCGCCGCTTACCAGGAGCTTTACCGTGTTTATGCTGAAGAGGGTCCAATTTTGGGGCAAATGTATCAGACCGTGGTACGCGATTGGCGTTCGGAGAACGTCGAGCTGCGCAGCTATGCCAGCCCGATGTCGGTGCGTAATTTGCGCAATGATATCCCTGATGACGTAGTTGATACCCTTTTGGGTGTTTGCGAGGGTAATTCGGATGTCTTTCAGCGGTTCTTTCGCTTAAAAGCCAAATGGCTGAATGTTGAACGCCTGCGCCGATATGATGTCTATGCACCGGTAGCCGAGACATCTGATAAGACCTACGAGTTCAACGCAGCCGCTGAATTGGTATTGGAATCCTTCCGCGAATTTGATCCGAAAATCGCCGAGATGGCGCAGCGAGTTTTTGATGAACAGCATATTGACAGTGAAGTTCGCAAAGGCAAACAAGGCGGCGCTTTCTGTGCTTCGGTTGAGCCGGGCCGCACGCCATATGTTAAACTCAACTATCAAGGTAAAGTGGACGATGTCTCCACAATGGCACATGAATTAGGGCACGCCATTCATGCCATGTTGGCCGAGCATCATAATATTTTTGCCTTCCATTCTTCGCTTCCCCTGGCTGAAAACGCATCTACCTTTGGAGAAATGCTCTTAATCGACAAAATGCTTTCCGAAGAGACCGATGATGATGTGCGCCGAGATATTCTCTTTTCTCAGGTGGATGATGCCTATGCCACGATCATGCGCCAGGCTTTCTTTGCACGTTTTGAGCGCAAAGCTCACCAGATGATCAGCGATGGCGCCACGGTAGATCAATTGGCCGAGGCTTATCTTGAAAATTTAGCCGTCCAATTTGGCGATTCCATTGAGGTAGGCGATGAGTTCAAATGGGAATGGGTTTCGATCCCGCACATTTATCACACCCCATTCTATGTTTACGCGTATGCCTTTGGGCAGCTTTTGGTGCTGTCTCTCTATCAGCAGTTCAAAGCCGAAGGCGATTCATTTATCCCGCGCTACCTTAAGATATTGGCAGCCGGCGGGTCAGACGCACCGCAGCGCCTGCTCTCTGAAGCAGGTATTGATATTACCCAAGCTGCATTTTGGCAGGGTGGTTTTGATGTGATCAAAAACATGGTTGATGAGCTTGAAAAACT
>JBDLJO010000036.1:0-15774 GCA_039714275.1 Chloroflexota bacterium | reverse complement strand
AAACAGCTGAAGAAATCTGATCGTTTTGCTCCCCTGCTAAAAAGGGTAGAAATATCAAGCAAGTGAGACCCCAGTAATCAGCCACCGGTGGAGGTGGCCAGAACCCTTCCACCGGTGGCTTTGCTGTTCCAAACGCTCAGATTGCCGCTCTCAAAACCGTCGTTGAAGAAGCTGTCAAGGTTGCTGTCGATTTCAACATAACTAATCGCAGGTGCGGTGGTACCCTGAAGGTTATTTCCCTACTCGCAAAATCTCCTTAGCAAGCATTAACTCAGCCAGATGCTGATCAAGGTGCTCAATACAAGGTTGCATCAACAAGACTCGAACGGGTTGGTCCAATAGACCATCCGCCTCTTGGTGATAACCCGGCGTTTGATATTCAGGATAGGATGATAGATATTTCTTGGAATCAGGAATCATCTCGAGATCATCATCGCTAAGCCCCTGCAGCCAGGTTAAAATCTCTTGCTGTACTTGATCCGCATAAGCCAGCACATCAGTTTTTTGTACCCTTGAAGCAATTTCATCCGCTTCTTGAGATGTTATTCCAACGCCGCTGCCAAAAAATCTAAATTGGTGCCAATCTTCCCAACGCTCACCGTGTACCAGTTCAGGTATGCCCCGGACCCACGTCTGAATGATATTATCCTGTATACGAGGCAAGTGCCAGACGGTGAAACTAATAATATTTTGGCCGGGTTCTGGGCGAGTAATCCATTCGTTCGTTGTGAGGTCATCCACAACGGTATGCAGGGTATTGTGGATATCAATCAGTTCGTTTTCAAGAATTGTCTTTGAACACATCGCTTTTTCTCCTCAAAATTGTCATCTAAGCTGCTGTTTACTCTTTTGATTTCATCAAACCGATACTATTCTGTTGATTAGCTTTGTGATATGCTAGATAATATCTTTGGTAAAAACCCTTATTTGGTCTAAATAGGCCGAGAAGACCACCCAACTGCCGAAAACGGACTGTCACCAACTGTATGTAAGTAATCAATATGCAACAATCCAAGTCAAGTAACCTGCCATTACAGTCTACCCCCTTCATTGGAAGAAGGGAAGAGATCGCAGAGATTGTTAAGCAGCTGTCTGACCCAGGCTGCCAACTGCTGACGCTGGTCGGACCCGGCGGAATCGGTAAAACCCGGTTGGCTCTGCAATTGGCCTCAATGAGTAGCGAGACTTTTAAGCGCAGATCTTTTGTCGTTTATTTGCAACCGCTGCGCTCAGGCGAGTTCTTTATACCTGCTATTGCCGATGCGCTGGGGTTACCCTTAATGGGTCAAGAGCCTGCTCTCGTTCAACTTGGTCAATATCTATTCGATAAAGAAGCGTTCATTATTCTGGATAACTTCGAGCACCTCCCGGATGCGGTTGACCAACTGTCTGTCTTGTTACCATCCACACCGCAGATCAAATATCTGATCACCTCTCGGGAAGCCTTAAATCTCAAAGAAGAGTGGTTGTACCCTGTGCTCGGGCTGACCTTTCCCGAAAAACTGGGCGCGAAATCCATTGAACAAAACTACGATGCGGTGCAATTTTTCAATAAACAGGCGCAGCGCGTCTACGCCGATTTTTCACCGGCCGAGGAAGAGGAAGCCATCGTTCGTATTTGCCAGCTAGTCGACGGGATGCCATTGGCTTTGGAACTAGCTGCCGCCTGGCGCAAAACCTTAGCGTGCCAGGAAATTGCTGATGAAATCCAAAGCAACCTGGAGTTCCTGACGACTCGATTACGGAATTTGCCGGAGCGCCATCACAGTATGCAGACGGTATTTGATCAGACCTGGCAGCGATTGACGGAGGAGGAGCAAGAGGTATTTAATCGACTGTCGGTTTTTCGGGGCGGTTTCCAGCGAGATGCTGCCGATAATGTAACGGGGGCATCATTGCCAATATTATCTGCCCTCGTAGATAAATCTTTACTACGTTTGGATGCTGACGGCCGTTATCAAATCCACGAACTATTACGCCAATTTGCAGCCGAACAACTGGAAAAAAAAGTGGGAGATATCCAGCAAGCCCAGGTAGACCACGCCAACTATTTCATCCAATTTCTCCACCAGCGCAGCAAGGATGTAGCTGGAGGTCGTCAGCGCGAAGCCTTGCTTGAAATCAAGCAAGAACTAGACAATATCCGCGCAGCCTGGTTATGGGCTGTCGCTGCTGTAGATGCAGACGCCCTTGCTAAAGGAAGCGAACCTTTGGGACTGTATTATCAATATCTGGGCGGCTATTTGGAAGGCTTGACGCTTTTTTCGCAAGCTGCCGAAGTTTTAAATGCACAGCCCCAGAGTGAAGTCAGAGATCTGGCTTTACTCGGCGTCCTGATGTATCAGGGCTGGTACCATTTGCGGTTTGGGCGTTATCAAGGTACGGAGGCATGTATGGTGCAGATGCAAACCATCTATCAACGCCTAAAGATCCCACCGCTGCCCGGTAACATAACAGATCCAAACGCTCCGTTAAGTTTTGTAGCCCTTGCCAGGGGGGATTATGCAGCGGCCGTTGAATATGCTGAACAGGTTCGTCAGGTCGCCGAATTACAAAAACATGCCATCAACCGCCAGTTTGCTTACCATTTGCTCGCTGAAGCGAATTTGGGGTTGGGAGAATATGAAGTAGCCCTGGTGTTTGCCCAACAAGCTTATGCCCAGGCATTGATCAGTGGCGACCGCTGGTTTATGGCCTATATTTTGAACAACATGGGCCAAATTGCTGTCGCACTGGGTGATAAAAAAATGGGCAAAACCCATTTCCAAGCCAGTTATGAGATTCGCCAGTCATTTGATGATCCGGAAGGCATGGCGCTTGCCCTGATCAATCTAGGCAATATTGCCCTCAAAGAGGGTTCCTTTGCCGAGGCAGAAGAACATTACCAGCGCAGCCGGGGAATTTACCAGGATATTAATGATAAAGGTGGGTTAGCGGCGGCCAACCAGGGATTAGGCATTGTATTTAATCAGCAGGATGAGGTTGCGCTTTCCCAAAGCTATTTCCAACAAGCACTGCACCTCGCGGTAGATATCGATTACCGGCGTGTTTTATTTAGTTTAATGGTGCATATTGCTGAATTGTTGTGGAAATTGGGACAGATCGAACGGCCATTAATCCTTCTCGCCTTTGCTGTAAACCATCCCTCATCGGATTACGATTTGCAATCCCAAGCAAAAACACTGATCATTAAATATCAAAAAACAACCCCACCGGAAATATTTTCTGCTGCCACAATAAAAGGTGAAGAAAGCGACTTGGGCCCCCTGACGTCCGATTTGCTCAACCAACTTTCACTTCCTCTGATGCGACCCTCAGAAGGTGTGGTATTGCCAACGGAGCCCACCCAAAATCTTATTCAGCCGCTCACTCCCCGTGAATTCGATGTGCTCAAACTTCTTTGTGAGGGGCTAACGAATAGTGAAATTGCGGATGAGCTTGTTTTGGCGATCGGAACTGTCAAATTCTACTCCGGTCAGATATACAGAAAACTGGGCGTTCGTAATCGAGTAATGGCTGTGACCCGTGCCCGCGAACTTGATCTGATCAACCCCGAATAAATTATCCAGCGCATTTTATCTCAGGCATCTTCCCAGAAAGTGGAGAATTTTCACTTTTGTCTCCTGCCTGGTTTTCGGGAAGATGTATCACCTCATCCCTCATCCAGCTGAACCCAACCTTGGTTTGGCTCCCCCATTTCAAAATCAAACCAATAAACAAACCTTCGCTAGAAGATATTTTCTCGCGCAGCCAGTAATATAACCCCACAAACATTTTGTGAGGACTAAATCAACCTAACGATTCCTATCAGCCCACAAAATTCGGAGCAGCAAATTGCCCCAAGAAAGATGGAGGTCGATGATGAAAAAATGTTAAGTAAACATGCAGGCGAGGTCAAATAGGCTTAGAAATAAGGCAGGACGAATTCCCCTGCTAAGCGAACCAAGGATCGTAGGATATATCAACCTGCGAACCCAAAGGGAAATTCACAAATAATGATCTATACAAATCTATGCCAAAGGAGGCATAAAATGTTTTTAAAACGCAGGTCTTTCTTAATTACATCTTTCATGTTACTCGCAATGTTAATCTCTACATTTGGATCGGCATTTGCTGCTACGGGTCCCAGCATCAGCAGCATCTATACTTATCCCCCCGATACAGCAGAGCAAGTAACCGGTGCTGTGTCACAACTTCTAAGAGGGGATGGAGAAGTACATCTGCAATTCAACACGAATGGGCTTGAACCTGGAGGCGCATACACGCTCTGGATCGTGGCGTTCAATAATCCTGGAGCATGCAGTGGTGGTGGTGCTGGTGTCTGCACGGGAGACGATTTGTTTAATGCCGCTGCGGAAGTATCAGCATTCTGGGGTGCAGGTCAAGTGATCGATAATCAAGGTGGGGTGGGAAACTTCCAGCTTACGATTGAGGAAGGTGTTACCCCAGGTCAGGTTTTATTTGGCAGCGGCATGTTAGATGCTCAGGATGCTGAGATCCACTGGATTTTGGAATTCCACGGCCAGGCGAGTGACGATCCCGATATCCTCTACGACCAATTGAATCTGTTCTTTGGCGGTTGCAATCCTACTTGTGTAGATGTGCAATTTGCGGTTCATAAACCGTAATATCGGTCAATGGAATCATACACTGTACCCTAAATACCGATAACAGGTTTGAAAGGTGAATTTTTATGCGGCGAAAGCCCAAATTAAGGAGTAATAAAATGTCTCAAGATTGGAAACTGAATGGAACGTACTTTGAAGCTTGCAACTGCGAAGCGGCTTGCCCGTGTGTTTTTCTAAGCGACCCGACGGAAGATGATTGTACAGTGCTGGTGGCCTGGCATATCGACGAGGGCAACTATAATGGCGTCTCTCTCGATGATCTGAATGTCGCCCTGGCTGTACTCAGTCCAGGCAATATGGCAGAAGTGAAGTGGCAAGCGGCTGTATATTTTGACGATAGAGCGACTGAAAGCCAGAAAAATGCCCTGGCGCAGGTCTTCACAGGACAGGCTGGCGGTCATCCTAGCAAGTTGGTCGCACATATTGGTGAGGTAGTAGGAGTCACCCACCTGCCTATGACCTACAAAGCTGAAGGGAAACGGCGCAGCTTAAAGATTGCCGGTGTCGCAGAAGCAGAAATTGAAGCGATGAATACAGGGCAAGGTGGGGCGGATATTACCGTTGAGAATCATCCGCTATGCATTGCGCCAGGATATCCGGCCGTAGTCAGCAAATCCAAGAAAGTGACCTACAAAGATCACGGGTTTGATTGGGAATTTACTGGCAAGAACGGGTTTTATTCCCCCTTCACTTACCAGGGTGCTTAGCGTACAACAGCATTTTGTGGGGACCTGGTCTGAGTACAAACGGAATTTCAGACTGGTTCCCACGATTTCTTTCTATGCCTGGAGGCTAAGAATATGACATCAGCAACCTTAACAAATAATTTTCTAAGACGCGACCGGTCCATTGTGTTGATCAGTCTTGGCGCAATCATCTTATTGTCTTGGGCCTATATGGTTTATTTGGCCTGGGATATGGCTAATATGATGGATATGAGCGAGGTCAATATGGGAATGGAGATGGCTACGCCCACCTTCCAACCCTGGGGAATCGTTGATTTCACCCTGGTGTTTATCATGTGGACAGTGATGATGTTTGCGATGATGACTCCTTCAGCCGCCCCGATGGTTCTGATGTACAGTAAGATCAACCGGCAGCACAAGTCAGAGCTAAAGCCAATCCACGGCACAGCCGTTTTCTTTCTGGGCTATGTATTGGTCTGGACGGCGTTTTCTGCGGCGGCTACTTTAGCCCAGGGAGGTCTTCATGCAGCCACTTTACTTTCCCCTATGATGGAAACCACCAGTCCTGTTTTGGGTGGGATCATCCTGATCGCCGCCGGTGTTTTTCAATTTACACCGCTTAAATATGCCTGCTTGTCGCACTGCAGAACCCCTTTAGGTTTTCTCATGGCTGAGTGGCGCGAAGGTAAATTGGGGGCTTTGGTGATGGGATTGCGTCACGGTGTTTTCTGTGTTGGTTGCTGCTGGTTGATTATGGCACTGCTCTTTGTGGCTGGTGTGATGAACCTGATTTGGATTGCTTTGATTGCCGCTTATGTACTGGTAGAGAAACTGCTGCCAGGCGGTCACAAAGTAAGCTGGGTGATCGGGGTGCTGATGATCGGCTGGGGACTCTGGATGATCATGGGTGTTCCGCTCTAGGGGATGTGGGTCAGATCTTTTAAATTATGTAACTATCAACCGTTGGCGCTTTTTTCAATAAATTGCGCCTAAACAATCTAGATTAAGGAGATAACAATGATTTTAGTACGCGATATATTCCAAGCAAAGTATGGTAAAGGTGGTGACCTGGCGGCTATTTTTAAAGAAACATCAAAGTGGCCGATCCAATATGCACCTCGCATTTTAACTGATATGAGCGGCCCGTTCTTCACCGTGGTCACCGAAGCGGAGTTTGAAAGTTTGGCTGCCTTTGAGAATGAATCTGTCGAGATCTTCGCCACACCTGAATTTGGTGAATGGTTCGGACGCATGACCGCGCTGGTCGAATCTGGCCGGCGTGAGTTCTACAACATCGAATAAATAACCAGAGATAACTTACCCAGTCTGCATGGCCTGGATCGTTAGATTGAGACATGAGTTCTTTCGAGCGATCCAGGCACAATTGCAGTATCAAAAGCCGGGGCTCTGGGAATTAGCTCAAAGATTGCTGCCAGGAGAGTAATTGTGATGGATGAAAAACCCCAACTCAAATTAACCTTTGTTTCCCGTACCCCTCATCACCATCGGGGTGGAATCTGTTAATGCTTCCAAAAATAAATTTCGTATAACGAATAGCAGCTTCCGCACTCCCGGGGGTTGTATCATCCGCTCCATCTTGGGGATTGCTTAGATGATAAAGCCATCTCGTGCTGACAAATCAAAACTGTCGTTGCGAGCTGCTATTGCGAAGCAATCTCCCGCCGCATTCGGTCAGCACCCCCTTCGGGGTGGCACCACCCAGGTGACCGCTCAAGAATTACTTTCCCACTTCCATCATTCAAACACGAGATTTAAGACTTCCGCGGTTTTAGAAACCTCGGAAGTTTGTTCTTGGTTTGACACGCACACCCTGCATACGCCTGTTCCCGATCAAAAAAATACCCCCTCACATCTAAGCCCAAAAATCCTCTTGACGACCTAGAACATATGTGCTACAATGTTGCCATCAATACCCTTGGCCGACGCGAGTACTTTTTGCGTTGGCTTTTTTTATGGCACTTTAACAATAAAATATTAATCTACTGATTCCACGAAACATAACTACTCGTTCCTCCAAAAAAATAAAACGAGTATCTATGATTAAAAGATTCCCCGTATTATCGATTCAATTAAGATAGGTCCAATTTTAAAAATTGGACCCATCTACCAAATTCCCCATCCCCAACCGGGCTTCGTACATTCAGCCCGGGGATTCATTCCCAGGCGAGGGTCACATTTCCCCAGCTAACCAAACATAGGCCTTTGATCCTAATTGAATGAAACGTTTAAGTTTCAACGTTTTTGAGGGCCGGGGGACAGGCCCCCGCCATTCCTGCACCCTGCCTGTCTTGAGCCTGTCGAAGGATCATTCCCGCTTCTTTTCTTGTCATTCCCGCATGCATCCAGCAGGAATCCATGCTTATGCATGTCATCGCGAGCGGTTTTTGCGAAGCGATCTCCCTCTCATTAAACGTAGAATTACCGCCCTCAGCTGAGACTCATTACCCAACCCAGGCCAACCCCCCACCATTCCTGCACCCTGTCTGTCCTGAGCCTGTCGAAGGATCATTCCCGCACATGCGGGAATCTATTCCCCCCAGATTTGGGGGGTTAGGGGGGCGCACTACCCAGCCCCAACCGGGCTTCGTACATTCAGCCCGGGAATTTATACCCGGACGTTGAACCTGCTTGCACTGAGTTTGCCAAAGTATCGAAGGTCCAGCTGCCCAACCAAACATGGCTGTTTATTCCTAATTGATTAAAACGTTTAAGTTTGGCATTACAAAACTACCCAACTACCTAACTAAACATAGTATTCGTTTCTTTTCGTTTCAAAATCTTTAAGTTTGCATGAGCGATTATTTTTTGTAGATCTAATGGATCATAAGCGCGCAATCTAGGCATCATGTCACTGCGAGCCGTTTTTGCGAAGCAGTCTCCCACGCCATCAGAGTTAGTACCCCCGCTTACCCTAAACTTGGGGAAGGAAACCAACCAACTAACTAACTACCCAACTACCTTACTACCCAACTAACCAACTACCTAACTACCCACTTTTTTCGTGCTAAAATCTAGCCATGCTCAAATTATGGAGCAGGGCAAGCACCCTATTCTTATTTTCGCTGCTGATATTATTGGGATTCACCTCTGCAAAAGCTGACGGGGCTGCAAAAGTAGTGCTCTCGCAGCTTGACACAGATGCCTTTCCGGGTATCACTGCGCGTCTGAACGTCCACAATAACCTCGGCTATTTTGTACACGGGCTGGAACCAGTCGATATCACAATCCTGGAAAACGAAAATGCGATCCCTGTAGAAACACTAACGGAAGTCAACAGCGGGGCGCAATTTGTCATCGCTCTCAATATGGGACCCTCCTATGCCATTAGAAACCAGGATGGCATTTCACGACACGAAAGCATTGTCCAGGCAGTTGCCGACTGGGAGGACTCAAAACCTGACTCTGAATCAGATGATTTCAACCTGGTCACCAACAGTACGGTCGAAGAGATTCATACTGCGGAAATAACTAACTGGGTTCCCTGGTTGCTGGATGAAAATCTGACCCCCGATTCCCTGACCCCCAGCTTAGATACCCTCGTTCAAGCTATCAACACCGCTTCCGATCCGGTATCTCCAGGCAATTTACAACCCGGCATTCTCTTTATCACCCCGCACCCTGTTGAGGGCGAACTTGCTGCACTTCCAAGCTTAATTTCACAAGCCAAACAGCGCGGCATTCAGGTCTATGTCTGGATGGTCTCATCCAAAGCCTATGCCAATAGTGACAGCGCTGTACAATTAAGCCAATTGGCGAGTGAAACTGGGGGCGACTTCTTCGTATTCTCGGGCGATGAAACCCTCCCCGACATTGAAAACCTGATTGACCCGCTGCGATACAGCTATTGGGTAACCTATCAATCTCAAATTACCACTGGGGAAAATCATCTGGTTGCCGCTCGGGTGAATACGCTGGGCATCACCAGCCCCCAACTGCCTTTTGAGCTGCAGGTTTTGCCTCCCAACCCCATCTTCATCACGCCGCCATTAAAGATTCAGCGTATCGATCAAACCAGCAGCCATGATATCCTTGAGCGTGGACCTGATTATTCCCCCAAAGATGAAACCATTCAGATCTTGATCGAATTTCCCGATGGCATACTGCGTCTGCTTCAACAGACTTCGTTTTATGTTGACGGCAGCTTGGTGAGCACCAACACATCTCCTCCCTTTGACCAATTTATCTGGCCGCTTGAGGATTACACAGCCAACACAACCCTGCCGATAAAAATTGAAGCTGAAGATATCCTGGGATTAACCGGCACCAGCATTGAGCATAATGTACAAATTGAAGTCATCAAAACGCTTCCCAGTATCCTTGCGGTGCTTAAACAAAAAGAAGCCCTGGCAGCTGGGATTCTGGCAGTCTTGGTAATCGGTGCAGCTTTTTTCATCCTGATAATCACCGGGCGGATTCAACCCCGCGCTGTAGGGAGATTACGCCCTGAAACACGATCCAATAAGGCAAAAAAGTCTTCCGCAACTCAGCCATCCACCCATCAGAGATCAAAACCTGCACGCATCAAAATACCACCCTGGGGATATCAGTTACCCTGGCGAAAAGAACAAGAAAGAGTTGATGAAACTGCTTACTTAGAATTGATTGAGAGTGTAAATAACGCTGTCGACCAAGAAAGGATTGCTATCACTCAGCGCGAAATTATTTTTGGCAGTCATAAAGATTTAGCTGCCGTGCACTTTGCTGATCCATCAGTGGAAGCATCCCACGCCCGTCTGTATAAAGATCAGGATGGCCATTTCTATCTGGAACCTAAAAAGTCAATCGCGGGGACCTGGGTGAATTATCAGCTTTTACCCCCTGACGGTGTTAAACTCAAGCATGGAGATATCATCCATATTGGACGGGTAGGCATGTGTTTTAAATATAGTGATCATAGACAAATTCCCAAACCAAAGGTAATTCCCCTGGAGGCTTCGTGATTCCACAAGAACAAGCACATCTTAACGCTGCCGCTGCAACCGATAAAGGTATGAGCGGTAAAAATAATGAGGATCGCTACGGCATCTCTGCCCATGCGTTGAGTACCAATGCCGCTGTCCCTGCGGTCTTCGCAATTGTTGCGGATGGCATCGGAGGACATCAAGCTGGGGAAGTTGCTGCCGAAATCGCAGTTGAGAGCATTAGTGCTGCTGTGGCTGAAAGCGATGGCGAGAATCCGCCAGCCATCCTGCGGGATGCGGTCGTGGGCGCCAGTCAACAGATCAGATCACAAGCTGACGGTAATAGTGCCATGCGCGGGATGGGATCTACCTGCGCCTGCGCCTGGATCATTGAAGATCAGCTTTATACAGCCACGGTTGGCGATTCGCGCATTTATTTGATTCGCAGTGGTACCATCACCCAGATCAGCATCGACCACACCTGGATTCAAGAAGCAATTACTTATGGCATTATCAAACCGGAGCAAGCCAAAGGACATCCACAAGCGCATGTTATCCGGCAGTATTTAGGGTCGGAAAAACCGCCTGAGGTTGACTTCCGTATCCGCCTGCACGCTGATGATACTGACCAACAAGCTTTGCGCCGCCAGGGTTTAAAACTCTCCCCCGGGGATCGGCTGGTGCTCTGCAGTGATGGCCTGACGGACCTTGTTTCGGATGAGGAGATCAGGGATACCCTTGAAAAATTTGGCAGCGATGCAGGCGTGAACCATTTGGTGGATTTGGCTAATCATAACGGCGGGCATGACAATATCACCATCATTACACTGCAGTACCCTGATAAAAACCAAACGTCGAAAACAAAACAAAAATCCCGGCGGTCCTTCTATACCCTTGCCGGAATCGGTTTGGCCGCAGCAGCAATCATCTTGCTGGGGGCATTGGCATTTTTCGCCTGGAGGGTAACGCTCCCCGAAATGGCCGCTACCATCACACCCTCACCTATATCTACATCACCCCCTACAACAACCATCAGCACTTCATCCCCTGAAGCGGAAAATGTCATCATACCAACGGTCACAAGGGGCAGTGCCGATATGCAGTCCATCCAAAGCACTTACACTCCCTGGCCTACATCCACAAATACTGCGCCCTGATTTTTTATCAATTGACCTATCCATTAATCAAAAAAATCCCTGGAGAGTCCAGGGATTTTTTTATGACCGTGCTTTCCTTACGGGATCACGGCATAGTATAGTTGGTTGCCCATAGCAACAAAAAATTGATGTCCTATAGTGGCAGTAAAGGCCGTAATTTTGCCATTTGGTAAAGTGTTTTTTGGTTGATACCGCTCTTGATAAACCAGTTGTGGACTAAATCGATAGATAGTGTGGGCCCCGGCATCTAAAAAATACAATGATGAATCAGGTGGAGCAGCCCACTGCATTTCAGCCAACGTTGCTCCTGGTATCGTGCTGAGACCAATTTCAGATCTGGGCAAATTTTTAAACACATCCGGTTCTTTCAGCATATTTTCTTCAAGATATGCCGTAGTTAATGTCCCATCATGATGGAGTAAGTACAGCTTATCATCTCTAACCGCAAAATCAATCGTCTCTCCGATCCTGCTGGGGATTTGATCGCCAAAGAAACCAGATGGCATATTGCGAAAACCCGCGCTGCCATCATAGATCCAAACGGCATTTTCTGTGAGCAAATATAAATCACCATTGTCAATCACAAAGGCTCGTTGTTCGCGGTGATCAAATAGCGGGATGGGGAAATTTAATGGCTCCCCACCACCAGGAATACACTGCAAAATATTACCTCCCCCATCAAGCCCCATCACAGCAATACTTTGGCTGTTAGGCGGCGCCGCGGCAATATCAATCAAACCGCTGAGCGTGGGTACCGGACCGCAGCGGAAAGATTTATCTAATCTGAATCCTTGTCCCGTACTAACGACACGTAAAATGGTTTTATCCCTGCCATTAAGCAAATATAGATCATGGTCTCTCGTAGTGACAATACGCGTAATTTCAACCGAATTAGGCAAATCGGCAACTACGGCAGGGAAAAATTCTATGCGCGTAACCCGATTCAAGTCATCAAGGGCAGCATCAGCAAACACTCTCAAAGCTTGAGACTCTTCCGTAACGCTGTAGGTTTCGGCCAGATCAAGGTAACCCACAACCGCGCTCCAGGCGATGTGCTTCTCGTTCTCCTTTTCAAATTGCTGAGCTTGCGCCATCGCCCCTTGAGCATCACGCATATAGGCTTCATACAGCCTGCCCTGCCCGCGTTGAAAATAAGCCCCCGCAGCAATCGCGGTCAAGACTAGCGGCACAGCGATGGCGATAAAAGCCAATGTGGTTGTGGGCAGCGAAAACAAACGCTCGTCAGGCAGCATGCGTCGTATAAAACCCGCACTTGACTTACCAGCTTGTCGGATGGTTACCATCAAAGCCCGAACAAAAGCGCCGATACCCGGCAAAATAGGTGCAGACCGGCGGCGTTTTGGTCTTGAGGGAGGCTGTTCTATGGGAGCATCAACTGCCGGTGTGGCTGCTGTTGCCTCCAAAGATCGATCGATACTCGCGAAATCTGGCTCATCCACCATCACAACCGGCTGCGTTTCTTCACTGGGGGTGCTTGTCAATGTAGGCACTGTATCTGACTGAGGCTGAACCGCACTGATGGGTGAAGCATCGTCTAAGTCTTTCCCCACCGGGCGGGGGCTTAACCGCCGCACGCCGCCCTTGCCGGGCTGCGTGGTGATCAAAGCCGCGTTGATGGTGTCTCCGCCCTGTCGGACTAACAGCTGATGCAATTCACCCATTTTCAGATTGTGCGCCTCGTTAAAAACTGCTGCTGTCCATCCTGCCGGCAGTTGCGGTGAGATCAGCAGCTTATCTCCAGACGCAAAATCGGCTGTGTAGTAGTGTTGGTGGGTTATCCGCCCAATCCCCAGTCCGCGGTCTTCATCTTCGGAGCGATGGAAATGCTGCACCTCACCCTGGGATGTCATCAAGAAAGCATGACCTGGGCCTGATTGGGCAATATAAAGACGGTTTGAGCGCACTACAGCCAGAGTCAGCAAACCGGCCGCATGCATGCCCCGGCTGGCTGCATTCTGATTGCGCTGCAGCAAATATTCATTGAGCCATTCCGCAATCGAACGCATTGCCGCAGTCGATGAGCCGGACGTTTGATAATAGGCCTGCTCTAAGTGTGCAGTAATTTTTTCCGTGCCATCTGGCGACAAAGGAGCATTGCCCGTTAAGGTTAGGTGAATGATCACCCGTTCCAATGAACGTCCTCGTGCCGCACGGCGCGGTGGAATAGCAATATGGGTTCCCGGGAGTGCCGATTGATTCTGTCCGCCTTGACGGGCAATGGGAAGTAAGACTAAATCAAAATTCGTTGTCATAGTTATTGGATTAATAAATCATTATCATTCTGAAGAGTAATCTGATTATACTGGTAAAATGGCGCCATAACCATATCGACTGGGTAATCAATCTTCATATTTACGATAAAATCAACTTAGGACACAAAATGCAGTTAAACACCATTACGACCCTTGATCAATTCAACCAAATCTCATCGCAGTGGAATCAGCTTTTAGATACAAGTGCAATAAACGTACCTTTTTTACGCCATGAGTATCTCAGCGTTTGGTGGGCTGCGTTAGGCGGCGGCGAATGGCAGGATGGCAGTCTTTATATTGTCGTCGCGCAAGACGAGCAAAACCAATTACTGGCCGCCGCGCCCCTTTTTCTAACTGAGCGGGCAGCCGGAGAACGTGTACTGATGCTTCTGGGGAGCTTTGAAATATCTGATTATCTGGATTTTATCGCTCCGCATGATCAGGTAGCGCCCTTTATAGATTTGCTGCTAAAACACTTAAGCGGACCTGATACCCCCCCCTGGGATGTCATTGATTTTTATAATCTGCTCGATGATTCAAAATCCTTAGCCGCTCTTAAAAACAGCGCCCCTAAATACAACCTGGTTTACGATCAGGAGACTCTCCAACCCGCCCCAAGAATTACCCTGGCCGGTGATTGGGAAACTTATCTGGCCGGATTACAAGGGAAGCAGCGTCGAGAAATCCGCCGTAAAATGAAACGCGCCGCAGCTCATTTCGAACCGGTGACCTGGTATATCGTCGAGGATCAAACTAACCTCGATCAGGAAATTGACGCTTTTTTCAAGTTAATGGCCGCCGCGCCAGAAAAAGATACCTTTCTCACCGATCTGATGAGATCACAATTGCGTTCAGCAATCCATGCCGCATTTGAAGCCGGATGGCTCCAATTAGCGTTCATTGAAATTGGAGGCGAGAAAGCTGCCGCATACCTGAACTTCGATTACCATAACCAGATTTGGGTCTATAATTCCGGCATTAACTGGAAGTATCGAGAGCTCTCACCGGGCTGGGTATTGCTTGGTCATCTCATCCAGTGGGCTATCGACAACGGCCGCACGGCTTTTGATATGATGCGCGGCGATGAAATTTATAAATATCGCTTTGGGGGAGTGGATCGTTTCGTCATCCGGGCACAAATTAAGCCAGCCAGTTAAAAGCTGCCGTCATTTTCAGCAGTATATTCAACAAATCCAATCTTGTTATCTCACCAATCTTGGGTATCCTGAACCCCCAAGCCGTACATCTTCGGTATCCTGCGCCCAGACACCCGGGATCGTTGTGCCGCAGTCCGGGCATCTGCCCTGAGGGGTAATGCGGTATTCCCGGATCACATAACCAGAACGTCCTATCAGGCATTTGCCGCAGTGATGACAGTGGGTATCCTTATATTCAGAGAGTTGACCAGGGAGATTCCCCACATAAACATAGCCCAGTCCCGCTTCCTGACCAATTTCTGCCGCCCTGCGCAAAGTTTCAACAGACGTATGCGGTATGTTGGTCATCTGATAATCAGGGTGAAAGGCCGAAATATGCCAGGGAATATCGGGTGAAACTGAGGCGATGAATCGGGCCGTATCCATCAATTCATCAACACTATCGTTAAACCCGGGCACCACCAAAGTCACCACCTCGACCCACAAACCCAAACCATAGGCTCGCTCAATACTATCTAAGACATTTTGCAATACGCCCCCTAGTTGTCGGTATTGTTTATCTTGCATGGTCTTTAAATCAACCTTAAATCCATCAAGATAAGGATCTAAATAAGCCAGCACTTCCGCTGTGGCATTGCCATTAGAGATATACACACAGGGCAGATCAGCATCTTTGGCTTGCTTAAATATGGAAACTGCCCACTCCGAGGTGATCAAGGGTTCGTTGTACGATGAGGCCACCACCGCCGCCCCGGTTCGCTCCCCAAAAGCCAGTATTTCTTGGGGGGTGATTTTTCTCAGATACCGTCCTGCTCCTGCCGATGCCGGGTCTCTCAATGCTTGCGAACTGATCCAGTTTTGACAATACGCGCAGTGTAAGTCACATCCCAACATGCCAAAAGTCAGTGCGTCGCTGCCGGGCAAGAAATGATAAAAAGGTTTTTTCTCGAT
>JBDLJO010000035.1:0-15893 GCA_039714275.1 Chloroflexota bacterium | reverse complement strand
CGCACATCACCAAGATCCGAGCACCTCCACACGGCTGGATGGAGTCCAAGCAGTACCAAAAGCAGGCACTAGCATGGACGAAGAACATCGCACATCACCGAGATCCGAGCACCTCCACACGGCTGGATGGAGTCCAAGCAGTGCCAAGAGCAGGCACTAGCATGGACGAGAAACCTCCCATAGTGCCGGGATTTGCCGTGCGCTCCGAAGTTAACAACGTTCCGATACCTCCAAACATCCACCAGTGCGCACAGTGGATACCCGCACGGCATCCCTACTTCACCCATCAAACAACATAACCCGTCACCAACAGCAAAGAAAAATGCCAGCCAAAAACAGGCTGGCCTTAATGAGTATGCTTCGCATACGGAAATCACTTATCAGTATTTTCACGCTGATTCAATAGCTGGGCACGCAACCCAGCAATAGAACGCAAATCCTCCCGATACTCACGACGAGTCATTTCATGCGCCTTACGCTCCTGTACAAACAAGTACACGAAAATAACCCACGTCCCAAATGTCTGCACCAAATCTAAAATAATGGTTGTATCACCATCCATAACTGTACCTCCAATATCGAACATTACCCATATCCTACCATAGGTTGCGCTTTGCAGAGCAAAGCGCCCGAAAAACAACGAATAAAAACACGCACCAAAATCGTCCCCGGCTGAGAACATTGCCAAATTCGGAGCTTGCCCCCTCTTGCAAACTGCCCGGTTCTCGCACATCGCCTGCGATTACTGTTTGTCCGCTCCCGTGCCCGTCCGCTTGACAGGAACAAATTTTACGTATACGCTTCAACTGAGCGAAGCATCACATGCAGCGTATACGTAATGTTCCCTCGATTCAAACATAGCACATGCGCAGGATAACCGCGTGGCGATGATTAGTAAGACATCGCGCCCTCAAGACTTCCCACAGCCACAAACCACCCGAACATCAATGGACGAACAACCATCCAACGGAATAATATATTCACGAATACATTCCCGACAATAGACAATATACAAATCGCCTATCCTTATATAAAAATGACCATATTCACCACAATCAACACATATATAAGCACCCATTATTACAGCTTCCCCTCAAAATACGCCATCAACCCAGCATCATCCCACCGATAACCACTATAAGGATTTGCACCCTTGCGAACCCTTAAGAGCCGTAGGCCATCGTTATACTGCCCCAACATCCCAATATAACGGTACAATGTCCGCCTGGAAATCTTGTAAGCAGATACCCCAGCAATCTTTTCACCCCAGGCAAAACCATCATATTGCCATTCAGATGATTGCGCCATCAGATGAGGTACAGTGAACCAGGCATCCCCACCCTTACTACCCATCCACCACCCCTTGCGACCCAGCCACCACGCCAGCCACTTCGCAAACGCCAGAAATTGCGGATTCTTCTTAAACGCCTTAGACCGCGCCACCTCAACACTAATATCACCAGGCGTACAATCACCACACAATGGCTCATCACCTTCAATATCGCCAAATCCATACTGCGACCCACACGCCAAACAAACCAACTTCACAGCCTTCTTCTTAAGCCACTGCTTTTCAAAATTCGTAGACATTACACTTCCTCCACACAAACACGCACGTTCAGGCTCACAACAATACGGACACCAACCAGGGATATAATGCTCGATTACAATTTCCCCATCATCATAATCAACTGGCCCATCCAAAGGTTCAGTCACACCATTCGTAGACATTGCACTTCCTCACTTTCAATCGAACAAACAAACCAGCCTGGACAAACTTCCAAGCCAACGAAAATAGCGCCGGGAATTTCTGTTCATGCTCATCCCGTGCCCCATACTTATACGTCGCACCCGTAGATACCGAGACCGTCAGATAATCACGCCCCAGCACCACCCTGCTAAACACCTCGGATAACTCATCTTTCGTCATCCCCAACAACACGATCACATCATAATCAGCAGTAACCGTTAACCACTTCTCAATATCTTTCTCGTAGAAGCTAGTCGCCCGGTCACCAACACCCAGCCGATCACCCAACCACTTGCGGCTATGCTGGCATTTTTTACGACGTTTCAGGAATTCACGGTGCAGCCCAGCCCGATAATTACGTAAATTATTCATATCATCCACGCTCAACTCATCACAAGCCAGCACCACCCCAGCCGCCACCGTCTCCACGAGGAAATCAAGTGTCGGAATCCGATAAAAAACCTCCGGCCTCCCCCGCTTTTTATCATACGTGACGAACGAAGGGAACAAGTCATCTTTCAAAGCACGACGAACCAGGCCAGGACTAACCAATATCCCGGAAGCCCATAACACACGAGCCAATTCACGCGCCGTCGTCAAACCACCAAAATCATAATCAAGGCCGTGAATCGCATCCAAAACCAGCACCACATCTGCCCGGCCAGTCTGCAATAATGGCTCTCTAATTGTATTCGGTAGACAAAAATTCATATCTGTGTTATCCTATCTCTAGGTAGTTAGACCCCATTGTTGCGTGTGGCCTTAAGCATAGCCCGTCATCTTCGACGGGCTTTTGCTTTTTATCCACCCGTTGAGTCGTGCCCAGGCCATAATATGGGTGCGATGCTCACTTAATCACGACTCAACCAGCACAGGAGCATACTCACAATATAACCTACAATCCATTTAATGTCAAAATTTGCGCCCCCCTTTTCTCTCACACAGAAGAGTAATAGCCGCAAAAATCTAAAATAAATCCCCTCAAACAAAAACAAAAACAAAAAAGAAAAGGGAGTCAGTTTATCTTGTAATCCATCCCTAGTCGCTCGCAAAACTCAATATCATTTGTGCAAAACCCCAATTACACTATCCCCACATCGGTACTCAACCCATCCCACCATAACGCGACAAGCTCCTGCGACCTCCACTTTTTGCGACTTTTCCCCTGCTCCTCGCGCTCCTGTTCCCCCACCCTCCACCCTGGTAATCCCTGAAAAGCTACTTCCCTTAAAAAATCGGTTTCTTCAAAAATCTGCTCCCTTGGCCGCGCGGGGTCGTCGTCGTGGGGTCGTTGCCGCGCCCCTCGCGCTGTGGCTTCTCCTGGTGCTTTTCCGTTTTCTTTTTTCTTTTTTTCTCATCTTGTTCTAATACAATATTAGCCGAAAATGGGCTATAATAAAGAGAAAAAGCCAAAAGGAACGCAGCATGTTTCACACGCGCAAGATTGAAAACGGATGGTACGAAATCAAGATAAAAAACGAGGATGCCAGAAATATTTTCGGGTGCAGTAAAGTCTCATTATTAAGAGACATATTACAGAAAGAATTATGGTTTCAAGGTCTTCGTTGCGCAATTTTTAAATCTCGCGTCAATCGTTCATTTGTCATTTTTACAGTTGTTTTCACTCAATAAAGGAGCACCACCACACAGGGCAGCAATTCCGCCGCCCTACCCTACCCGATCATAGGAGATCAAATCATGACCCCTACAACACTAATGCTTGTTTCATTTTTTCTTTCTTCCCTATTCGTCGCCATACTATTTAGCTCACTCATTTTTTGGCACGACTGCGGCAGAGGCTGGTTTGATGGCTACTCAATATCATTTGGCTGGGACAAGCTAGGATTCTTCCTGCGAATCTCACAAACCCATTTCCGTGTTTCGCTCGTATTTGGAAACCGAGGAAAATATTTTGAGCGAGGAACACTTACACGCCGCAAATAACCCACCAGGGCGGCAATTTCGCCGCCCTGCCCTACCGATCATAGGAGATCAAATCATGACCCCAGAAGAACTCAAGAAAATGACCTACTCGGAACTATGCGACATTGACAAGGAGCTTGGAAAGATCACGCGGAACATGGAAATTGACAAAAAAACCCGCTCCGAAGCAAACCGAAAAATGAGAATACTTGCCCAGGAATTCATGCGCCGCACAGAGGAAAACGAAATCCTATCGGAAATCAAGCACTCATTCCGTACCGCAGACGGAGAACGCGCCCTGATCTGCACACTGGAATCCACCCTAAAAAGAATTAGACTACTCCCCATGTGGTCACATTCTTTTGAAAAAATGTTCAAAGCAAGAATCTACAAACTTGCGGAAGAACTAATCGAAGAAGCGAAGAAATCATAACCCACCAGGGCGGCAATTTCGCCGCCCTACCCTACCCGATCATAGGAGATCAAATCATGCGCAAATATCAAGTAATCAAATTGATGGAGCAATACAATCGCTCATCGAACGAATCGAAATACAAAAACCTTCGCCGTGAAACTGACATACACGGAAAATTCCGTTGGTGCTACGACTACGCAGATTCCTTCGGAAATTACCGTACCGCTTGGGCAGGCGACACGCTAAAAGAAGCAGCCCAAACATTCGAATATGAAATTGAAATGATTGGCTATCGCTAATCCCACCAGGGCGGCAATTTCGCCGCCCTACCCTACCGATCATAGGAGATCAAATCATGAACTTTCAAGAATCAATAGTCTGGAACTGGATAAACAACGATGAGCATCTTTACTTCACAATACGCGACATAATCTTAAGTGGTGGCGATGATGCAGATATTTGTGACCTTTTTGAGGAACAATTAAACCCTCTCACAATCGTAGATGTCTACTACGAACTACTGAATTCTGCATTCACGGAAATTGATTGGGAAACCATTTTTGACTCATTCAAGGATTGCATGGACAAAGAAGAACTTGCCAGCATCCCCGGCCAGGAGGAAGAATAATGCCGAAAGGAAACACCACCCACACGCAGCAAGAGCGCATCATGAAGCCAGACGCGCACCAGGCCACCCTACACCAGATAGGGCAGATCAGCAGAGACTTAGCCGCCGCCCTGAACAAAGCCGCCGAGATCAGAAGCCATCACGGACACATCGCTTTCAGGCTTCTAGCCGCCAGCTTAGACATAGCCCAAGCCGCCACCAAATTTTTAGACGAGGACATAGCCCCATCGTCATGGGATTATGTCCAGGAGTCCATCGTATCCGCCGAGCGCAACATCAATATAGCCAGAACACACGCTCGTCATCAATTGAAACAGGATAAGAAATCATGGAGCGAATAAATCTACACCACATCATATTCTCACCAAAATATCGCCGTCCCATCTTCCAAGACCGGGAAGACCTGGGCGCAGCATGTGAGCGCCTAATCCGCCATATTTGCACACTGAAAAATATCACCGTTCACGCCGTCGCCATCGAGACCGACCACGTTCATGTTTTTATCCAAATCCCCAACACCATGAGCGTAGCAAAGGCCGCGATGCTCATCAAATGGTTCAGTTCCCGATGGATGAGAATCGAGTTTCCAGAGTTGCAATCCTACCCAAAGAAAACAGCATTCTGGCAGCGCAAATACTGGAATCGCAGTGTGGGAGGCGATGCCCGAACAGTCAAGAAGTACATCAAAGATCAGGGAGTAAACACCAGTTAAGGTAACAATTGTTACCTTAACCCACTCTTTTCACTCGTAAACACGCCCCGCCGCCGGTGCACCAGGCGGTAGGGCAGGGAGATACAAAAATGACCAAGACACATCAAGACTTCACCGAAAAAGATGCACTGCGCTGGTTCATAGAGCGATTCATCCACAGCGAACGCGCCCGAATATTCGCCCGGCGAGATCATGGACTGGAAGAAATGACCGTCCCCCAGCAGCAGGTGCAGCGCAACAACAGCAAGCGAGACCGCTATGCAAAATATTGTTTCGCCACAGTCTACCAACCAGCCAGCCGGAAAGGTTCAAAATTGCACGAAATCCCCGCCCTACACCTTATCCCCGCCCGGCCAGCTAGTTCATGGCTATCTGGCATGATAATTGCGGCAGATGGCGCGTACCGCTTTATTAGCGCCCCCCAATCTACCATGTTCGATAAACTGGACGAACCCCGTTAAAATCAAAATGGGCATATCATCCCGATATGCCCAAAAATTTTCCTGCTTCGCAGAGTATGGAGTACAAGCAGTGAGCAAGCTCACTAGCATGTACGTTGAGTCACGCCGCTATACTTCATGCGCCCAAAACTGACCAACAACAGATTGAGTAGCACCAGCAGCCTGATTCAACATAGTCAATGTGCCAGCACTCACAGACCAATATAACGTAATAACATGAGTCCCAGGAGATAATGGTCCCACAAGCCGCGAGAACGAAACCGGAGTACGATAATTATTCACTGTCGCCCTTGCATTTAAAATGCCACCCACACTGTCACCCTGCAAAACACCATCAACTGCAATATCAAAATTAGCCTCGTTATTAATTGCACCAATTTGTACCGTGCCATGAAAATGCACAAGAACATGATTGCTAGAATCAATGGAAACCTGATAACGAGTCGCATCAACAGCAACCAAAACAGTCGAAGTCGTTGATATGTTCCCAGACAAATCGTTCTCATATGAGTCACTAGGACGATCAAAAAGATGTTCAGTATTATCCCGGAGATACGTGTTCATATCCGCCGCAGTCAACACTTCATCAACTGCCCATGTTTTTGGAGCAGTCCAAACCATATCAAATCTCCTTTACCCAAAATTGACCCTCAACATCATCAGCAGCAACCGCAGCATCACCATTATACAGAGTCGCCGTCCCGACACTAGTCCGCCACTGCAAATTAATCGTGTACTCAACACCAGGAGTCACCGACAACATACGAGTAAAGTTCACCGCTCCCCTTTCCGCAATAGCCGCCCGACGATCCTGTACAATACCAGATTGTCCACCTTGCACCACACCATTAACAGTAATATCAAAATATATACGACCATTAGCAGTATTATGAGACACCACACCATGAAACCCAACAAGCAACGTCCCCATTGCTTCAGGAGTCAACACAAAAGACAGATTAATACCATCCACATCTGCAAATGTTGTAGACGTAGTCAAATAATCCGTCCCACCATCCAACACATAGGAATCCTCCGCAGTAGAAATCAAATACAATTGATTATCACGAAGATATTGATTTAACTTTGTATCCGACAGCACCTCAGGAGAAACCCAAGTTTTTGGAGCAGACCAAGCCATAATTAATGTCCTATCACACGACCAAAAGAAGCATCACCACTACCAAGTAAATCACCAACCAACATAAACGAACTATAATCAACATCTAAACCAAAAAGAACAGTATGTACATTTTGAGAATCTATCACATGATGCTCTGCTACAACAGTATGACGAACCACAAGATCACCGACATAAGTAAAATCATCATCCAATCTTAAACGATCAAATAATTCAGTAGATAACGCAAGTTCTGTATCCTCACTTGACACCGTCACTGAATCCCACAATGTCGCCTCAGCAGCAACAACCGCCCTATACCTTCCAACAGCAGCACCAGCAATCCCCTCTGCCTCAACCACAGAACCAACCAACGGAAGAAAAATACTCAACACACGTTGACCTATCAATGCCACTCGACCATAATCAATTGCAGTAACATTAAATGGGTTACTCAAAGCTAATGTCTTGCCGCGCACCTGTAAAAACGTAACCGTCAGGTCCCTGAGGCGATCATGAGACAAACTCAATCTTGCCCCACGACTGGTCAAGCTAACCATACTTACCCTCATCCCCACCGTATGGTCATCACCGCGCAAATTTTGAGCTAAATAATCCGTCACTGCCAAAGGTTCGATAACATCAAACGCGGCCACAGGCAGATTATTGTCATCCCGAAAACGAACAACTATCGACACTTCTGAATTAGCAGGAATAACAATTGGCTCGTCAATAGACCATACCACAGTAACAGATGTGCCGACCTCCCGACCCTGAGCAGCCACGTCCGCACGAGTATAACGACCACCATCAATTCTAAAAACCTGCCCAATCGCTAAATCAGTCAAATCAATAAGCGCCGTCCTATTCTCGTATAACGAATCACGGTCCCAAAAAACCATTTCTCCAACACGATTACAAAAAAACTTCCCTTGTTCAGACGATGAAATATCCCCAATAATATCAATACCAAGCGCATTATCCCAAATATCCCCAACATAAGGGAACGTTGACACACCCACATCTAAATCAGTCAATGGATTTGTATCCGCCAACCCAACAGGAATAATATTATTTAATGCCGTAACATCCAATTGCCAAGGCCGCACACGCGCCGGAAATTCAACCTCATTCAAAACACCATCTATCAAATCGCCAGCTTCAGAGTTTACACTTAAAGGCAATGACACCCGTTGCTCAAATAACGGCCATTCCCAACCAAAAACCCGGAATTCTAACGTATCCACCCGATCATCGCAACGAATATCCCAAATAGTCCCAGTAAAATGAGTGCGAGTCGTAACTCCATAAACCGATTGCAACCGAACATGAATACCCAATAAAAAATTTAACTTCAAAGAGGCAGGAGGATTATGCAAAACAATAGTTAACCACGACCTTGCACCAACCGATTTTTCTCGTTCCTCAAAACCTAAAAACCATTCTGCTGAATAAATGAAATCACCATAATCAACAGTATAAATGCTATCCACACCACGACGATGAATATCAACCAAAAATTTCCAGGCAACGCCCATCAAGTAATCCTCAACTTCCACAAATGACGAAAAACCAACCCATCATAAAAGCGATGCCCCAATTGTATTTGACCCTGCTTTAGCATAACCAATCCAAGCGGTTCAGTCAGTTCACCATTTAAGGTCAGATCACCAGCAATCGCACTCAAGTAACGATCAAAATACAACAACCGATTATCCCACCGATCAATATTCCGGCCATCCCGACCACCAGAAATCAACAACATATGGTCATACAAGACCGTCACCGTCCCCTTAGTGGCCGCCACATTCCAGGCTTTCAAACCTCCCACAAATGGCTGTGCAACCTCATCTAATCGCAACGCAGGCAAATCAGCAAATTCAATCGGACGAATGCTCACAGCAGCATTTGACTGAACACCCGTAACCGACAAAGCGAGTAACCGCGTAATCGCACCAGAAACACTCATTTACGCACATACCGATCAACCGAGTCCACCATCCAGGCAGGCCACGAAGACAGATCAATAATCGTTCCCTTTGCCGTAATTTCCTGCCCACTACCTTCAGACCGGATAGCATACGACATCGAAGTTAATTCCAAAATAACCCGGAAAATATCAGCAGGACATGCCGCACTAAAACCCCACGACCCCAGCAAACTAATCAAAGTCCCATCAGAATCTTCAGTAAAACGATAATGCAATTGCCGCTTAAGTTGCAACTGATAAAACCGAGACCCACCAATAGGTAAAAGATAATACGCCGTCGATGGTATCACCTCCCCGTCACCATTCGTTAACGTGGTCACAGATACCAAATCATCAAACGGAGTCAACATGGTACGGTTCAGAGTCACAAACGGAGCACGAGCGGGAAATTCACGAGTATCAGCAGCCGCTACAAACGTCCGCAACGTCTCCCTCTCAACTTGCGCCACCGCATCATCCAGCGCCTGGGTGATGGTCGTATCATCCCCAGACGCTGTGATGTTCATATACACTTTACATTGTGCTAAGGTCGGATAAGCCATCTACGCACCCGCAGTATTCAACGCCACCAGAATAAACCCAGCAAAATCCTTGCTTGTGGTATCTGCCACAACCTCAAGCCCAATCGTATCACCCGCCGCAAACTCAACATATTCGCTCGGTTTGAGCATCGCGTTTTCCTTCGCAGCATCAACAGTGATTGTCGTTGCAGTGTCCTTAGTACCATTTTTCGTAAACTGAATCGTGAAATCAGCACCAGCTTCAGAACTGAACATATAACCCACAATCCAACCCGGAAGCGGCATAGGTGGATCACCAGCATCACTACCATCAATCAACTTGATAACCGTAGCGGCAATGATACCCGCCTCAAGCTCATTAAATGGCCCAATTGGCAGGATATTGAACCCGCCCGTCATTTCCCGTACACTCAAAGCCATGATTACATCCTTAATTTATCACAAATTCACGTCCGCCTGGTCAACCTGGTACTTAAGCTAACCGCAACTAAATAGCCGTATTGTAACCCAGAGTTACACCACCATCTTCCATTTGTTGGACATCAAACGCCACAGTAGACCACAGCGCCCACCCTTCAGAAAGCGGAATCGCCATACTATCAAGTAACTGTTGTCGCCAACGACCAATCCGCACAATATCACGATGGATCATTAGCGTTGAACCAGTCGTACCGCTAGTGTGATCTGCCGGATACTTACCATTAGCATCCGAATCCTCAATCTCATCAGAGACCACAATCGGAACACCCTTCACCTGACCGACTTGCCCAGTAATCAAGGTTGCCTGAGCACCAACGTCCGCAAGCGATTCATACGCATCCAGAGCATCAGCTTTGTAGCTAGAACCAGGGTCCATGGCCATGAACAAACTACGAATATCACGCCCGATAATACCGCGTGAACCCATCTTTTGCTGAAGAACGCCAGGAGTGGTTTTCGCCCAGGTTGCCTCTGCCGCCGCATCATTGGATACATTAAACGCCATATGACGCAAGCCATCCATCGTCAGCACACGATCATAGTCCGTGCCCGTCGGGTCAGTTCCCAAATGACTGATATTGAGAGTAGAAGCCGTCTCATCACCATTAATAACCGTCCAGTCCGCACCCTTCGCCATCGCATTGACATATTCCAACGCCAAAGCCTCTGCCCAGGGAATCGAACTCGATTGCAGTTCCTCATCACTGTAAAACGTGAGAGCACCGATTTTACCAGCAGAAAAGGTCACGTCCGCCGTTCCAGGCTTACTAGCCGGAATTGTCGAAGACGCAATGTTCGCTTGCACCTGATCCGACATTTCCAGAACCCGCCGAATAGTTGGACCCGATGTAAACTTAGGCCACTTAAACGGATTGCTAGGCATATCAAATGTGGTCAGATTACCGAAGACTTGACTTTTCAACCGGAAGAAATGATAAGCCACCGCAGACAATAACGTCGGAATCATTTCCAGACCGAAGTTTGTAAAATCAGTCTTCATGACCTCATCAGCACGAAAAGCAAAACCATCATACGATTGATTCAATACATCAAAGCACAACGTATCAATCGCCCGATAAGGAGATACCTCACGAATCGGAACACCCTTCAGTTTGCCAAGCACACGGCCTTCAGGATGCTTAGCATCTTCCACAACACGCTGAGAAACTTTATCATACATCGCACGCAGCCATTCAACCGAACGAGTAGGCGGCGCTTGTTGACGAGCAAAAGCATGCTTCACCCGCAACTGATCGAGAAACAACATTCCCAGCAGCGAAGCATCATCGAACTTGCTACGCACAGATATAACCGGATCAACAGGCACAGGTTGCGCAGGCGAAACATGGCGAGTCGGAGCATTTTCCAACGCAGCTAACCGAGACTCTATAGCACGAAAATCCACTTGCGCAGGCGGCGCGGCAACTTGCGCGGGAACTGGCGCAACAATTGTTGCTCCGCTAACAATGGGAATACCTTCTTGCGGCGGCACAGCAGCCACCGGAGCATCGTTCTGTCCGCCCGATGCGACTGGCGGTGTTTCATCTTGCGCGGCTTGGACATTAGGTTCCATCCATACACCTCTTTCTACAGAATTATTTGCGAAATCAATTCCAGGCCAAACAGCCCGAACAGCAACAACATAAGCATCAGTCGTGCGCAATGGAGAAACAACATCAAAATCATCAGCCCAAGAAGTCTCAAGAATAGGCCAACGTGTCACCCTTCCATCACGATCAACTCTTATACCAGGACGATAAGCACCCGTCGAATAGGCTTTATTCCCTTCACTAATCGCACGATAAGCAACGTCATCAATGACAAATTCTGCAAAAAGGCCATCATCCCGGACTTCTATAGACTCATCAATTAATGTTCCATGCCTGGATAAATCACCACGCGCCGTATGATGATGGAATAACGGACGGTTACTAAAAGAATCTAGCGCAAAATCTGAAGCCGCCACCCAATAATTACCCAGCTTATCCCGAACGCCAAACGGAACAATAATACCAGCCGCCCGTGATGGCGTAAGCGCCCTAAGCTCCGGGTACTTCACCAACTGTAACATCAGCAAGCCTCTTTTCTACCGCCGATAACTGCGAATTCAAATCATTCGCAATCTTTATGCGACTATCCAAATCAACCTCTTGCGCCTTATTCTCTTCCATCAACCGGGAAACTTCTATTCGATAAGTTTCGACATCAAATTCATGGGACAGAGCCTGCTCCTGAAGTAAATCATTCTCAATTCGCAATTGACGATTTTCTTCACGCAATCGCGCAAGCTCATCATTACGCAATTCCAAATCAGCAGCCGCCGCCCGTTGACTCACCAACAAACGATCAACCGCTTGATTCTTCTCCAATAATTCCATCTTTACCGGATGGGTGCAGCCGTCCTCTAGGTCAACTACTTTGCCCGCCCGGTATTTGTCCCACAATTTCCTCATTTCCGATCTTGGAGCCATTAGAACCTCCCGGTTTCAATAATTGAGCAACAGTCTGTACATTACTAGCAAGAGCAGGCAAACCGTGTTCACGCGCTCTCAGTTCATCCAACGACAACGCCATAGCATCAGTCTCTAATCTATCACGCTCCCGTCGCCAATCTACCGCCCGCCGCCGTACATCTTCAAATTCAGCTTGCCACAACTTTTGTTCCGGCCAGAAATCAAGACCATCCACATTCAATTTATAAGCCGTCCGCATATGCCGAAAATGCACCGCTCGCATCAAATCGCGTTCACTCACAATCGCATGCGCTTCTGTGCTGGATTCGCTCATCAAGCCAAGAGGTAATTCCAGCGCCTCATAAATACCTTTACGTCCCAATTCACGACCATTCATAAAATCATAATCTTTATGTTTCAATCCAGCCTCTTGCCAGACCGCTTTGCCCAAATCGGACTTAACGAAAGCCACCCGCCGCCGTCCACCATGCTCTGCGATGAATTCAGCTTGAATACGTTTCATTTCCGCTTCAGACGTATCAGCAGGAACAATAACAATCCCACTCGGTAACCCCAATTCATCATCAAAAAAATCACGATTCCAACGCAGCATGAAATTATCAGAGACCGCCAACCAGTACAACACCTGCAACGGAGACAAACCATAATATCGACTAAAAGGATTCCCACGCAGAAAATGAGTCACCTCACGTTCATGATAACGACGCTCAACCCCACGATGAGTATACAAATATTCTCCAACTGTCCGATCAGCACCAGGTATAATTCGCATGTACTCAGGTTCTAACAAATGAATTCGCGTCGGAGACCCAAATATATCAGACTCCCAAAGCCAATAGCTATTTCCAGATATGCCCAAAAACTGGAAATGACGCTCCCAGAATTCAAGGCTACTTTCACCGCTATTAGGCTTGCCAAATTTACCCACCAAATCAAGCAGCCCATGTGTATGACTACGTTCCATCCCGTCCGGCCTGCTCGTAATCATAAACTCAGCACTAGCCGCTTCACGCGCCAACCGATTAATCGCCGTGTAAACGTAATGATTAATTGCATATTGAATCGAATGCATCAACTGAGGAGGATTAGGCGCATACATCCAATCAACCCGGTCACGCCGTTGAATAGGATGAGCACGAGTTGATTTTATTTTTGACTCAGATGGAGCAATCCACCGAGCAACTTTTCTACGCGCATTATCAAACATCAAAACGCATCCTTACGTCCAGACCTGACAGGCAAATCAACAAAACTCATTGAAAATCTTTTCTGCAAACCAACCGCATGAGTTGCTACACTACTCATATCCACACAATCATCATGGTCAGTCGCATCAGGGAAATTGCAATGCTCATTAACAAAAGCATCTTCATCTTTCCCAGCAGCTACTACAACCGTACCATTTTTTGCAAAATCTGACAAGACACCCGCCCGTTCAACTTTATCCCCAGGCTGTTCAACAGCCTTGAACCTCACGTCCGTCCGCTCCCCAACCTCTTTACGCAGCATCTGTAACGCCAACAGTTCAAGACTATGATTCGGAAAATAAAAGACGCTCTCATGTTCTTCACGCGCCAAATCAAGCAACCAACGCCGCACCGCAGGCCACTGGCGACGAAACCGCACCACCCGATGCAGTATCAAGACATTACCAGAATGCGACCACTTCCCAGCCACCGTATAATCAGACCGTTCTTTATCAGACGAAGCCAAATCAAATGTCCAAAACGGAGTCGAGACAGACAACGGATTCTCCCGGCGATGAAAATCACCAAGCCCAAACAAGGGTTCATTCGTAACCGAAGGATTCTGTTGGAACAACGCCTCAAAATATCGTTCCGAAATTGCTCGAATTGCCAACAAATTTTTCTTAGAGAACCGCTCAGGCCACAAAGCCGCCCCAACTTCACGCCCCAGAGGATCATTTTCCTCTGCAAGTGCAGGCAATCGCACCAATTCCCATTGATCAGCATCTTTATCAAATTCCGCAAGCTCCAAATTCCGCCCGGCCAAATCACGAGGATGCCAGCGAGTCATCGGGAAAAGGATAGACGCACCAGGCGAAAGCCTGGTACGAGCAGCACTATTGTACCAATCCCAAACCGATTGTAACGCTGTAGCACTTTGCTCGTCACCTTCTTTATGAGGATCATCAATGATGAATAAATCCGCACCGTGACCCGTCACACCGCCCCCTACCCCAATTGACTTAAAGCCACCGCCAGAAATCAATTTCCAGTCATCCAGCCGTTGGCGATCAGGACTCAAAGCGATATGCGGAAATAAACGACGATACACCGGATTATCACGAATCAAAGCCCGTACTTTGAGAGAAAACCCATTGCTCAACGCCGCCGCATACGATGCATGAATAATCTGCTTATCAGGATTATGAGCCAACCACCAGGCAGGAAATAATTCGGAACACATCAGACTCTTAGTATGGCGAGGAGGCAACGCGATCATCAACCGCTTAACATCCCCCTCCTGAATACCCTGTAATTTCCCAGCCATCAAAATATGGTGAGGAGCAACGATAAATCCAGGATAACACGCAATACAAAAGTGCAAAAAAGACCGCCTCGCTCGCTCGTCTTCAAGTGTTAAAATAGCATCCCTGTAGACCATGTTTAAGTGTCCTTGCTAACTGTTTCTTCATTCGGGAAAAGAGACTCAGATTCCTGTTTATTAGGTATTTTCGCATAGTCTATATTGGGGGATTCTTGCTCAAGTTGGGCAAGTTTTGCGTCAATTTCTGCCAAAGATAAAGCAGAAAAATCAGAGTCGCCCGGATTGACCGGGATCTCTCGCAACAATGCAATTGCCCGAACAGAAACTTGAGGATTAGCCGTGAACGCGATGTAAATTAATTGTTGACGGAGCAGACGATCAAGAGCAGTAGAATTCACTAAGTCGCCAGCATCCTCCCAGGTACTAGGCTTTTGCCGATAATCATAAAACGTTTGTTGAGACATTTTTCCTCCGAAATTTTTTTAGCCTGGATAGCCAGTCAGCCAGATGGCGACTTAAGATTTTCAATTCACACACGAACAACAACAACAACAACAACACGATCACACACACACACGCACAACAACAACAACAACAACAACACGATCACACACACACACGCACAACAACAACAACACAACAACACAACAACACGATCACACACACACACACGCACACGTGTACACGCAGATCTCTTCTATGAGTTGTGTTTACTCGATTGTATCACAACCATGAGCATCTACTCCGCCCCTCTTCCCCGGCCTCTTCCGAGCAAGCCCGCCGCAATGGGGCGTTCTTGCTGTGAACATGCACCTCCACACGGCTGGATGGAGTCCAAGCAGTACCAAAAGCAGGCACTAGCATGGACGAAGAACATCGCACATCACCAAGATCCGAGCACCTCCACA
>JBDLJO010000034.1:0-16244 GCA_039714275.1 Chloroflexota bacterium | reverse complement strand
TTGAGTAAATGATAGAGATTATAAATCGGAAAGCGCGCTCGATAACCTGGTGGAAGCGGACGAACTTCTTCATAAGAATGATAAAACACAGCCGGGAAAGCACCAAAGAGTGTGGTCATGGCAAGCTCGGATTCTGCCCAACCAAAATGGGCTGCAGGGTCAATAATCGCAGGACCGCCATGACAATCTGCAGTGGCATTACCGCTCCATAAATCTCCATGTAAAAGTGAAGCTGGTTGTTGTGGAATCAGGTCTGGTAAATAAGAATTTAATTTTTCAACTTGTTTTACTTCGCGACGGGAAATTAAACCCCGCTCACGCGCTAATTTTGCTTGAAAATGCAAACGCTGTTCCGCGAAAAAAGCAAACCCATTTTGTGTCCATTTGTTTGGCTGTGGTGTACTGCCAATATAATTGTCATGCGCAAAACCAAATTCTGGCTGCGAATGCTGATGCAAGCGCGCCAATTTTCGACCAAAACTTGGCCAATAACGGCTGCTTTTTGGCGCAGGCGCTAGATCTTCCATTAATAAGAATGTTGGGCCATGTAAAAACGTTTTAGGTACTTTAGGACCATCATCAACACGTAATGCGTCCAACCCTGCAACTTCGCGTGAAAACATATCTGCGGGAGATGTCTGGTGAGTTTTTAAAAAGAAAGAATCCCCCGTTTGAGTTTTTAGCACTGCTCCCTGATTAATACACCCACCTTGAACCGGCTGCGCTGATAACACAGTGCCATATTGATGATCGGAAAGCCAAGTTTGAACTTCAGGGGGAATCATATGATTGGTTTTTGGAAATGATGGAAAAGTGTTGGGGAATCATGATTTCTGGATGTTAAATGTCTAATTGACCATTTTCTATCGCATCAAGTAAGCCCTGGCAGGAGCGCTCAACGATGCGAAAAACTTCTTCAAAACCATCAATCCCTCCATAATAAGGATCAGGGACTCCTGCATTGCCCCCGGCCAAAGGATCAAACTCACGCATCAGATGCACCTTGGATTGCTGCTCGGTAGTAGAGGCTTGTCGCAATAAATCCGCCTGATTCGTTGTATCCATCGCAATAATCAAATCAAAGCGATCAAAATCTCGTGGGTGAAATTGGCGTGCATGCCCGCTATATTTAAGCCCATGTTGGGCCGCTACGCGGCGCATGCGCCTATCAGGATGCTCCCCAATATGATAGCCAGAGGTGCCGGCAGAGTCAATTTCATATTGATCGGCAGCCCCGATCTGTTCGGCCAAATAGCGAAATAAATTTTCCCCTAAAGGGCTGCGGACAATGTTGCCAAGACAGACAAAGCAAATACGTTTAATTTCAGACAGGGGAGCCTCCTAATTTTGCGGCCATCATCCGAATCCTACCACAAAGAAGAGCGCTGCAGGCGTTCAACCTATGCTGCAGCGCTCAAAATTCTTCTATTGGAAATCAAATTGCTTTGTCTCTTATCAGTCTAATCTAGCGGCTGGCAGCATCCATAACAGCGACGGCTGCAATATTGACAATATCGCGAACCTCATCACCAGTTTGCAAAACATGAACCGGTGCTCCAACCCCGAGCAAAATCGGGCCAATCGCGCGTGCGCCGCCCAGTCGTGCTAGCAGTTTATACGCGATATTGGCAGCCTCTAATGATGGGAAAACCAGCACATTGGCGTCTTTAACATTGCTGAAGGGGAAACGATCTTCTATGATCTCTGGAACAACGGCGGTATCGGCTTGCATCTCACCATCAATCACCAACTCAGGGTGTTCATCCTTCACCAATTGGACAGCTTTGTGCACCTTGTTAGAAAGTGGGTGAGGTGTTGTACCAAAGTCTGAGAAGGAAAGCATAGCAACCCGAGGTTCAATTTCAAGCTGTTTAGCAAAGTTAGCGGCAAGGCAAGCAATTTCTGCTAATTCTTCTGCAGTGGGCTCAATATTGACTGTTGCATCTGCAAATATATAAACCTTATCATTGATCACCATAATATAAGCTGCGGCAGCTTTATTAATATCCGGGCGTGTATGATGGATCTGCAATGTTGGACGCAGCACTTCGGGATAGCTGTAGGTCAATCCTGAAACAAAGGCATCAGCATCACCCATCTTGACCATCATGGGGCCAAATATATTAGGTTCTTTTATCAGATCCTTGGCTTCCTGAAGAGAAACGCCCTTACGCTGACGCAAATTATAAAAGGTCTCAGCGTATTGATCGATATTATCAAAATTGGTTGGATCAACAATATTTGGGCAGCAGCGCAGCCCTAAAGATACAACTCGCTTCTCGATAACATCAGGATTTCCTACCAAGATTGGTGTTCCAATCCCGTCTTCCTCAACTTGAGCCGCAGCTCGCAAAATTTTATCTTCTTCGCCTTCAGCAAAAACAACTCGTTTTTTAGGCGCTGCTTTAGCTTTGTGCAAAATGAAATGGCGGATACGTTGACCGGAGCCCTGGCGGAATGCCAACTGCTCTCGATATTCTTCTAAGTCGATTTGCTTGCGAGCGACACCAGTTTCCATGGCAGCTTGTGCAATGGCAGGGGCTTCCCACAGCAGCACGCGGGGATCAAGCGCTTTGGGGATAATATAATCTGGACCCAGCTTCAAGCTATCAACTCCATAAGCGCGTAAGACGCTGTCAGGCACATCTTCTCTTGTTAATGCTGCTAGGGATTTAACGGCAGCAATCTTCATTTCCTCATTGATAGCGCTCGAACGCACATCCAAAGCACCACGGAAAATGAATGGGAAACCCAGAACATTATTAACTTGATTGGGGAAATCGGAACGTCCGGTGGCAACGATGGAATCTGGACGGACTTGTTTGGCGAGGTCATAATTGATCTCGGGATCAGGATTGGCCATGGCAAAAATAATGGGGTCCTTAGCCATAGTTTTAACCATATCTGCGCTGAGTTGATCGGCTACTGAAAGACCATAGAATACATCAGCACCATCAACAGCATCGGCCAAGGTACGAGCACTGGTTTCAACAGCAAATGGTTCTTTATATTGGTTCATTCCTTCTGTGCGACCTTTATAGATCACGCCTCGACTGTCCGCCATAAGCACATTTTCTGGTTTTACACCTAGTCTAATCGCCAAATTGACACAAGAGATTGCAGAAGCTCCCGCACCAGAAACTGCGATACGAATATCGCTGATATCTTTTCCAACCAATTCCAAGCTGTTGAGCAAACCCGCTGATGAAATGATCGCCGTTCCATGTTGGTCATCATGAAAAACCGGGATATCCAACATTTTTTTCAAGGTTTGTTCAATGTAAAAACATTCTGGCGCTTTGATATCTTCAAGATTGATCCCACCAAAAGTAGGCGCAATAGCTGCTACAACTTTGATGATTTCATCCGGGTCCGTGACGTCGATCTCAATATCAAAAACATCAATATCGGAAAAAGCCTTGAATAAAACACCTTTACCTTCCATCACTGGTTTCGAAGCCAAAGGACCTCGATCACCTAAACCTAGAATTGCCGTACCATTAGATACGACCGCAACCAAATTGCCGCGTGATGTATATTCGTAAGCTAATTCGGGATTATCAGCAATTTCCAATACAGGAATCGCCACCCCTGGAGAATAAGCCAACGACAAATCTCGCTGGGTATCCAGTGGTTTTGTTGCTTCGATAGCAATTTTTCCTGGTTTTCCATTTAGCTGATGGTATTCCAGAACCTCTTCACGTGTAATTTTGCTCATCTTGCTCTCCTTTAATGATGGATAAGAATCTGCAAATTCATTATTTCTTTGTTACATTTCCTCTATTAATATGTTAAATACTATTTATCTCTATTCCCCATTGTCACAAAAAGCATCTGGCTCGCATAGTTCCGTTTGTCACTATTCCTATGGATACCTGACATCCCTTGAAGTCGCCCCTGTTGGAAGGTGTTCCCCAGGCCAATCTATAAGCCGCATCCTGTTCAGCAAAGGGATCGGTTTACACCCAAAGGCTTCTTCCCGATCATCTGCTTAGGCAATCATCTATCTAGGATGCATGTTACCATGCACCTCGTGCAGCCTACCCGAGACTCGAGTGTGACGAGCAATCACATCGTCCCTGCTTGGCCTTGCTCCCGATGGGGGTTGCCTGGCCGCGAATGTTACCATTCGCGCCGGTGGTCTCTTACACCACCATTTCACCCTTACCTCAAAGAGGCGGTTTGTTTCTGTGGCCCGATCCGGCAGGTTGATTCCCGTCTTAGGGGGATTCCCCACCCCGGATGTTATCCGACATCGTGCTCTCTAGAGTGCGGACTTTCCTCGTCTTCACAACCTGTGTAAAGACGCGATTGCCCGATCAGCCTGGGGGTGTTCATATTACCATGAAGTCTACCCTGGGGGTAGACAAAATGAACGGCCTCATGTAAAATACGCCTTCGTAAATTCACTTGGTGAATGACCAAGTTTCGGAGGATAAAGTTGGCTAATATAAAATCTGCAATAAAACGTAATCGGCAAAATGAAAAACGCCGTCTGCACAATCGTGTTTACCGAGGTACCGCTCGTAACTTCGTGCGCGATGCTCGCTTGGCAATTGAAAGTGGTGATGTTGACGCAGCACGTGAAGCAACAATGAAGGCTGTTAGCGCACTCGACAAAGCCGCTTCGAAAGGTGTGATCCACAAAAACAATGCTTCTCGCCGAAAAGGCCGTTTGATGAAACAACTGGCCGCAATCGAGAAATAAGCAGGATTATTAACTCAGGTGTGATCCCAGCGGGAGCTTGAAATAAGCTCCCGCTTTTTGTGTTTACTCGTGGGCAGTCCATGATAAACCCTATGGGCATGATATAATCTGCCTTCGTTGTTAATATGACTAAACGATAAATCTTTAAGCCACTAGCATATAACAGGATATACATGTTTGATTTCGAGCGACAGGCAATAACAGACCAAATCAAAGCATATTGTATTGATCAGGCTATTCCCCTACCAGAAACGCTAAAATGGAGTTCAATCCCTTTCAACGGCGAATGGGGTATCTCAACATCCTTCTTCCAGGCAGCAGCGGGTGAAGCGCGTTCAGGGAAAAAGGTCATTGTGCCGCAGCGAGCCCAAGAAATTGCGGAAAGTGTTGCTGCCCAGATTGGGACACCGACTGGTTTTGAACGCGTTGAGGCTGTAAAAGGTTATCTCAATCTATATTTCTCATCTGGTGAATTCAGCCTTAGAACTGTAAGTACCGTGTTAGGAGAAAAACTTGATTTTGGTCGCGGCGGATCGAAGGGCGAGCAAATTATGGTTGAGTTTTCTCAGCCGAACACGCACAAGGCTTTCCATGTTGGGCATTTACGCAGCGCGATTCTGGGTGATGTAATTTCTCGGATTACGGAATTTGCAGGCTATGATGTCGTGCGCGCTAACTATATTGGCGATATAGGTTTACATGTCATCAAATGGCTTTGGAATTATCGCAAACATCACTCCGGAGAGAAACCCAAAGCTGATACGACACGTTGGATGGGAGATCTGTATGCCGAGACCAGCCGTCGTTTAGCAGATGATCCCGATCTAGAAAGCGAAGTTCGAGAGATTTACGCGCGTTGGGATCGTCAAGACCCTGAAATCGTTGCCCTTTGGGAAGAAACCCGCCAGTGGTCTATTGATGGCTTTAACGAACTCTATGCAACACTTGATATTCGATTTGACCGGCTCTACAGCAACAGCGAAGCCGAAAAACCTGGTAAGGAAATCGTTGATCAATTGATTGCCGCTAATATCGCGGTTGATGAGCGACCTGATGGACCAGTGATCGTGCGCTTAGATGAATTGCTGGGACTGGATAAAGAAAAATATCGCGTACTGGTTGTGCTGCGTTCCGATGGTACAGCGCTGTACTCCACAGAAGACCTGGCGCTAGCAAAAATAAAAATCAACGAATACAACCTCGCAAAGTCAATTTATGTTGTCGATGTACGGCAGTCACTGCACTTCCAACAAGTTTGGAAAACTTTGGAACTGGCGGGTTATGAATGGTCGGATAGATGTCATCACCTGGCCTACGAGTTAGTTAATTTGCCCGGTAATGTTACGATGGCTTCCCGTGATGGCACAGTTGTTCTGCTTGAAGATTTGATCCGTGAATCAACCAGTCGTGCCCTTGAAGTTGTAGAAGAAAAAAATCCAACCTTAACTGATGAAGAAAAGCAAACTGTTGCTCGTGCCGTTGGTATGGGAGCCCTAAAATACCCCATGCTGGCTCGAGATAACACTAAGATCGTGACTTTCGATTGGGAAGCAGCTTTAGATTTCAACGGTCAAGCCGCACCATATATCCAATATGCGCATGTGCGCGCGAACAGCATTCTGAAACGCACTGATATTGATTTAAGCCAACCAATGACTGTTCCATCTCATCAACTTGAGCCTTCAGAAATTCAATTGGTTGAGTTAATATCACGTCTACCCAACGAAGTCCAACGGGCTGCAGAAGAATTCAAAACCTTACATATTACTAATTACGCTTATGAGTTAGCCAAAGCTTTCAATAGTTTTTATCGTCAATGCCCAGTTCTTCAAATTGCTCCGGAAGTCCGAGATTTCCGCCTGCGATTGGTGGAGGCTGCTCGCCAAACGATCGCCAATACATTAAATTTATTGGGTATTGAAGCACCAGAAAAAATGTAAACATAAACAGGTGTTGAAGAAAAAAGTCGGATACCCATCTTCAGGACCTGTTTTTTTGATGAGATTAATCATCGTTTTCACTAACCTATTCAATTCTTAAGGAGATTTGAATGACCACTCGTATTCTTATCATGGGCGCTGCAGGTCGCGACTTTCACAACTTTAATGTTTATTTCCGAGATAACCCTGATTATGAAGTGATTGCTTTTACAGCAACACAAATTCCCAATATTGAAGGACGGCAATATCCTCCCGCATTAGCTGGTGAGCAGTATCCCAACGGTATTCCGATTTATCCGGAGAGCGATCTCGTAAAATTAATTAAAGAAGAAAAAATTGAGCAAGTCATTTTCGCTTACAGCGATGTACCTTATGAATATGTGATGAGCAAAGCCTCGATTGTGTTATCCACTGGCGCAGATTTTCGCTTCATGGGTTCGGATGCGACACAGATCAAATCCACCAAGCCTGTGGTTTCAATTTGTGCCGTCCGCACCGGCGCAGGAAAATCCCAAACAACCCGGCGGGTTTCCCAAATTCTGCGTGAAATGGGCTTTAAGGTGGCCGCTATTCGTCATCCAATGCCTTACGGCGATTTAGTAAAACAAAAAGTACAACGCTATGCCGAGTTAAGTGATCTGGATAAGTATGATTGCACCATTGAAGAGCGTGAAGAATACGAACCGCATATTGTTAATGACGTCATCGTTTACGCTGGTGTCGATTATGAGGCAATTCTGCGGCAAGCTGAGGAAGAAGTGGATGTTGTTCTCTGGGATGGCGGTAATAATGATCAATCTTTCTTCGTTTCTGATTTTGAGATCGTGGTAGCCGATCCCCATCGTTCCGGGCACGAAAACCGCTATTATCCCGGTGAAGCGGTGGCTCGATCGGCGGATGTTTTCGTGATCAATAAAGTTGACACAGCCGACCCATCCGCGGTGATTGCACTGCACAGCAGCTTGCGAGCGCTCAGTCCCGAAGCTGTCATCGTAGAAGGTGCTTCTCCCCTCTTTATTGATGATCCCAAGGCAGTTCAAGGAAAACGCGTATTGGTCGTGGAAGATGGACCAACCCTCACCCACGGCGAAATGGCTTACGGCGCAGGTTGGGTAGCGGCCCAGCGTTATGGAGCATCTGAGATTGTTGACCCCCGCCCCTATGCGGTTGGCTCGATTAAAGCTACCTACGAAAAACACCCCACCACCGGCGCCGTGCTGCCTGCAATGGGCTACGGTGATGAGCAAATGAAAGAACTTGAACAAACCATCAATAATGCTGATGTTGATTTGGTGATCATCGGTACACCGATTGATTTAGGCAGCCTGTTAAAAATCAATAAACCCACACAGCGCGTACGGTATGAACTGCAAGAAATTGGTCGTCCCACGCTGGAAGATTTACTCAAAGAAAAGTTCGGTAAATAATATCATTTAGTAGGGGCGGCGAGTTTTATCGCCCCTACAACTATATTTATGCCCTCTTTGATCTGGGATTCAAAATCCCCCCCTCATGCCACCCCCGGCGAGATTTCACTAAACAGTATCATCTACCCTCAAGGGGGTGGTTACCCTGGCGGTAAGCCAGAAAATCGTCTGATTTATGGCGACAACCTGGCCATCATGGCTGCTCTCCTGCCAGAATACGAGGGGAAAATAAGCTTAATATATATTGATCCCCCCTTTTTTTCCAATAAAAAATATCAGACCAGGTTAGATCGTGGGAAAGATTCGCGTCGCCCAAAAGATTGGCAATTAGCTCAGGGTTATACCGATCACTGGGTAGATATGGATTCTTACCTTGATATGCTCTACCCCCGGTTGGCATTAATGTATCGTCTTTTGGCGCCCACGGGAACACTCTACCTGCACCTAGACTGGCATGCCAATGCCTATGCGCGTTTACTGCTAGATGAAATTTTTGGTGCAGATCGCTTGTTAAATGAGATTATTTGGACCTACCACGGACCTTCGCCAATCAAAAGCGCATTCAACCGCAAGCATGACACCATCCTGTCCTACACAAAAACGAAAGACTATATCTTCAATGTGGATGATATTCGCGAACCCTATAATCCCAACACGGTTAAAACATTCAAATCATCGAAAAAGGCTGGATTTGGTAAAGTACCTAATCTTAAGCGAGGAAAAGTTCCCGAAGATTGGTGGTATTTCCCGGTAGTTGCACGCTTGCATAACGAACGCACTGGATACCCCACGCAAAAACCTGGGGCCCTATTAGAACGTATCATTCGCGCATCATCTAATCCTGGAGATATCGTTGCCGATTTCTTCTCTGGGTCGGGAACCACAGCGTTTCACGCTGCTCAGTTGGGGCGGCGTTTCATAGCCAGCGATTCACAATGGCGAGCCATCCATACCAGTTACAAGCGATTGACCGATTGTCCAGGAGCGGTGTTTCGTTTCGAACAAGAAGCACAAACCAGCATCCCCCAGGATAACATTGACATTCGATCAGAGGTTTCCATCCAAGAAAAGCCTGGGTTCCCTGCTTTGCAAATTACATCATCGTTAGCTGAGCAGCTCGATTCATGGGACGTTGACCCATCTTGGAATGGGGATACCTTCCATAGTGCTGCTCAAGCTGTTCGTCCAATACGTAAAGGAAAAATCCCCACAACTATAAACTTACCAGCTGTAGGGGATAGAATTAAGATACGGTTTGTGAAAATCAGTGGGGAAGTTATGGAACTAGAACTAGACGTCTAAACGGTAACCAACACCGCGCAGGGTTTTGAGGTATTCGGGTTTACGGGGGTCTTTTTCAATGGCTTGGCGCAGCCAACTGATGTGTACATCTAATGTGCGGGTATCGCCCGTAAAATCAGTCTCCCAAACTTTACGAAAAAGCTCATCCCGCTCAACAACTTTCCCGGCATTCTTAATGAGAAGTACCAGCAAACTGCACAGCCGCGGCGTAAGATGTGTATTCTTACCTTCACATACTACTTGCAAGCGGTCCAAATCCAGCGAGATATTCCCGGCAACCAGTAAATTTTTATTACTAAGAGGCAAAAATGGTTTGATACGATTGTCCAGTTTACGGACAGTGAATGGCAAAGGCAAAATGATATCAGCGCAAGCCGCGCCAATGGGAAGGGTTTGATCCTTTTGACTAAGCAGAATAATGGGGAGCTCTTCAGAAGCAGAGCGCAGTGTCTGGCAAATCCGGGTTCCAGTTGTACGCATTGAAGGAGCATTAACCACCACCACATGATGGGTGTTTTCATTTAGCGCGGCCAAAGCACCTTTGCCGGTAGTAGCTACTGCGACATCATAACCCTTTTCGCGTAAGGAGACCGCAAAAGATGGGGCTCCCGCATATTTCCCTTCAACGCACAATACTTTCGATTGCATTTAATATTTTCTCACCGGATGTGACGCTCCCCCAGCTTTCGACACATTTCTTTTTTTGGGTGAGGTGATTATACTCGCAACCTTAAAAGATTGCAAATAGTTCAACGGTACTATTCTTTAACATTTGGCAAAAATCAGCTGGCATGGCATAATCTACTTTATCATAAAAATATTTCATGCCGCTTCCAATTTTTGACTGTTTTCGTGAAGGTTAATGATCCTACTAAATTTAGCGGTATTCTGATTACCGCTGATATGCTAACTTTTTTAACACTATTAAATAAAAGATACTATTTATCCCTATCAAGAGGTAATAATATGGAATGGCTATCCAATGTTCTGATCGGTTTGATCGTGCTAGGAATTATCTGGGCAATACTCAAAGGTGTATTGAAATTCACAGCAAAAGTTTTTTCGTGCGGTTTACTGGTTCTAGTAGGCATCGGCTTTTTAGCATGGATTCTTACTGGTAAGGTCTTCTAATCGCCGAAATCAAATCATGTATTCCACTCAAATCTATCCCAAAACTTATTATCATGCTGACGATTGATAAAGCTCGCTCCTGGTACTCAGAAAACGACCCTGTGCATGGTTTCGACCACATCCTGCGAGTTCTGAAAATGGCTGAACACTTGGCCCAAATGGAAGGTGCAGACATTGAAATTGTTCGCGCGGCTGCTTTACTTCACGATGCACAAGATGCAGCTGCTGAAGCTTCACGTGCCGCGCATCAAATACAATCCGCTATTTTTGCCCGTAAAGTACTTCGTGATCAAGGTTGGACAGAGGAACGGATTCAGGCCGTAGAACACTGCATCCGGGCACATCGGTTCCGGGATGATTCTGAGCAGCCTCAAACACTGGAAGCCAAAATTTTATTCGATGCTGATAAGTTGGATGCCATTGGCGCTATAGGAGCCGTACGGGCTATTGGATATGCAGTTCAGGCCAAACAAAATTTGAATACCAAGCCTTCTGAGCAATTTTTGGCTACTGGGGAAAAGGAACCTGGTGAGCCGCACACACCGTATCATGAATTTTTGTATAAATTAAGCAAACTTAAGCAGCGAATCTACACATCTAGTGCGCGTGCTTTGGCAGAAAAACGTCATCAATTTTTAGAAACATTCTTTGAGCAGTGGCAAGCCGAGCTACTGAACGAGCGGTAGTAATTCTTTTTGCTGAAGAATAAATAGGTTTGCACTTTAAAATAACAGGTCATCATGAAATTTAAGGGAAGGACAATTTATCAGGGCATTGCTGAAGGTGAAGCCTTGGTAACAACACAAGGCATATCTTTTTTTGGCGGCGTAGATCCGGATACCGGCATCGTCCTGGAACGAGGGCATCAATTAGAAGGGCAGTCGATCGCAGGGAAGGTGCTCATCTTTCCAACCGGAAAAGGCTCAACAGTAGGCTCATACACGCTGTACCGGCTTAAACATAACGGAGCAGCTCCAGCCGCAATCATCAACACCGAGTGCGAAACGATAACAGCCGTTGGGTGCATCATCGCTGAAATTCCTTGCATTGATCAAATTACGATCGAAGAACTCAAAACCGGAAAATTAACTCAGGTCAACGGAGAATCAGGCGAAGTCTTACAAACATAAAAATGCGAAGGTTTTGCAGGTAATTGCCCCCCCTACTCCAATACTGCACAGTTTTTCATCCAATTCCATCACCCCCCGATGGGAAGATATTGTATAATTCACCAAATCAAGCATGCTACCCAGAGAGCTGAACTGCATGCACAATGTTGTTTGCGCAGCAATAAAACAAAGGGAGAAGTCATGGCAATCATTGAAAAGAAAAAAGGCATAATTGCAATCCTAACTGGCGGTGGTGATGTTCCGGGTCTCAATCCAGCCATTCGCGCAATCACAATTCGAGCCCTTCGGAAAGGCTATCAAGTTATCGGGTTGCGTCGAGGATGGGCGGGCCTTCTTGAAATAGACCGGGAAAAAAATGCTGATAATTCAAATAATTATCAAATCTTAACCACAGATATGACAACAAAATCAGGAAGAACGGGGGGAACAATTTTACACACTTCCCGTACGCGACCAAGCAGGGTGCATCGTGATAATGTTCCTGAACAATATCGTAATCAATATTCGGACGAATTCAATGATCTAACACCAGAAGTTTTAAAAAATCTCGAATATTTAGGGATTGATCATTTAATTGCTATCGGTGGCGATGATACACTCAGCTATGCTGCAGAACTCAATGAAATTGGTGTAAATATTATTGGCATTCCTAAAACCATGGATAATGATGTGCCCGGCACCGAGTACTGCATTGGATTCAGTACTTGCATTACCCGAACAATACAACTAACCAGCGCGCTGCGCACATCCGCGGGGTCACACGAGAGATTATTAGTTTTAGAAGTTTTTGGCCGTTATGCGGGGTATACAGCGATGCTGCCAACTATGGCTGGGGTTGCCAACCGGTGTGTAATTCCCGAGCACAAATTTGATATTGAATTATTGACAAAATTATTAGTAGAAGATCGTCAGAAAAGCCCCAGCAATTATTCAGTGGTGCTCGTTTCTGAGGGCGCAATGTTTGAAGGGAGAGAAATGGTTTTTGAAGATTCATCTACTGATGCATACGGCCATAAAAAACTAGGCGGTATTGGCATTTTAGTAGCCCAGGAACTTAAAGCGCGCTCGGTGAAATATAATCATGGAAGGCCCATCAATTTCATTCACCAAAGATTAGGCTATTTGGTACGCGGTGGTGAACCGGACGCGATTGATTCAATCATCCCCATGGCTTATGGTAACTTAGCATTAGATTTGGTAATGAATAACGTCCACGGTCGCTTAGTAGCACTCAAAAATGGACGTTACGATAATGTACCGCTTGAGGTGGTATCCAGCGGCGAAAAAGGCATTGACGTCAGCCAATACTATAATACCGAACGTTTGCGTCCGTACTACAAAGACTTCCATAAAAAGCCACTCTTTATAATGACCAGTCAGTCGGGGTTATCGTAATTACGGATATGCCACAGGGAACAGCTCGGACACTAATGTTCAAAGTAGACGACAATCTATGCCAGGTGTGCAAAAAATGCTTGGCGAGTGAGGCCTGCCGCGGTAGTGCTTTCCGTCGTTTTGATCGTGATGAGGCACCTTTTATCGATATGAGTCGTTGTTGGGGCTGTATGGAATGCATTCCTGCCTGTCCCTTTGAGGCCGTAATTCGACATAACCACAACAATCGTGCTCCCTGAATTTGAGAAGGGTCTTCACCGGGGCAATCATCGGTTTCGATAATTTTATGGCAGCCCTTTTTATCCAACCACAATATTATTACAAGGGACAAATTCCCGGACAAATATTAGTGGGTCTAAAAATATTTCACGGAACCGATTTTGTTAGCGTAAAAATATATTAAATAAATTAATCACAATTTTTGTCACGGATCATTTTTCATTTATAGACACTCCGTTATGAATTCAACGCGTAATCAAATTATCAGCAGATTTATTGCGCTTGGCATAGGATGCGGCCTGCTAGGATTGTGTCTTATAGTCCTTGGTTTTTGGTTGACCTGGAAAACATCCCCTCTGAGGAATTCTCATCTTCAAGTTTCTCCAACTGCAATCCTGAGTACTCAAGCCACCTCCACCCCAACGAAACCAAGCCCGACACCGACTCCCAAATCAACCCCAACCCAATCAATACTCAATGGCCAAATTGTTTTTACATGTTTTATTGAAGGGTTTGATCAAGTCTGCAAGATCAGCAGTGATGGCGTTCAGCACCAACAATTAACCTATGCGCAAGGAACTGATTTTTATGCTTCTATATCGCCTGATGGGAAAACAATTGTCTTCTCATCAAGGCGGACCGGCAATTTCGAAATTTATGCCATCGACAGCGATGGGAATAATCTACGACAACTTACCAAAGGGATTGGCAGTCTTTTTGCCCCAGAAATTTCCCCGGATAGACAAAGCATTATATTCGCCAACAACACCAATGGACACCAAGCAATTTGGATAATGGATATTGATGGCAGTCACCCACGGCCACTAACATCTCCAATTGGGGATGATATTGATCCAACCTGGTCACCGGACGGCACAAAGATTGCCTTCGCGTCTTCCAGGGTTGGTACACGGCAGTTGTTCATCATGGATACTGACGGCAGGGACATTGATCAAGTAACTGACTTGCCAAATATGGGCGGCCGGAGCAGTTTTTCACCAGATGGGAAACAGCTTTGTTTTTATGCTGGACCTAGAGGGGATCATAATATTTTTGTGATTAATACAGATGGGACGGGATTGATTCAACTCACCCATGGAGGAGATAATCTAGGTCCCAGTTGGTCTCCAAATGGAGGTTGGATCACCTTTACTTCGTATCGGGACGGCAATAATGAAATTTATATCATGCACAGCGACGGCAGCAACCAAACCCGCTTAACGAATAATACAATCCCCGATTGGCAGCCTCGCTGGGGGCAAATACCTTAAATAAAAATAGATTTCCCAAATATCGGGAAATCTATTTTTGATAAAGATCATCACTGGCTCAGGCTGATCTTTATTGACCTTTCATCTTAGTCGTAGCCCGTAAAAATCCAATAAACATCAATACCGCACCCAGCAGCTCTCCAATATATAAAGCTGCAGAAATTCCCATACGACTGAATGCTCCCCCAAAAGCAGGGGCTAAAGCGCCAATTGCAATAAGGATATTGCCAATCGTACGATGCAGCAGGACCCGTTTTCGGAAAAAGATCCAGGCGGAATAAATGGCGCCCCCAACCAAAGTTGCTGTACCGTAAAGATTAAAAATGGGGGTTAGGGAGCGCACACCTGGAGTCGTAATCGCGTGACCGCTCAATTCGCTGCCAGTATGGGTGCTGACCGTAAGCAAACCGGGGTCGATTTGTGCTGAAAATACTTTGAAAGCACCATAGACAGAACCCAGAATCAACAAGACCAGTAAAATATGTGCCCATTTGCGCTTAGCCAGTAAGTAGACTGTTCCCTGGCCAAGCCAGGCCGCGACTAGAATAGCGCCAAACAGATACCACATGCGGTAGACTAATTCATTCCAACCGAAAAATCCATAATACCATTCACAGAATCCACCGATACCGTAAAAGACCATGCCGATACTCCACAGCAATAAGTGGGGGCGTTTTCGAGCCAGATACCGGGTAAAAACAACAGTAGCAAAAATAAAACTAACAATGGCAGAAATTAGGGGCAGCCATGTATTCACAAAGGTCATTGTAATTTCTCCTAAGCTTTTTAGGTTTCTATAGAATATTCCGCAGCTGAAATGATGTAAGGGGATTCTTAAATATTAAATGAACTATATGATCCCGGCGGCTACAACCACAGTAAAAACCAACATACCAAAAATGAGCACAGCCAATAGTCCAATAGCAATGGGGATGAATTTCTCGTAGAAGTCAGGATAAACTCTTTTGTCATGATTTGTCATATCAGCCATAAATAAAATACCTCTCAGCAATTTTTATTAAGCAATACTTGAAGTTTAACTACCTTCAAGTAATAACTATATACAGTTTTTGGTAGGTTTTGGTTAGAAAATGAAAAGAGAACCCTATAGAAAACACCACGCCTGAATTTTCCAGACATGGTGTCAATTATTAATCTGAAATTCCCCCATGCTCAAAATGTTATCCTACAGCTTTGAGATATTCTCGGATGTTCAATGCAGCAGTAGCACCTTCCCCCGCAGATGATGCCGCCTGCTTGGTTGACCCAGCACGCACATCACCAGCAGCAAAAATGCCTGGATATGTTGACATCAATCCCAAATCGGTCTCAATAAAACCGTAAGAGTTGGTTTCCAGCTGGTCTTCAACCAGTTTGCTGTTTGGTGTTAGACCAATAAAGACAAAAACACCGTCATAATGCCAGGTTTTTTCTTCACCAGTAGCTCGATCTTCTACAATAATTGATTCTAGGTGATCACTGCCGCGAAATTCCTTGACGGCGTGATTAACAATTACATTCATATTGGAACGGGAATCCACTTTATCTTGTAATACCTGACTGGCTTTGACTTGGGGTTCAAATTCTACAATATCCACTTGGGCAGCAAATTTTGTAAGAAAAATACCTTCCTCAAAACCACTATTGCCGCCTCCAATTACCAATACTTTCTTATCTTTATAAAAAGCACCATCACAGGTAGCGCAAAAATGGATATTGGT
>JBDLJO010000033.1:0-16871 GCA_039714275.1 Chloroflexota bacterium | reverse complement strand
ATTTTCGTTTACCTCAAGAACACCGGCTTGAACTTGCGAGTGGATATCATATTCTTTGAAAACCGCTTTAATGAAATCTTCACTTGATACCGGCTTGCCGCCTTGTTTGATGTGAACACCGCGCACCCCAAAATCCCCAACGGCTTGTTCGTTGGAAAGCCAATGTAATTCAGCTTTATCTCGCACACCCCGCCGTATTAGATCTTTATGGATATTAGATATATATTCAAAAGCCGCTCCTTGACAAGTTGCACCGGGATGACCGGTGCCGATCACAAATTTGCGCTTTTCGCCCTTTTGCATGCGTGCTACTTCAGAGAGATAATTATCCCTTGATGATTCGGCATGCGGCCCGGTGCAAATCGAATTGGTGTGACCGTGATCTGGTCCCAATCCTTTGGTGTTCTCAAAGGCTAAACGTGGCCCTGTTGCAATAACCAGGTAATCGTAGTCTACTCGTGATATCCCGTCATTACCATTCCGATTTTCGACAAGGACGTATTGTTCATCTGGGTGCAGTTCCGTCGCTTTACCGTGAACAAAGTTGACGTTCATTTTGTCGTAAACTGGTTTCAACTTGAAACGCGTCTTTTCCAATGGCATACGACCAATGCCCACCCATACCCATGATGGGATATAGTGGAAATATTCAAATTTGTTGATCATAGTGACTTCGTGGTTCTTGCCTAATTTATCCCCTAAATATAAGGCTGCGGTATGCCCTGCGAAACCTGCACCGATAACCGCTACTTTGGCCATATTCTGTCTCCTTTGGTCGGGAAAAAATCGAGGGGCTGGAATAAATTGATTATTCAGCCCCTCGATAAGATATAGAATTAGGGTTGCCAGGTTCGTAAGAAGGCAATAATGTCTGCAATTTCTTGCTCAACCATCCGACCTTCCCAGCCAGCCATGGCCGTGCCTACGCGTCCTTCCAAGATAAAGTCCACAAGCTCTGCATTAGTGTGTTCTTGAACGTAAGGGTTTGGCTGCATTGCATTTCCAATCCCACCCTCGCCTTGTGCACCATGACAAACTTCGCATTTTTCAGCATAGAGATCAGCGCCAACCGCTGAATTCCCAATTGGCCATTGCTCTTTCAAAGCTGATAAAGTTGCCAGAGCACCTTGGTTGTCGTCGGATGCAAGTTGCACGTTAGCGTTTTCCAAGACCTCAGCACCGCTGGCCTCAGCGATGGATAGCGCACGGATAACGTGCAAGTGCGCACTTTCGGGGTCATTTTCTTGAAGCGAGAAGACTGCAGAGGATAATAGGTCGGTAATTGAATATGCTGCCGCCACTTCGTTTCCTGCACGCCAGGAATCTATTAGTGCAACAACATGCTCAATTTGATTTGGAGATAATACTGTTCCCCAGGTGGGCATGCCTTTGGCTGGTCGTCCATTGCGGATGGTGCCGCGGTACCAATCATCATTCAGTGCTCCCAAACGCTGAGGGTCGTTAATCGCGGGAATCGCATTGCCATCCATATCGCTGATACCACCCATGCCATTTTCTCCATGACAAATGGCGCATGTACTCTCAAAGAGCAGTGCACCAATGGCAGCGTCAGGCTCAAATACTTCTGGAAGTATTTCAGGCGCGTTGGGCTCCCAGGCTCGGATATAGGCTACCGCATCGCGAACATCCTCATCGGTCAACGGACCGCCATAATCCACGCTCCAGGCTGGCATTTCAGTGCCGGGAACACCCGAGCGGATGACGGAGAAGAAGATCGCATCGAGGGTATTTTTAAGCACGGTGCGGTCGTTGAGCGCCGGGCCCACGCCACCTTCGCCTTGAGTTCCATGGCAAGAAGAACATTGCTCGTTGTATACTTTGCGTCCCCGGTGTACACGCTCGTCAGAGAAACTTTCAGCAGCTTGCTCTAGGCGAGATGTTTCTCCCAACCAGGTAGCAGAAAATCCAGCTAAAATAAGCAGCGTAAATACCAGCCCAATGATGAGGTAACGGTCATAGTTTTCTTTTTTTGTTTTCATAGCTGCCTCGTTTATGCTCCGGTTATGTGAGACGGATCGTGTTTGCTGCGCTCTGTTGGTAGACTGGTATCGACCCAAACTTCTTCGCTTCGAACCTCAGCCGGGAAGAAATCTAATGCTCTTGGGGCAGGACCACCAAGTACATCGCCAACTTCGTTGAAAAGCGAACCATGACAGGGGCAGTGGAATTGTACTTCTTCCTCAACCCAGGGCACGGAGCAGCCTAAGTGGGTGCATTTCTGCCATAAGGCGATAATACCGTTTTCTGTGCGGGAAATATAAAATCTCCCGGCCAGAATGCGGTTAACGCTGTTGATGGTAAATTCTTCTATCTTGCCTGCGTAAATTGTGCCCCCAAAACCACCGCTGGTAACTGGCTCGATAAATCTTAAAAGGGCTACGCCCATTTGAGCAATAACTAATGATACTGAGCCACCCCAGGCGATGCCCAGGAATTGGCTGCGAGATAGGGATTTTTTTTCTTTTTCTTTACTCATAATGTTAGTCCTCGCTGCGTAGGCTTATAAGTTGTGCCAGGGGCTGTAATCACCAGGCATATCCCAGGGCAAATAGAGTTCAAATCCAGGACCGCGGAAGAGAAAGCCGGTCAGTGTGAAAACAGTTGCACTGACAAATAATACAGTGAAAAGCACAAGCATGATCTCTCTTGCTGAAGGCTTTGATCTCAGCAGCAGCCAAACCGGCAGTAGAACGATAATTCCCATCATGATTGCCGGAAAGACTGACTGTAAGACAAAGTCAGGTAATTTGCCGCGTAGAAGTTCTCGTACTGGAAAGGTTGAGTCTAGAAAAATGTAAAGCGGCATGATGATCAAGGTGTAAATGGCTGTGTTGCGGGTGATCTTTTTGCCGCGTTTTGAAGTGAACCAAACACCGGCTCCAGTTCGTATATTGTCAATATAAGGTATTGCCATGACAAATAACACCATCGCTGTAGGCATCAGGATTGCCATCAATGTAGGGTGACCGTGTTCAAGCATTTCCTGCAAGCCCATTAAATACCATGGAGCTTTAGCTGGATCGGTAGTTGTATTGGGATTAGCAACCTCTTCTAGAGGTGCATTGACCATTATGGAAAAACCCACCAAAAAGGCGATCACCCCGAGGGTTATGATTAGCTCTAAAATTGCTACAACTGGGAAAGCAAAAACAGTGTTGTCGGGGCCTTTATCAATCATGGTTGTTGGCGCTTTTACCAACTCTACCAGAGAATAGGTCTTGGTTTTGCGTGCATCTTTGCTAAAGGAATCGTATCGTTCTTCTGCCATGGCTAATTCTCCTCTAGATTATCTGGGGCTTCTTGCGCCGCAAGACCACCATCTTTACGTACTCGCCACATATGCAAGGATGTTAACAAAGCTATCGCAGCGGGTATGATCATGATATGAAGTGCGTAGAATCGAGTCAGCGCTTCCTGTCCGACCTCCGGGCCCCCCAATAAGGTCGCTTTGATAACTGATCCCATCAGAGGCTCGTACGTGGCAACACTCGTGCCGACCGTAATAGCCCAATAGGCCAGCTGATCCCAGGGTAACAAATAGCCAGTGAAACTGGCGCCAAGGGTCAGCAGCAGTAATACGACCCCGACAACCCAGTTAAATTCCCGCGGTGGTTTATAAGCGCCGGTATAAAATACTCGTGCCATATGGAAAACCACCACCAAGACCATGAGATGTGCAGACCATCTGTGCATGTTGCGCATCAGCTGGCCAAAGGGAACCATCGTTTGTAGTGTAACGATATAACTGTACGCGCGTTCAACCGTCGGGACATAATAAAACATCAACAAAATGCCGGTGATTGATAGCACGCCGAATGCGACTGCTGACATGATCCCCAAACCAAAGGAATAATTCCATTTCAGACTCTTGCGATTAACTTTAACCGGGTGCAAGTGAAAGAACAAATTTGTGGTCATGATCAGTGAGCGATCTAGGGGGTTATCTGGCCACCCATGGCGGAAAAAGGACCGCCAAACTCGTGAATTGACGATAAAGCTTTTTAGTTTTTGCATGGATTTCTCCTCTTTATTTATTCCTTATAGCCAAGCACTTCCTCAAAACGGAAGGCTTCCATCGTGATCGCGTTGGTTGGGCAGCGATCGGCGCAGAGAGCACAGCGTGTACAGGCATCATCATCTTTCAGCATGGCAGCTGCAGTAGGCTGTTCTTCCATATTGAATGATTCCACGGATGCTCCAAGCTGTGCTTCGACAACATCGCCGAAAATTTCATCACCGGTAATCGAATTTAAATTGACAATTTTCAAGCAATCCCATGGGCAGACATCCACACACCCATTGCATAAAATGCACAAATTGCCATCAAAAATTGTGTTTACGCTGCACTCGAGACAGCGACTGCCTTCTTGGGCGGCCTCTGCCTCATTGAAACCCAATTCGACAACCGATATACCTGTACGGCGTTCAATGGGCAAGGTGGGCTCTTTTTGCCGTTCAAGTTTCATCCAATTTTCAAACATCACATGATTTGGTAAATTGGTCCACGTGGTCTTGACCTCAATATCCAATTTCTTACCTTGGATATATTCATCCATACCCAAAGATGCCAGGTGGCCATGGCGCACGGCATCAATAATCAATTTTGGCCCGTATGCTACGTCGCCGCCGGCGAAAACTTCGGGAGCTGTGGTTTGTCCATTATCAAAGTTGATTTTCACCAGGCCGCGTGGTGTGATTTCAATATCATCAGCCCCGCCCAGTGCCCCCAAATCGGCTTGCTGTCCAATGGCCAGAATCACCGTATCGCAATCCCAGACTTTTTCACTGCCGGGAATGAATTTTGGGTCAAAGCGGCCGTCTTGGTCAAAGACAGATTCAACATCAATTACTTCTAAACCAGTTACTTTACCGTCGACCCCTAAAATGCGGTTCGGACCTTTGCGTGGGAAAAGATGAATACCTTCTTCGAGTGCCTCTTCAATCTCGAAATCTTGCGCAGGAAGCTCGTGCCAATCTTCAAGCGCAATCATTTTGACATCGGCAACCCCTAAGCGCAAGGCAGTTCGAGCCACATCCAGGGCAGTGCTAATCGTTTCTGATTCTTCCTCGGAACGGGCATCAGTATCTTCCATGGCCTGCTGCAGGTCTTCAGAAACCTGTCCCAGGCGCAGTGCAGTACGGGCAGCATCCATCGCTACGTCGCCGCCCCCTACAATCAATACCTTTTTACCAAGCTCGACTTTATAGCCCAGATTGTAATTAAGCAGCAAATCTACCGCTGTGATCGTGCCATCCAGATCAGCACCTTCTATATTAATCATGCGGCCTTTCATTAGTCCAACACCCAAGAAAACGGTATCGTATGTTTTCCGTAAATCGGCCAAGGTGATATCTTCACCAATCGAAGTATTGAATTTGATGTCAATGCCCATATCCAAAATTTCCTGGATCTCGGCATCCATGGCATCTTGGTCAATGCGATAGATGGGTACACCATAGCGCATCATGCCGCCTGTTTTTGGTCCGGCTTCAAAAATAGTGATTTTGTGACCAAGTAGCGCCATATCGTGTGCTGCCGTTAAACTGGCTGGTCCGGCACCTATGATGGCGATTTTGCCAACCTTGCGTCCTGGTTGGCCACCAATGCGTTTTAACTCTTTCCGTGACCAGCGTACAGGGGAATAGAGTTCCTGTGTCCCTGTGCCTGGAACTGCGTTGTCCAAATCAGCTGTTGTGCTGGGGCTAGCAGAGAAAACACCTCTCTCGGCCTTAACAGCCTCTTCAGAAATGAGTTGGCGACCCGGCAAGCGTTGTTCGGCTTCAGGCCCAAACCTTTCAGTTAGTACGCGTTTGATCGGGCGAATAGATATGGGTTTTTGTCCATAATACAAATCACCGCGCCGGCAGGCTGCCTCGCATGGCGCACCACAGATTCGTCCGCAGACGGTAGACATCGGATTGGGATCATGTGATATTTCAAAACCTAATTCGAGGTCACCGCGAGCCGCTGCAGTTACATATGCACGCGCGTCAGTATTTACCGGGCAAGCAGCTTGACACTTAACCATCTTGCGCCAGTGCTCTACATCGGGAACAGAGACCTTGTATTTTTGTTCGGTCATAACTTACTCCTGTTGAGCGCAATCAGTGCTACAATAAGAAACTTGAAAACTGGATTGATCATAAAGATTCAAAAAACTTTATGTGGAGAAAATCATTATGAAGAGAATTACATTTTTGATGATATTAATATTAAGCCTGGTCATGGCAGCTTGTTCTCGGGATGAGAATGGGCCAATGGGGCCAGACGCTGGTGTTGACAGTGTCCCTGACTTAGTGGGGACATACGCAGTAAATGGTTTTGATCCGTTAGGCACGGAGTATAGTGGTCATTTAACTATCATGGCCGGCGAAAAATCGGATGACTATGATATGCAGTGGATTGTCGTTGGCAGCATCCAGGAAGGAACAGGGATTGTTGATGGCAACATGCTCCAAGTAACATGGCACAGCATTACCGATATTGATGAGTCTTCAACGGGAACTGCCCTATATACCATCACGGTTAATGGCGAACTCTACGGAAGCCGGTGGGTGGATGGTCATAACGGTGAAGGAACCGAAAGAGCCTATCCCAATCAGTAATATAAAAAGATAAATGGAAATGTGCTAAATATTAGGCAGTCGTGAAAACGACTGTCTTTTCTATTAAAGAATTTTTGTGCAAAAATCCTGGTATGCAGGGATTTCTGCCCACTGCATACCAGGTAAGGCCGATCTTTTATTTTAAAGTTAGCAAGTAGGCAACCAATTGATCAACTTGCTCATCGCTGAGCTCATCACTCCAAACGGGTGGCATGGTGTCAGCAGGGAAGCCATCAACCAAAACTGCATTGGGATCCAAAATTGATTCGCGGAGAGCAGCAGCATCGCTGCGGGAACCTATGCCGGCCATGGATGGGCCAACAATAACGGTATCAGCTTCAAGTGAGTGACAGGTGGAGCAGCCAGCTTGAGTGCCAATAATGGTTTCAGCAAAGAGCGCTTTTCCTGCCGCAGCAGGGTCATCAGCTGTTTCACCGCCGCCACCGCAAGCCGAAAGCGCCATTGCAGAGATGATTAATATTGCCAGTATGAGTAGGGTTGGTTTCTTCATGGAATGCTCCTTTTTTGTGTAGAAAACTTGATTGAAGTTATGAGAGAAATGCTACAAAATGGCTAGCATTAGTAGTATTTTAGCATAAACAATTTCATTCTTCCAATGTCATCAAGAAGGCGATTAAATCTTTGATTTGATCCTCATTGAGTTGGTCACCGAAGTTCATAGTTTGTACATTTGTAAATCCATCAACAACATACGCATCAGGTTCGTGAATCGATTGGTGTAGATATGCTTCTGCCGACATACCGGGGATACGCTCAGCCGCTCGAGTAGCCACACCGGCAAAAGATGGTCCGACTAAAACAACATCTGGTTGCAGAGAATGACAAATACGGCACCCAGCGTTTACACCCAAAGAAGTTTCGTAAAATAGTTTTTCTCCGGCATCAGGGTCGCCGAAAATCTGCTCATCTCTGAAATTAAATGCTAGAACCTGGCCAGATTCCAGGTTGAGAGTTTTTTCGAAGAGCACTTGCGGTTCAATCTGATTGGGACGGTCATATAGGCTTAGTTTTAAATGATGTTTCCCGTTGGGTATAGGTACTTGCTCAAAAACTTCAACGATTTTGGTTTGGTTTTTCTCGAGCAGCGGATATTCTTTAGCAAATATGATTTCACCATCAACCTCGATGACCAGCGTAGTCGGGAGCGTTAAGCCAGGTTCAGGCTCCAGATTATTCTCGATATTAACTAGTGGATAACCGCTATGATGCACTAAAGATAGTTCGATGCCGGCCTGTGAGTTTTGAGCTATTGAGATTTGTTGCTCACTCACCCAAATTTGCAGCGCTGTAATTAGGCCTACCAGGATGATGGCTGGCAAAAAGGTGCGCCACTTTTTCTTCGAGATTGGAGGGTGGTAGGCCGTTGCTCCTGCTTGACGGGAGCTGGCGTTTATTGCCCTTGTAAAATTGTTGGGTGCAACCCAATCTGTACTGATTGGGGCATTTGTTAATTTTTGATTGAGTTTTGGCTTACGTTGACGATCAATTCGCTGCTGCAGCCATAGGTTGCCTTCACGGTTGCTGCAATCTTCAGGTGGGCATCCGATAACCTGTACTTCGGCCGCGCCTGCTTCGAGTGTTTGTTCAATCAAGTTGGGGTGCAGCATACCCACGCAAGTCAGGGGAACGATTTGGATATCCTCATTACCATTCTGATTATGCTGTGCATGGCGCTCACAAGTGAAGACAACTTTTTGGGGATGTTTTATAGATTGTGATGCTCGGGAGATGGTTTCTTGCCAGAGCGGCTCGGGGGGCATTTCTCCAAGCGCCAGAGCGAATACAGGGCAGCTGCCAATACAAATACCACATGCCACACATAAATCAGGATTGATCTCTGCGATTAATTTTTGATGTTTTTGACCACCAATGGATTGCATTTTGATTGCGGTGTAAGGGCAATCTTGTTCACATAATGTACAGCCGGTACAGCGTCCTGTGTTAACTTGGATGGGAGCAATAGATTTGCGAGCTAAAAGCCATGGTATTGCTGTGATGATGCCAATGATTGCAGCAATACTCCACCAGAAAACCGCTGGTGATAATTTCAACGCGGCAGGCAAATAAAGCAGATAAAAAGGATCAATGCTAATGTTCTGGGGTAGTTGTTCAGGCGAATACTGTGGTTGAAGCTCAACGGGAATGATCAGAGAAAATAGCAAGATTATCCCGGTAATGCTCCAGGTCCAAAATGAAGGTGGCAATATCTTAGGACGATTCAGGCGTTTGACGTGAAAATACCAAAATCCCAAACCTAGAATTAAGGATAAAAGCAGATGGATCACAAATAGAATCAACATGAAAATCCACCCTGTTCCTGCATCTTCGCCAACTAAAAAATTTAACAAAAAGGAAATTCCGGCTGTTGAATTTTTTATCATTACAACAAAGCTTTGTGTGATGACTTGCGCTTGTTGGTCCCAAAGCATCCAATAGCCGGTCACACCGATAGCCCAAAGCATTACGGTGATAACCACACCGGAAACCCAGGCCAGCCAGCGTGCACCGCGAAAACGATCTTGAAACAGCGTTCGCCAACCATGCAGCAATGTTGTAATCATCGCCGCATCCGATGCATATCTGTGCACCGCACGCATCCAACGATTAAAGTAATTGCTTTCTAGATTGGCAATCGCCTGATAAGAAGCATCAAACCCAAATTGATAAAACATGGTCAGATAAAGCCCAGTAAAAAGAACAATCATTAACAGCGTAACAGAAATAGTGCCTGTGTGGTAAAGGGGATTAAATCTTGAATCCCGAACAAATACGTTTACGGGACTTTCCAGTGCTAATGTAATCTTTTCAAGCACATTAAGAAATTTCCGCACAACCGTGTTCTGTCGTTTATCCCAATCAACACTGGGGTTGACTGCATCCCACAAGTGAGATTTTTTACTTGGATCTTTGGTTTCTGACATTGTGTCGTTGTTACTTTCTTTACAGCATAAAACCCCAAGGACGATCTCGTTGGTATGAAACCAGCCCTTGGGGTTTAGTTATGATTTACTTACCAGACCCGGAAACCTGGGGAGGTAAGCGCGATATTGGATATTTGATCGATAAGCTGAGGACCGTATGCAATAATCAACAAAGCTACAGTTCCTATTAACCAGGGAACCCAACGATCCAGCCACAAGGGTGTATCTTGCGGATCATGAATGGATTCGGCAACTGGAATTTCGACATTAACTTTTTCCGCCTTCTTTGACCAGGCGGTCTTGGCGATGATATAAAGATAATGATAAAGGCCGATGAACATGATCGTGCCGCCGATACCAACTCGCAGCAGGTGACCACTCCACTCTTCTGGAATATAAGGGGCCAAACCCAGTGGTGTGCGTCGGGGAGCGCCTAATAAGCCGACCACGTGCATTGCGTTCGAGAAAATCAACATACCTACAAACCAGGTCCATACTTGGACGAGTGCACCTTTCGGGCTGTAAAGTTTCTTGCCCGTCAGGTACGGAACCAACCAATAAGAGATTCCCATAAAGGTAAGAGTTACTGCAGATGCCACCGTCAGATGGAAGTGACCTGGTACCCATGCTGTATTATGAATAACCAGGTTGATGTTATAGGAAGCATTGGTCAAGCCTCCGATGCCGCCGAAGAAAAAGAGAATACCAGCGAGAAGTTGCGATACAACTGATGCATCATTCCAAGGCAAAGACTTTAACCATCCTAATATACCTTTTCCGCCGCGAGCGCGCCCAGCAACTTCCAATGATGCGATAACCGTGAAAGCAGTCATCATCGATGGAATGAATACTGAGTAAGTCAGCAGCGCATGCAGGAATTTCCAGCCAGCGGGTACGCCAGGGTCCACATATTGATGGTGGAATCCGAGAGGCACGGAAAGCAGTAGGAAGAGCCACATGGCTAAACGAGCCAGCGAATCGCTGAACATTTTTCCGCCAGCCTGTTTGGGCAGCATAGCATACCAAGAGATGTAAGCCGGCAGCAGCCAGAAATAAACCAATGGATGGCCTGTGAACCAGAAGTAGGTACGCGCCAACTGTGGATCTGTGCCTTCAATCAAGCCTAATGACCAGGGTAAGAGCATAGTCAAAATTTCAACTGCAACGCCCAGAGTAGCGATTTGCCACATCGCCATGGTGATCAATCCACCAAATGCGATGAAAGGACTGCGTGTATCCGGGTTATCTTTGCGCCAGGCGGAAAAGGTGGTAAAGAATCCCCACCCCTCGACCCAACTGCCTACCACGACCAAAGTTAAGCCCAGGTAGAAGGCCCAATGTGCCTTCATTGGGGGATAGAACGTATAAAGTACTGATGCCTCATCCATCAGGGTTGGAACAGCAGTAACAACCAGGCCTACAACCATCATCCAAAAACCGGTTGCATTTAATTTAGGGTATCTAAGTGGGCGCTGAAGCCCATGGATCGTAGTTAGAGTCAAAAAGCCTGTGATGAAAAAAGTTGTCCATACCAGGGCATTAAGCACGCCATGCAGGGTTAGCCCTTGATAGTAGGACTTGAAAATCGGTTCTAAGTACGGATATAAATCCAATCCGGCATGTTCCCATGCTTGCAGTGGACCAAATAAGCCGCCAATGCTGAGTGCTGCAGCAGCAAAAAATACATGCCAGCCGATAAATTTCTTTTCGGAAGCAGTTAATTGATAGTTTGTATACATAGAGACTCCTTTAGGTTTGTACAATGCTTACGGTTCAACATGCAGGGTGCCGAACATAACGGCATGTGCCGCGCCGCAATACTCAGTACAAATATAGAAGTAATCGCCAGGTTCATCGAATGTCACTGCTAATTTCGATACTTGTCCAGGGACGACTTGCACATTCAAGTTGGTGTCTTGCAGCTTAAATCCGTGCTGCACGTCCTTGCTGGTGATATAAAAAGTTACTTTGGACCCGACAGGAACCGTCATCTTGTTTGGTAAGAATTGCCAGGTTTGGGCAAGAATATAGGCTTCATATTCGCCGGGAGAAAGCTCGCGCAGTCCAGGCTCAGACCACGGGCTGTTCGGATCGGTGGCTATAGTGTTGGGATCAACTCGTTGTTCAACGGTTGGTACCTGAATTCCAAAGGAAAACCCTGCAACGCTGATTGCTATCACAAAGACAATCAGCAATACAATGCTGGCTCGAATCCAATTCTTTTCGTACGCATCAATGTGCATGGATAATTTCTCGGTCATAGGGTTACTCCTCGAGATAGCAAGATCATATAAACTGAACCCCAAAGTAGGATCAATGTCACCACAAATATTGCCAGAATGAGCAAAGTCCCTTTAGGTTTAAATTCTTCGTTTTGATTGGTCATAATTTTCTCCTCAGATGTAGAAATGGTTTTCCTAGTGATAACTCAGATATTGCTGCATATCGGTTGTGATCTCTTTTATGTTTGTTTCCGATGTGTACACTTCTTGCCATTGACCTTGTGGATCAATTAACATTGCTGCAGGTTGGTAATCTTTCACTGTTGAATAGATGACATCATAGCTGCGAGCAATATCGTTTAGATCATTTTTTGAACCTGAAAGCGCTAAAAAACTGGGATCAAACTTTTGCACATACGCTGTCAGAGCTGCTGGTGAGTCTTGTTCAGAATCTAGTGCCAGGATGATTACTTGAACGTGGTCTTTATCGGCACCAAGATCAGTCCGAGCACTCGCCAGTTTGCTTAACATGTCATCACAAGGTTGATTGCAAGTAGTAGCTCCAAAACTAAGCAATATAATTTTTCCATACAGTGCCCGGATGCTGTGTGCTTCGCCAGAAGCGGCTTTCAGGGAAAAATCAACCGCCGGGCTGGGGAGGTGGTTGATATCCTGATTGAGGATTTGGTGATTTTTCCAGGTTCGTCCTACCCAAAAAGATGTCAGGACTGCCAAAAGACCAATAAGTACACCTGCGCTGAGGATCATTAAGGTATTGGCATTATTTAAAGTAAAGTGTGTGTTTTTTTTCAAAGGTACTGAGTATCCATGCTAGAAAAAATGATTTAAATAATGTTATATCGAATGGCACCTCCTTAATTAATTGACAATGCTGTTAAGCGTTATGAAGAGAAGTACAAGTCCAAGGTAGGCATTTGACATATGAAAAACAGCCATTGCTCTTTTACGATCTTGGGCTATTAATAACTGAACTGAGAGCTGAATGATTCGGAAAGATGCAATTCCAATGGGAACCAGATACCACATACCCAAAGATGGGTGCACGCCCAGCACTAAAGCAGCAAACACGGTAGCCAAAATGTGAAGCATAACCCATCCAGCAGCCTGTTTTTGAGGCACAACTGCCGGCAGCATAGGAAAAGATGCTGATGCATAATCATCTCGATAGGCAATCGCCAGGCTCCAGAAATGAGCTGGTGTCCATAAGAAAACGAGCAGCGCCAGGGTGACAACTCCTGGTTCAGCCCATTCGCCGACCGCTGCTCCTCCACTGAGCACTGCCAAGCATCCAGCCGCACCACCTATCACGATATTTACAATCGTACGAGGTTTTAGCCATAACGTGTAAATACCCACGTAAACAAATGCCCCTAACCCAGTTGTGATAGCAAGGGTAGGGTTATACAGCCACGCTAGACCGACGGCGGTAACTACCATTGACACGCCAACGAAAACTATCCAGGTTGGGCGGTGGATCAGACCTGCGGGCAAGGGTCGTTTTTTTGTGCGCTCCATCCGCTTATCAATTTCGCGTTCAAGGTATTGATTGATTGCCGATGCGCCGCTTGCCGATAAAAAGCCGCTGACCAGAAGTAAGAATAAGCTGCCTCCATCCGGCCAACCTCCCGCCCCTAAAATCGCACCGCCAAAAGCGGACAGCAAGAGCAGGAAAACAATCCGTAGTTTGAAGAGTTGGGCGATTGTTTTTAACAACGAGGATAGTGCTGTTCGCAGGCTGTGTATATTATTAGCGGAAAAAATATCAAGATTAGCATCCGGAGAGAAATTGCTCATGAATTTACCTCTATGATGGATTTAATTGGACGGGGCTATCATTTTTTGGGGTAATGCTAAGGCGGTCGCTGAAAATAGCACTAAAGCCAACCAAACCATACTGGCTATCCCTAGGTGGACCAATTGCATCCATACTGGAACTAGCAATACCAAATTTAACAATCCTGCGCTAAGTTGCAGCAGAAATAGACCATTGACGAAAAAGAAGAGCTTTTTTACGAGGGTGTTTTCTTGATGCTTGAGATAAATCCATCGTGAAGCAAAGAAAACATAAGCACCCACAAGGGTGGCGATGATCGGATGCCAGACACGTAAACGGATTAAATAATGTGATTGCGATGAGAAATCTTGTTCAAGGCCTTCGGCTAGCGATTCAACGGGGAAAAGAGTATCGCCAAGTGCAGTTACTGCGCCAGCCATGCTCATGACCATTACAGCTGCCAGGGCAATATAAAGTATCCATTTATACTGGGGATGAGGTTGCTCATCTATCGTTTTTCCTCCCCCTGACCACCAGGCTGTCAACCCAATAGCAGCTAAAAGGATGAACGTATTTAGCAAATGGACTCCCATTACCACAACACGTGCAGCCGATATGTTGCCAGCAACCCACTCAAAAATAACCAAACTGGCGCCTACCAGCGATTCTGAAATCATGAATCCCATCGCAAACCCGGCTGCCTTTCTGACCGGATCACCTTTGGGATATATGCGGAAAGCCCAGACGATCAACCCAACAACCAGCAAAAAAGCGAACCCGCTGCTTAAGCGATGGGAAAATTCTACGACTGTTTCAACCATTTTTGGACGTGGAATAATCTCACCATTACAAAGTGGCCAATGACTGCCGCATCCGGCTCCAGAGCCCGTCGCTCGAACATAGCCGCCCCATATAACAACCGCGATATTGTAGAATAACACCGTCCAGGCATATTTAGTAAATCGAGATAATGCTGCATTCATAGATCAATCCTTACGGGGTATAGCATAAAAAGTAGTGCGCCGCCTCATATGCCAAGGTGGCAGTTCCAGTGCTCTTTTTCACTTCATCTGATAGCACACCAATGTGACGCAGAATTCGATCTGCATCTGGCGCAATTGTACGGTAGCGGTACTCCCCACGAATAATGCCCCAGCCATCTACCAGGACAAAGCGGGGATCAAAGGCAAAACTGCCGTCATCTTTTTCTTCATAGTATGTTTTGAACCCACCACCGATCGTGTATTTCAACAGCGTCTGATCTGGTTCAGTTATAAACAGCCACTGATGGGTATCGGCTTCCAATGAATCAGCATAAGCTTTGAGTACATTGGGAGTATCGTAAGCTGGATCAAAAGAAATCGTAATGAATTTCATATCTATACCGCCCAGATCTATTTCATCAAGACGGTTTTGGATTTCTTGCATGGTCAGATTGATATTGCCGCAAGGTTCTGGACACCGAGTATGGTTGAAGGCGTAGAGTACAAATTTCCCGCGCATATCCTCATTGGTAACGATTTCGCCATCTTGAGTGATCATTGAATACCCAGGAGCGAGGCGGATACGGGGTACAACTTGTACCGGTTGAAAGATCTTAAACGCTAAAGCAGCCGCTACTAGTAATAGAGGAATGCTGTAAAGACTGTAAAGCAAGATCTTTTTTATCTTCATACGCAGTTGTTTTAGAATGAAAATCCTTCAAATATCTGCAGCAGGTCGGCTGGTGTTGCGTTGATGATTTCTTGGCGATTATGAATGATCATTTTGTTTTCAGCCAATGTTAGATAAATTACTTTTAGGTTCTCCACCCCAGAATCTAAAAGTGGTGCTAAATCGGCTTCTCGTAGTTGTGCATTATCATGATCAACAATAATGATTTCAGGTTGATCTATTGCCATACGCGTTTGCGCTTCTTGCCAGGAACCTACTCCAGAGATAATTTCTAAGGTAGATTGACCAGCAAGAATACGTGTTAAGCCTTCTTGAAAAAGGCCTTCCCCAACAAATAAAACGCGCGTTTTCATGGTAGTTATAGTTTAGCAAATCCATCCTGGGCTGTCTTCAACCGAAAGATGCGTTTTTAAAAGGATTTTTTCATCCAAATGGATGATATTGGGGTTTTGAATAATAAAAAAATCATCTTTTTGGATTAAATTACGAAGCGGCACACCGCCTTTAGATGGGGAGTGCCGCTTCAATGAGGAGAGAAAACGCTAACTTCTATGGTTCTCGAATTTCTACATCCAAATCTATGCTGCCAGATTTTACGAATTCTACGGTTAACGGAAGGACAGCGCCGGTTTCAAAATCAACCAACTTATCTATACACATAATGTGCAGCCCACCAATCTTTAATTCGACTTCACTATCCGCGGGGATTTCAATCAAACCACCTTCTACTGGGCGCATACCCATCATCCCTTCTTCAGTTTTGTAGGATTCGTGTAGTTCAACAACCCCACATGCTGATGAAGATGCATTCATAAGTGAGTCTGTCTCATTCCCCTTATTTTTTATCACCATGTAGAATGCGCCTGCTGTGGCTACTTTTGGTGATGGTCGCCCCCATATACCTTCAATCGAAATCGCCGGTCCTTCAGGAGTGGGTTGGCAAGCTGCTAGAAGTAGGCTGAGTAAAATTACAAAACTGAGTGAGAGCAACCAGGTTTTCTTTGTCATTTTTATTTCCTTTCAAATAGATTGAATTTAATGAATTATTTTATGATCAATGAAAATGCTGAATGGGATAACAAATTTCTCAGCGCTTGATGAGATAACTGATATCTTCGGCAATATCTTCACCGGCCATGCCAAAGGGAAATATCAATTTTACGTGACCATCTTGATCAATTACCGTAATTGTTGCAGTATGGTCAACTAAGTATCCAGTGGCCTCTGTGCCTTCATGTTTTTCGAAGAAAACACCATAGAGAGTTGTAATTTTAGCAATTGTATCTGGATCACCTGTTACACCAAGTAGATCAGGGTGGAAATGGGCCACATATTCTGCCATTTTTTCAGGTGTGTCTCGTCCAGGGTCCACTGAAATCATGATAAACTGCACTTTTTCGGCATTTTTTCCCAACAAATCCATAGCTGTAGCAACTTCGGCTAGTGTTGCTGGGCAAACATCGGGACAAAATGAGTAGCCAAAATAAAGCATAACTACTTTGCCTCGAAAATCAGATAGACTCACATCTTGATTATTGCTGGCTTTCAAGGTGAAATCAGGAGCCTCATCCGGCGATTGCAGCAAAGTGCCGTGGAAAGTATGCGGCATCA
>JBDLJO010000032.1:0-16876 GCA_039714275.1 Chloroflexota bacterium | reverse complement strand
CTGGTCCCACCCTCACAAGATGGATGTCCAACAGGATCTCCCGCCTTGAGCAGCGTTCCCACTGGAACCCGATCACGGGTTGCTAAGTGCAGATAAAACACCACCCAGCCGGTGCGCACATCCCCATCTCCATCAAGATCAAGTTCAATAATGCCTGTCTCCGACCGCGCCACAATGCCATCGGCAACAGCCGTGTTCCACTCTGAAGAGGAACCACAACCCTGGCTAACAGAAGGAGGTGCAAAATCAATCGCGGCCCATGGGTTTCCCGTTCCCCAAGCCGTATGCGGGCCACCTGTGTAGGCCCATGTTTTGCCAACTTCAAAAGGCAGGCGCATCTCCGGCTGCTGCAAACTTCCGTCAATATGATCCTGCACATCGAGCCAGGGATCGCCGAACAAGTCGTTATAAACACGCGCAAAACCGTCCGCCCCAACAGCATATGCATACTCATCCAAAGAATATAAATAGGCAAAATAATCCTGCAGTGCAACACTAGCTGCATTCTGCCAAGGATCGGGACGCTCTAAGACATCGTCGGTATGCGAGATCATGGTCAACCTACCCGTACGCCAACCGTAGTAACCATCATTAAGCGCATTAGCAGCCCAGGCTAACTGTAAATATAGTTGACGATAACCACGATTTTGATAACCCAGGGGATAAGTTTGATTGACACCAGGGGGAATATTAGACTGACTAAGTGCGCCGGTCTGATATTCCAACAGCGCTAACAGAAGCCGCGGACTAACGCTGAACTTGCCAGCCACATAATCAACAATTTGAGCACCAGTACGATTTTCTCCAGCAGCATATTCACGATAATCACGAAGCCAGCCAGCATGCATATCCACAAAAGTGGAGGTGTCAAAATCCATCTGAGCGGGACCGTTGATAAACAAACTATCAGGGATTATTTGAAATCGGGTACCCCAAAACGGCAAGTAGTAAACCGGTATTTCCATTGGCAGCCCCGGCGGCAATGTGGTGGCGTCAGCGGGGATGATCGGGTTGGCCGCCAAAATTTCTTCTATTGAAGTATTGAAGTGAATTGCTAAAACTGGCACAGTGTCCCCGGTTTGCACGGTATATGAAACTAACTCTCCGGGTTCATATTGTGGACGCGGGGGTATAGGCGTGCTGACCGTTTGCTCAGGAACTTGATCGGGGGACAGGCTCTCCACGGTGGGGGTGGTGGCTGCCGTTTGGGGTTGACAACCACTGAGAAAGAAGATCGGCACAAATACCAAAGATATTAACAGGTATGCGTTTGATCGGAATCCAACGAATTCTTTGATCAAAGCACCAAGTTTAATGAAAATACTATTACTCATCACGTGTTATTTTCGAAATAAACGAACCAAATTGATGGGCGGTAACAACTTCATCGCCGCGAGTCAGCTTACCCAGATAAGATTTGGCACCTGCATGAGCGATCCAACCATCCAGCACAAAAGGAACAGCACTATCTGCGGTGATCCAAACGCCATTATATTTACGGGCAACATGCAAATGTGTACCGGTAGCACGCCCACCATCACAAGATGGATGCCCAATTTTCTGGCCCGAACTCAGAAAAGTCCCTTCAGATACGAGGTCTTGTTCGGCAAGATGGACGTACATCAGCACCCAACCGGTCTGTTGATAACCATCGCCATCCAAATCTTGAATCACGACACCCTGATCAGAACGCACCACCAAACCATCGGCCATTGCCACAGCCCAGGCATTGGATGGTACACAACCACTCTCATTCATAGAGGGTGCAAAATCTAATGCAGCAAACGGGCCATTGCCCTCAAAGGCAGGGTGTGGGCCTCCGGTTAATGCCCAAGTTTTGCCAACCTCAAAAGGCAGATTTAAGGAGGGCTGTCGTAAATCATCCGGGATAAGGGGCTCAACTGTCTGCGCGTGCTGCCAAGCTCCCGGAAACATGGAAGCATATTGTGTAAAAAATCCTTGATTGGGATCAAGGGACCGTTCCCAGAGGGCGTGGTCATCAAATTGAGCAAAGTAATATTGCAGCGCCACTGAGCCGGCATTTGACTCTGGTAGAGGGCGGAATATCGTACCATCTGAAAATGAGATTTCAGTGAGCGTGCCTTCCCGCCAGCCATAAAATCCATTTGAGAGCGCTCGCACAGCCCAGGTAAGCTGTCCGTATAAATCCGACCGATAATAATCTACCGCGCCAAGCGCGTTGAGATAATTTTCTGGGTCAGGCGGCTGTCCAAGCACAGCACCCGATTGATACTCCAGCAAGGCCAGAAGCAAACGCGGGTTGATGGAATTTTCCCAGGCCACTCGTGAAACAATATCTGCCGCGCTGGTCCAGCCGGTAATCATCAAATACTGGCGATAAGAGTTTAAGTAGCCATCAACTGTCTGGAGATATTCTGCAGTATCAAAACCAATGCTGGTGGGGGAATATACCAATTCAGCATCTGGAAAAAACTGGGTTATGGGATGTTCAGTGGGTACAGGTGCAGGCGTCGATGTGGAATCAGGAGTTACAGCATCCGAAACAGGGGTTGGTGATTTGACCGTCACCGGTGTGGCTGTCGGAAGCACGGGCGTTTGAACTATGGTCGGCGTAGAAGTGCTGTAAGATTCCGGGGGAATATCAGGGGAACAAGCATTTAAAGCCAGCGTAACTATCATCATTATCCCGAGGAACAAAATTTTCGGAATCAAGTGAGGTGTTAAGCCTTTGGTTTGAAATCGCAAGTATTCTATCTCCAATCACTATGATCATCTTTGAAATTCAAAAATAAGCAGCAAATCGAACCCAAATACAACCATCATTCATCTGCTCGGTCACGGGTGATTTTACTTATATATGAGCCAAATTGATTGGCAGTGACAATGTCATCCCCTCGGGTCAAAGTACCTTTATAGGGTGCCAGACCAGCATGAACCTGCCAACCTTCGAGAACAAAGGGGATCGGTCCGTCGGCTTCCATCCACTCACCATTATACTTGCGGGCGATATGAACATGTGTTCCGGTAGCATAACCACCTTCGCATGACGGGTGGCCTATCAGGTCCCCTGCAGCAACAATTTCACCTACGGGCACGCGCCCATTTTTCGTGATATGCAAATAGATCAGCACCCAACCTGTTTGTTCGAGACCATCACCATCCAGATCGAGGACAACGATACCACGCTCGGAGCGTACAACCACGCCAGAAGCTGAGGCTGTTACCCAGGCATCCGATTCTACACAGCCGCTCTGGGTACTTGCAGGCGCGAAATCAATTGCCGCCCAAGAACCATCTTTTTCCCAAGCACCGTGAGGGCCGCCCGTATAACTCCAAATTGGACCGATCAAGAAGGGTAGGGACAGATCCGTCTGGGTGAGATCGGCAGGGAAAAGCGGCTCGATATCGCGGGCGCGAGTCCAGGGATTGCCAAACATTTCTTCATAAAGTGCTATAAATCCGGTATCCGGGTCTACCGCCTGAAGCCAGCGCTGACTGTCATAAACCTGGGCAAAATAATAATGCAGCGCGGCCGTGCCGGCGTTAAGGTCAGGAGCCAAATAAGCTGAAACGCCATCTGAGAACACAATTTTATTCAAGCGACCCTCACGCCAACCGTAATAACCAACTGACAATTGATTTACAGCCCATTTAAGCTGGTGCACAAGCCCTTTCTGAGTCAGTTCGATCTTACCCAAAGGGTAATCAGCAGCAGCCAGGGATGCAGGTTGACCATAAACCCAACCGCTCTGGTATTCCAATAAAGCTAAAAGCAAACGTGGGTTAATTGAGTTATCCAGGCCAATGAGGCCCACAATTTGACCCCCATAAGACTCGCCTGAAATTCCAAAATATTCATGGTAATGTTTTAGATAACCACCAGCCTGGGCAGTAAAAGCACTCGAATCAAATCCTACAGAGGAAAGCGAATTGACCAACTCGCTGTCGGGCAGCAAATGGGTTGAATTGGTTGTATTGGTAAATTGCTGTGGAATCAGAATCAAGTGGTTGGGATTAATAAACCCACGCTCGGGAATCGTTTCCGAAGATTGAATTTGATCAACATCAACACCAAAGCGCATCGCAAGCGCATCTAAAGTGTCGCCAGCCTGGGCATAGTAAAGCAGCGGCCCATCGTTAACAGGCCGCGGTGTAGCAGTTGCTTCAACAGTAATTGTGGGGTAAACAGGAGGCGTTGGGGTCGACAAAGAAGTACTGACCTGAACTGAAGTTGGTGTCGCGGTTTCAGGCACATCCGTAGGCGGCACATCCACAACATCCGCAGTTGTGTTAATACTCAACGATTGCAGGCCTGAAGGTGCAATAAAGACCGGGGCATCTTGATTTGGCAAGTTGCAACTAGAAGACAGCAACAACAAAAACAAGACAAGTAAACGCCGTGTTTGGTAACTCCATTTATCAGGAATAAAATCGTGTATCGATTTCAAAATACTTAAAACCTATCGTTGAACCATATTTTCCAGGGATGGTTTATTTTCTGCCTCAATAACCCGGCCACCAAGCGTGAGAAAACCATCATATTCCAGTCCGGTACCTGAACTAACCCAGCCATCCAGGTTGAAAGCCAGATCTTGGTCTGCGGGAATCCATTCTCCATTATAACGTCTTGCCAAGTGCAGATGTGTTCCCGTCGAAATTCCACCTTCGCAGGACGGGTGACCGATACGCTGGCCAGCTTGCAAATAGTCCCCGACACTAACCCGATCACGGCTTTCAATATGCATATAAAGCACAACCCAGCCTGTTTGGAGCAAACCATCTCCATCTAAGTCTTGCAAAACGGCACCATCCGAAGACCGCACAATTTCGCCATCGGCAACTGCAACAACCCACGAATCACTAGGCACACAACCCAGGGGCTCCAAATGGGGAGCAAAATCCAGTGCGGCCCAAGCCGAGCCGTCTCCCCAGCCCCCATGCGGTCCGCCGGTAAATGCCCAGGCAGCGTCCGACTCAAATGGCAGCTGCATGGTAGGTTGTGATAAATCTGGGGGCAGCAAGGGCTCATATGTATAATCAAAGGGATAGCCAAAAAGCTGCTGATAAGCCTCAAAAAATCCATCAGCCTCGACGGTGCGCTGCCAAATTTCTTGACCATAGATCTGAGAGAAAAAGTACTGCAGCCCTGCGGTACCTGCATTGATCGTATTGTTAATGGGCACAATGACGCCATCCGCTAAAACCCAGCTGCCAATACCATTAACCCGCCAGAGATAGTAACCGCGATTAAGTTGATTGGCTGCCCAGGCTAATTGGCGATAGAGTCCATTCCTGGCAGGATCTTGCCAACCAAGCGGGTACTGCAGTGAAGATGTGCGGGGGTTTGAATTCGTTACCCAACTGCTTTGATATTCGAGCAGCGCCAATAACAAACGTTGGTTAACGGAATATTCTTCTGAAACGCGCTGCAAAATCTGCAAGCCAGAAAATTGGTTACCATCAATTTCCTCGGTATAGCTAACGAGGTATCCATTTTGCTGATCAACAAAATTACGAGCATCAAAATGAGCTGATATAGGTCCAGCGACCAATTCCGAATCGGGAATCATCTTGAAACTCGGTCCTCTAATGATGGAATCAGGAACAGGAATGGTTAATACCTGCCCAACTTCCAAGATATTAACGTTAATGATATCGTTGGCTTCAGCGATCTTATCGATGTGAATATTGAATTGCTGCGCGATATGCCCCAAATTATCCCCCGGTTGGACAATATATTCTTCGGCGTCCTCACGCAGCCCCGGGATATCATGGGGCTGATCCGGAGTTGGCGACAAGACCGGATCGTCAGCTGAACGCGGGGTATTAATTGGATCCACTGCAGGGCCATCAACAACGACGGTTTCACGCGTCATTGGAGCAGGAAGCCCGGCCCAAAACTCGTTCTCGGGCGCAATAGAACGGGTGCAAGATGCCATCAGGAAAACTATTATCCCGATGGAAATCGATAATCTTTTTTGTCGGAAGTAATCAAAGCCAGGCATTTTTTTCATTTTGCTAGCGGTAATCAATTGCTGTTTCCCTACCCCGGGAAAGTATACGCTCTTTTTAAAGAAGCCAGAATTCTTTTATCCAATTAAAAGGGATTGCCAGAATCCTTTGAATAGGCAATTCTTAAGTTGCCAGTTTTGTGCCCAAGTCAGGGCCTTATGAACAATATCCTCGTTTATCTGGAGAACAGCATTTAAATAGATAAGATAAATATTGCTTTATCAATTTGTGCCGAATTATAGCACCCTCCAGAGGATGTTCTCAGTCTTCATTATGATAAAATCAGCCCGCGATGAAAGTCACAGAATATCTTCAAGGAGTTCTAGATACACTACCAGCTAAAACGGGCTGCTACTTGATGAAAGATCAAGGGGGGCAGATCATTTACGTTGGCAAAGCGGTCAATTTACGCAGCCGTGTGCGCTCTTATTTCCATGCTGGTGCTCAGGAGCATCCCCGAACGCGCCAGCTTGTAAGCCATATTCGTGATGTAGAATGGATCGTGGTAGGTTCGGAATTAGAAGCTTTAATCCTGGAAATGAACCTGATCAAGCGGCATAAACCACGCTACAATGTGCGGCTTAAAGATGATAAACGCTACCCCTATATTAAAATTAGCTGGGCTGATCCTTATCCGAAAGTAACCGTAACGCGGTATATGCTTGATGATGGTTCACGTTATTTTGGACCGTACACCAGCGTATGGGCTGTTCACCAAACGCTAGATGTCATCCGACGCATTTTCCCATATTTAACTTGCGACCGAGAGATCACAGGAGAAGATACACGGGCTTGTTTATACTACGACATCAAACTATGTTCTGGACCTTGTATCGGTGCGATCAATCAAGAGGCCTACCGCGCCATGCTAAAGGACCTGGAAGCTTTTATTAACGGCCGTACCGAAAGTATTATCAAGCGTCTAGAACAGGATATGCAGAAAGCTTCTTCAGAGCTCAAATATGAACAAGCAGGGGTAATCCGTGATCAATTGAAAGCTATTCGCACGGTGATTGAACGCCAAAAAGTGGTCTTCCCGTCTGACTATGTCGATTCGGATGTTATTGCGATGGCACGTTCAAAACGCGAAGCCTGTATGCAAGTATTCTTCATTCGCGGCGGCAAGATGATCGGGCGTGAGTATTTTTTAATGGAAGGGACTGACGATACACCAGATGCCAATGTGCTGGCGGCGTTTATTAAACAGTTTTACGATCAAGCTCCCAGCGTGCCGTCACAAGTGATGCTGCCACATGAAGTAGAAGAAACCAAGATCATTGAAGAATGGCTCAACACCCGGCGGGATGGCAAAAAAGTGAAGATGTACATTCCGCGGCGAGGACAAAAACGCGCTTTGGTAAAAATGGCCGCCGAGAACGCGGCGGACACATTATCATCGCTGCAAACACAATGGGAATCCAACAAACACCGTCAAACACAGGCCATCGCTGAGCTGCATGAAGCACTCAGTTTACCGAATCCCCCAAAGCGAATCGAGTGCTACGATGTTTCCAACACACAAGGAACTGCGATCGTCGCCAGCATGGTCGTTTTTGAGCAAGGTGTTCCCAACAAAAAACACTACCGCCGTTTCAATATCCGATCCGTAATTGGCCCGGATGATTTTGCCAGTATGGAAGAGGCGCTAAGACGACGCTTTCGACGCTGGCAAAGCGCGCAAGAATCCGAGAATACTTCCCCCGGCAAAAAACCTGACCGCTCATTCGCTACCTTGCCCAATTTACTGATCGTTGACGGTGGTAAGGGACAGCTTAGTCGGGCTATCAAAGTGCTGGATTCCTTTGGGCTGAGTGATATCGTTCCAGTTGCGGGCCTAGCCAAAGAACGCGAAGAATTATTTATACCCAATCAAAGCCGCTCGATACTCTTGCCTCGTAAATCAGAAGGGTTATACTTAGTACAGCGCATCCGGGATGAGGCCCACCGCTTTGCTATTACTGCACACCGCAAGCAGCGCACAAAAATTGGGTTGGCATCACAGCTTGATATGGTCCCTGGCATTGGGCCAGCCCGTCGAAAAGCCTTATTAAGCCACTTTGGTTCGATTAACGCGATCCGCACCGCATCCAAAGAAGAACTGGCTGCGGCTCCAAAAATGAACGCTAATCTTGCAGAAGCGATCAAGACTCATATGGCGTAAGCATAATCGTCACAAAACGGAGAAGATTGTTGAAAACCGCCTGGTATATTGATAAAGACAAGAACATCATACAGATCACGCGATTAATGTTAAAGCTTGTTGAGTATGAAATGCGATCATTCTCAAATGCGCACGATACCGCACAAGCATTATTAGCTGGAGAGCGTCCAGATATCATCATCCTGGATATAAATGCGCAGGAAGAATTGGGGATTGATCTGTTAGAATTTGTCCGTAAACGTAAAAATTTGAATCCGATACCCGTAATCATGCTTGCATCGGAAAATGGTGATGATCAATTCCAACAAGCTATAAGCGCTGGTGCTGATGGCTTTGTCCTCAAGCCCATTATGCTTGATGATCTGGAAAACACGATCCAAAATGCCATTGAAAAACGGGTAAATTTATAAATATTAATAGAAGGAGTAAAAATGTCTCAGAAGAAACGACGAAAAACCCCACAGCAAAATATCATGGCCATCATTGGTATTTTAATAGTAATATCAATGCTGATCATGCCACTGCTGTCCCTGTTTAACCAGTAAATAACCTGTTCACCTGAAACCACTCAAAAACAACGGGACATGAAATCTAAAGCTGCTGTGCGAAATGTACAGCAGCTTCATCAAACCAAGATAAACGGGAATAATATGCCTTCTAAAGAAATCATCATGTATGGTACATCTTGGTGCCCTGACTGCCATCGTGCTAAAAAAGCTTTCCGTAAAAAAAAGATCGCGTATACCTGGATAGATATAAACAAAGACGATGAAGGCCGCGCGTATGTTGAAAAGTTGAACAACGGAAATCGCCGCGTGCCAACGATCATCTTTCCGGATGGCAGTATGATGGTTGAGCCTTCTACAGCTGAACTTTATAAAAAATTTAAGGAATTATTTTAAAGCAAACTCACCTTATAAAATTCGTGTACTGGCCTACAATCCTGGTCAGGGATTTTGCTACGATAAAACCTATGAGTAAGGCCAACATTTTGGGCTGCAATTCCCAGAGGGCCGATTTTCCAACCAAGTTTGGGGACATTTTTACGCTGTGATCAAGCGTTTCCCTGGTGTTTTCAAGCCAGTCGTTGTATACTCGATACCACACCATTTCGAGGAGAAGTCTACATGAAAGTATCCGTCCTGCAAGAGAATCTCGCTCACGGTTTGAGCATTGTAGCGCGCGCAGTTTCGCCGCGCAGCACACTCCCCGTTTTAGGGAATATTCTAATCGCCACTGACGAGGGTCGTTTGCGGCTTTCGGCTACCAACCTTGAATTAGGCATCACCTGCTGGATCGGGGCGAAAATTGAAGAAGACGGGTCAACCACCGTCCCAGCGCGCACCTTTACAGACCTGATCAACACGCTGCCATCCGATCATGTCAACATTGATCTTAATGTGCGGACGCAAACGATGAACGTGCGCTGCGGCACATCGAATACAGATATCAAATGCATTGATGCTCAAGAATTTCCTCCCATGCCATCACCAGACCTGGAAGAGGGCATCCAACTCAATGTAGCTGATCTTAAAGAAATGATTCATCAAGTGGCTTTTGCTGCGTCCACGGATGAGGCACGCCCCATTTTGACGGGGGTATTAATCACGGTGGAAGACAATCTGATGACGATGGCATCTGCAGATGGCTTCCGCCTTTCTGTGCGCTCGGCTGAGCTTTCATCACCGGTTAACAACCCAATTCAGGCTGTTATCCCGGCACGCGCACTAAACGAATTGGCCCGAATCAGTACTGATGGCAAAGAAACCGTAACCATGTTCATGCCCCCTCAAAGTGGGCGGGTAATCTTCCGGTCGCAAAACGCAGAATTAGCTTCCCAGCTTATTGACGGCACTTTCCCCGATTACGAGCAAATCATCCCGCGCAGCCATGAAACCAGGACGGTGCTTTCAACGGACGCGCTGCTCAAAGCCTGCAAACAAGCTGAAATCTTTGCCCGGGAGGGATCGCTGATCGCGCGGGTGAGCATCACACCGGGGGGCGAACTGCAGCCCGGCACGGTAGAAATCTCCGGACAATCTGAAGAAACCGGATCGAATCAAACTGTGGTTGATGCATCTATTGAAGGTCCACCATTATTGATAGCCTTCAACGTGCGTTTTATGCGCGAGGTTCTCGACGTGATAAAAACGCCCAATGTGGCATTAGAAACCACGGTGAACACCAGTCCCGGCGTTATTCGTCCGATTGGAGAAAAAGACTTCACCCACGTGATTATGCCCATGCACCTGGGCAACTAATCAAAACCAACCACAATCCGAAGTCAGAAAAGGCTTCGGATTGTTCTTTAACATTACAATGATCTTACCCAACCCCTCAACCAATCGTGCTCTACGTATTTATTTGACCTTAGCGCAATACCCGATTCTGCGCACACGCATTCGGGCAAAAATGCGTAGAGAATTATTCGCACGCGGCATCATCTCACCTAAAGCCTTCGATGATGATGTTCGCAAAAAAGCCGAGGAATCACAAACCAGAGAGGGGTTGAGCGATCCGCTGTGGGAAGAAACACAAGTGGTATGGGACACTCGTTTAGCGCGCGTTCGCAGTCATTTAACAGATTTTTATTTCTCCTACAACTTGAGCTACGACGATTTTGAAAATGTGGTTAGAGATGTGCTGTCTGAACGTCTATCAGACAGTGAGGATATTCAAGTATCCTTCAATCCGGAGTTAGCTCCGCAAAGCATGCTCTTTGAACAAGCCTGGGCAATTGAGAAACTTCCGGCCGAAGAATTTCATGAATTAGAGCATCGTTATAACGAACTCATCGTGGTGTTGATCCGCAGAATGATCAGCGACCAACTCGCTTATATTAACATCGCTAAAACATGGTTCACAATCGAAGATCTTAATAAGATTCGGAAAAGAAAAATTGGTCATGGGAAAATTGGCGGAAAAGCTGCGGGGATGCTGTTGGCTGCTCGCATCTTGCAAGAAGTAGGTGACGAGGATATTCGTTCATCGCTGCGCACCCCAGCATCTTATTTTCTGGGTTCCGAGGTGATGTATGTTTTTATGAACCACAATGATCTAATGGCATGGGCCAATCAAAAATATAAATCAGACGAACAAATTCACGCCGATTACGAACAAATCAAGCATGATTATCGTGAAGGTCAATTTCCCGAAGACATTATTCTCAGGCTTAAAAAATTACTGGATAAAGTAGAAAAACAGCCGCTGATCGTGCGCTCTTCCAGTCTGCTAGAAGACAATTTTGGCACTTCATTTGCTGGAAAGTATGAGAGTGTTTTCTGCCCCAATCAAGGCACGCCCGAAGAAAACTTAGCCGCTCTAACACAGTCGATTGCTGAAGTATATGCCAGCGGTCTTAATCCTGATGCGCTGCTTTATCGCCGTAGAATGGGTTTGCAAGATTACGATGAACGACTGGCGATCTTGATCCAAGTTGTGGAAGGTGAAACATTTGGTAAATACTACTTTCCTCATCTGGCAGGGGTTGGCTTTAGCCGCAACCTTTACCGCTGGTCTACGCAAATTGACAGTGATGACGGTTTCTTACGGTTGGTGTGGGGGTTGGGCACGCGGGCGGTGGATCGGGTCGGAAAAGATTATCCACGCCTGGTAGCGCTTAGTCACCCGGGGTTACGCCCCGATTCGGAGCATAAAGCCATTCGACGGTACTCTCAACATAATATTGATCTGCTCAACCTGGAAAGCAACCGTTTCGAGAGCTTGCCAATTTCCAGCGTATTGGATCGCCGCTATCCCCCGCTGCGGTTGATCGCCCAAATAGACCAGGGAGGCTATCTATCATCTATCCGCAGTTCACTTTCAACCACGAACCCTGAGCAGTACGTGCTGACATTTGAGACACTTTTAGAACAAACCCCTTTCTCCGATCGCATGAAACGGATGCTGAAAATACTCGAAAGTCATTACCGTACACCTGTGGATATGGAATTTGCGATCAACATCAGGGACGCTCACCTGGCACACCCCAAAATTGATATCTCTGTTTTGCAATGCCGTCCTCAAAGTCACACTGAGGAAAGTGAGGCAAGCATCCCCGAAGATCTGCACCCTGAAGATATTATTTTCTCTACCTGCCGCATGGTACCGCAAGGGGCAATTAACCATATCCGCTACGTGCTCTTTGTACCTCCTGAAAATTATTTTGCACTGCCCACATCTACTGCACGTGCTGAGTTAAGCCGGGCAATTGGACGCATTAACGCAATTTTGAAAGACGAAATTTTCATCTGCGTTGGTCCCGGGCGCTGGGGCACGCGCAACCCTGACTTAGGCGTCAATATCCGCTATTCTGATATCTACAACACGCAATCGTTGATTGAATTAGCCGGAAAAGGTATTGGACCAGTTCCTGATCCATCCTTTGGCACACATTTTTTCCAGGATTTAGTGGAAGCGAATATCTATCCATTAGCAATTTTCCTGGATGATGAGGATGTAATTTATAACCGCGATTTCTTTTATAATACACCCAATCACCTGGGCGAGTATATACACCTTGAAGAAAAACTAACATGCTGCTTGCGTTTGATCGAGGTTTCATCTTACCGACAAGGATATCATTTAGATATTGTGATGGATAACAAAGCGGGTCAAGCAGTGGCATATTTGCACGACGACGAACACAGCATCTTAAAAAGTTAAGCAGGTACTGACCTATGAAAAAATTTGTTGCGGTCGCTGGTAATATCGGCGTTGGAAAGTCCACCCTGGTTGAAATGTTATGCCAGCGGCTCGATTGGGAACCCTTCTATGAACCGGTTACGGAAAATCCTTACCTGGCCGATTTTTATAAGGATATGCAAACCTGGGCGTTTCATTCTCAAATTTACTTTCTGAGCCACCGCCTGCGAGCTCACCGAAATTTACTTGATCACCCCACATCTGTAATTCAAGATCGCAGCGTATATGAGGATGCCGAAATCTTCGCCCACAATCTTTACCTTCAAAAGGAAATCAGCCCCCGAGATTACAACACGTACAATGAACTTTATAACGTGCTGGGTGCGTTCTTACCCCCACCCGACCTAGTTATATATCTGCGGGCATCTGTACCCACCTTGGAGCGCCGCATCCAACGCCGGGGGCGCAATTACGAGCGAAAAATTGCATCCGAATATCTCACTCAACTCAACGTACTTTATAAATCCTGGATTGATAACTTCAGCCTGTGCCCAGTGTTAACTATTCCAGCCGATGATATGGATTTCGTTGAACATCCCGGTCACCTAGACTTAATCGTGGAAAAAGTACAAGAAAAACTTACGGGGAAAGACGAGGTGATCTTCAAGGAAGAAGATATCATCAACGGGCGCGCATCCTAAGCTGATACCAGCAGCATTTCTAAATAAAACACGGTTCCTACCTGCTCGGGGAGCATTTGGTAAAGGAACCGTGTTTAGTTTATTCGTCATGAGGTAGAAACAGGCAAAATATACTCGTTTCAGGATTAGTCTTCCCGGCTGCGTAAATGGGGGAAAAGAAGGACTTCTCGAATGGTGGCTTGATCGGTAAGCAGCATCACCAAGCGATCAACGCCCATGCCAAAACCACCGCTGGGGGGCATACCATAGCGCATCGCCTGCAGGTAATCTTCATCCATAGGATGCTGCTCTTCATCATCGGAGGTGTAATCGCGCCCCATTTCCAAGAAGCGGGCTTCCTGATCGAGGGGGTCATTTAACTCGGTAAAGGCGTTACATAATTCAACACCAGCGACAAAACCTTCAAATCGTTCAACGACATGGGGGGTACCGGGGGCACTTTTTGCCAGTGGTGAAATATCGCGGGGATAGTTATAAAGGAAGGTGGGCTGAATAAAATTGGGCTCCAAAAAAGTACCTATTAAAACATCAATCAATTTCCCGCGGGTGGATTTGGGTTTAAATTTAATATCCTTGGCTACCATAGCGACAGCCAGAGAGTGCGCATCTGGATGGGCGTCGATATCTATACCGGTGGCTTCCAAGATGCCAACCCGCAGTTCAACACGCTTCCAGGGCGATCCTAAATCTATCTCTTGTCCTTGATAGGTGATCTTGGTTTTACCAAGCACCTTTTCAGCCGTGTAAGCGACCATTTGCTCGGTAAGTTCCATGACCTGCAAGTAGTCGGCATAAGCCCAATAGAACTCGAGCTGCGTGAATTCAGGGTTGTGCTTGAAGGAAACACCCTCATTGCGGAAATCGCGACCAATCTCATAAACACGCTCAAAACCACCCACCAATAAACGCTTAAGGTAAAGCTCAAAAGAAATCCGCAAATAGAGGTCTTGCTTGAGCTGGTTGTGGTGTGTGATAAAGGGCTGCGCGGCTGCACCGCCATAAATTGGCTGCAGGATGGGGGTTTCAACCTCAAGGAAATCGCGCTGATCAAGGAAGGCGCGTAAGGCCTGAACAGCGGCGGCTCGAGCGCGGAATATATCCCGCACATGTTCGTTAACAACCAAATCGGCATAACGCTGGCGATAGCGTGTTTCCGGATCGGTCAACGCGGCGTGGCGCACAACTTCTCCGTTCATAACCTCGTCTTTGGCTGCCGGCAGCGGTGTGATGGCTTTGGCAAGCATCTGGAAAGAAGCAACTCGTAAGGTGATCTCCCCTGTGCGGGTACGGAAAAGTTCACCACTGGCCTGCACATAATCACCAAGATCAAACTGGCGGTCAAATAATTTGAGCGTGTCTGCGCCAATATCATTAACTCGGAAGAAAAGCTGAATGCGACCATAGCCATCTTCGATATGAGCAAAAGTGATCTTGCCCATCGAGCGCATGGAGCGTAAACGACCAACCAGGGTGGCAGTTATGGGTTCTGCACCCTGATCTGCTTCTATGCTTTCAAAGGCAAGCAGCGCCTCAGCGCTGGTGTGGGTGCGTTCTGCACGAGTGGGATAAGGATCGATACCCTCGGCACGCAAAGTATCAGCTTTCTCCAGACGAACTTGCTCTAAATTTGTGTATTCTGTGTCCATAAGATGCGCTCCTGCAAAAAAAATGCCCCGCACAAGATAAACTGGCGCGAGGCATGAATCGTCAAAGCCTCTACATTATTCGATTTTTGTGATCTTAACAGTAAATGAGCCGTTGGGTGCGGAGACCTCAACTTCATCGCCAACTTTTTGATCCAGCAAAGCTTGACCAAGCGGCGATTCATTAGAAATAAATCCCTCACTGGGTCTGGCCTCGACCTTACCTACAATAGTATAGGTCTCTGGTTTAGAGCCATTCTCTTTGATTGTGACGTGGGCACCTACCTGAGCAGTGTCACCATCACCATTACCGTTACCATCGATGATCTGGACAGTTGATAAAATGCGCTCCAATTCTTGAATGCGACCTTCAACAAAGGCCTGCTCATTCCGGGCGGCATCACATTCTGCATCAGCGTCCACGCCAGCATCACCGTCTTCCAGTGCCTCGCATAAACGCTCTGCTACTTCCAATCTCCGAACTGTAACTAGGTGTTCCAACTCTTGGTTAATTTTTTCCAGTCCCTCTTGGGTTAGATATGTTGGTGGCATTGTATATCCTATTATTTAAACATTTTCCTTAATGGTACAAATACAAACCTAATAAACAAGCAGCGGCACGTAGAAAATACATGGTATCTCTCGTCACCGCAGAGCGGCATTTTAGCATAAAATATTCTCAAAGGCAAGACTTGTAAAGAACATGCATTCTAATTCAATTCCAGAGCAATAATCCACCAATTTGCTCAGAATAATCCGTGATTGCTCGCTGCATTTCCGGGATACTACCCCAGAAGGTGCTGATTTGTGAGCGATGTGCGGCGACAGCATTACCCCAGGCTACCATCCCCGGGGGGGGTATTGAAAACCGATGTGCGTTGGCACCTTGAGGAGGCACGATTGGCGAATACAAAACATAAGGATATTCTGCGTAGTACCAAAGTGAGAGGCCCAATTTTTCTGCGGCGGCAAGCGTGAGCTGGTGGTCAACGTGCCCACCGATGGATAAAGGGCAAACGACGCGGGCATCTGCAGGGAGGACGGCGGATAAATCGAGAGCCAATTGTTCAATGACCGGCGCATCATCGGGATGAAGGGTATCAAAGATGGCATGCTCACTGGGATAGAGATAAGCCCCGGTATGCAGAGATGTGCGGTAGATGCAATCGTAGATCGAGAAGTGGCGATAGGCAGCGCCCAAATGGGCACAGGATTGGATATCTTCCTCTCGCCGGGCAGCGACCGCATCGCGGCCGGTATTCCAACGGGCATGCAAGCTGTCTGCAAAGGGGGAAAAAGGTCCGGGCGGAGGATCGGCGGCGCAGATGGTCCAGACGCTAACTTGATCGCCGGCACTGGTTTGCTCCCAGAGCAAACCACCAAGCGATAGGGCAACGTCATCTAAATGGGGCGAGAGATAAATCCAGTGCATTGTGAACCTCAAAATGACAGGGGCAACGATAAAAAGGATGTGCCGATTATACCTGTGTATATTGGGCTGCGGCTACGCAGGTGGGCGAGATTTGCAAGGCACCTGATGAGCTGCAATCATGGGTCGATTTGCATTGTTAGGCTGCTTTATTTGTGGGTCGCCAGATTTCTTTGCTTCGCTCGCAAAGTTATGTCTTATTGTGTCAATAATTTTAAAGTGCCAAACTTAAACTTTTTAATCAAATAGGAACAAATGCTATGTTTCGTTAGTTGGCCCTTCGACAGGCTCAGGGACCGGTTGG
>JBDLJO010000031.1:0-17436 GCA_039714275.1 Chloroflexota bacterium | reverse complement strand
ATCCCCTTGGGGGGCGCTAGTCCAGTGCAGGGGCACTGGTAGCGAAGCTTCGTACATGCAGCCCGGGGATTTATTCCCGGGCAAAGGTCGCACTCCCCCATCTAACCAAACAAAGGTCTTTGTTCCTAATTGAATGAAACGTTTAAGTTTCAATGTTTTTAAGGGCCGGGGGACAGAACCCCGCCATTCCTGCGCATTTTTCTGTCATGCGCGAGCATGCCATATCCTATTGACTGCACTGGTAGGGGCTCCGGAGAAGCACGTCGTCACTCTGTCGTAAAATCCTCATACTGATCTCCCTCAAACAAAGTCAAAGCCTCAAAACCCTTGTTCAATAACGTTCTGGGAAATACGGGATTTTTGTTCCTTTTCAAGATGACAGTTTTCGTCCAAGAAATTGGGGTAATGTAGTATGATTAATTACGTAAATAATACCAACGCAGCAGTGCTTACCAGCGCTCCCGGCGTGCTAAACTTGGGGAATATCCCCAAGTTTTATGTTCTGATATCATGGTTATGGCTAATTTCAAGGAGCAAAGTTAATGCCCGCAAAAGGTTGGATTGAAGTCAGTGATCTCTACTGCAAAGGATGTGAGCTGTGTGTCACTGCCTGCCCGCAGGATGTTATCATCCTGGATATGGAACGACTGACCCCCAAAGGTTATCATCCGGCAAAATTACACAAAGAAGGCTGCACAGGCTGCAATATTTGCGCGATCGTATGCCCTGATGCCGCCATCACAGTCTATCGTGAAAAGCGCCAACCCAAATCTAAAGCTGCTGTATAGGAGGCAGGAACCGTGGCAAAAGAATTACTTAAGGGTAATCATGCCTTAGCCGAGGCCGCAATACGAGCAGGATGCGAAGGTTTTTTTGGCTACCCGATTACCCCCTCAACTGAATTTCTAGAGCACATGGCCAAGCGTATGCCCCAGCTTGGTCGAGCTTTTGTACAGGCCGAGAGCGAAGTCGCCGCCATCAACATGGTTTATGGTGCCGCATGCACGGGAAAACGCGCCATGACAGCCTCTTCCAGCCCGGGCCTGAGCTTGATGATGGAAGGTATCTCATATATTGCTGGAACCGAGGTGCCCGCGGTGGTTGTCAACGTCATGCGCGGCGGTCCAGGATTGGGCAATATCGCCCCATCCCAGGCCGATTACTATCAAATGGTCAAAGGCGGCGGTCATGGAGATTACTACCCCCTCGTACTTGCCCCCGCTACGGTACAAGAAGCGATTGACCATGTCGTCTTAGCGTTTGACTTAGCCGAGAAATACCGCACCATCGTACACGTCATCGTTGATGGCAATATCGGTCAGATGATGGAACCGGCTGAGCTGCCCCCGATGCGCAAACTGCCAACAGAATATCCCGATTGGGCCGTCACCGGAGCGAAAGACCGCTCAGCGCGCTATCTCTCGTCCATTTATATTGAGCCTGAAGATGAAGAAGTGACCAATATTCGGCTGCTCAGACGTTGGATGGAAGCAGAAAAGAACGAAGTCCGGTACGATGAAATGGTTATGGACGATGCTGAAATTGCCGTAGTTGGATTTGGCACCGCAGGAAGGGTTGCTTCTTCAGCCGTGCGCGCGGCCCGAGAAGAGGGCATCAAAGTCGGATTATTCCGTCCGATCTCGTTAGCGCCATTCCCTAAAAATGAGCTCGATGCGATTTCGAAGCGCGTGAAACGCATCTTGGTGGTTGAAATGAATGCCGGCATGATGCTGGACGATGTGCAAACTGCGGTGCTCGGCAGGGTCCCGGTCGAATTTTACGGCCGTCTGGGCGGGATAACACCCTTACCGGACGAAATTCTGGATGAAATTCGCCGGGTAGCAAAAAACCCAGCCCCCGCATACAGTCTCGCCCGCAAAGCCTGGTTAGACCGCCTCGAAGCAAAGGTGGGAGGAGAAATCGCATGACAATGCCTACTGACCTCCAACTTGTATATAAGCGTCCAGAATCGCTGTCCGAAGCAACCACCCACTACTGCCCTGGCTGTACGCATGGCATTGCCCACCGGTTGGTGGCTGAGGTACTCGACGAAATGGGCATCAGAGAGAAGACGATTGGTGTTGCCCCCGTGGGATGCTCGGTTTTCGCCTATCACTACTTCAATCATGATTACGTAGAAGCGGCTCATGGGCGCGCACCTGCAATGGCAACCGGCATTAAACGAGTCAGCCCCGAAAAGACGGTTTATACCTATCAGGGGGATGGGGATTTGGCTTCCATCGGCATGGCGGAGATCATGCATACCGCAGTGCGCGGAGAAAATATCACCGTCATATTTATCAACAATGCAATTTACGGTATGACCGGCGGCCAAATGGCCCCCACCACGCTGCCGGGTATGAAGACCACCTCATCACCTTTTGGACGTGATGTTGAAACTAGCGGGTTTCCGATCCATATGGCTGAGATGATGTCCACGATGGATGGTGCCGGCTATATCGTGCGCCGCAGCCTGCACGACCCAAAACATATCCGACAGAGCAAAAAAGCCATTCGTAAAGCCTTTGAAACACAAGAGCGTGGATTAGGTTTCGCAATGGTGGAATTACTTTCATCTTGCCCAACAAATTGGAAAATCACCCCGACCGAATCAATGGATTTTATTGCAGAAAAAATGGTGCCGGTCTTTCCATTGGGTGATTATAAAGTCAATCCTGAAATAGAAAAATTGCGGGTATAGGAGAATATATGGAAACCAGTATCATTATCTCAGGATTTGGCGGACAGGGCACACTTTTTGCCGGGCAAGTGATCGCCTATGCGGCGATGGACAGCGGCAAAGAAGTCACCTGGATCCCATCCTATGGCCCCGAAATGCGCGGCGGTACAGCCAACTGCACGGTGATCATCGCCGATGAGCCGATTGGGTCTCCGCTGATTGGCAATCCAGATATGGTTATCGCACTAAATCTTCCATCACTCGATAAATATGAAGACTTAATTTCACCCGGCGGCGTGATGGTAGCCAACGCCTCGCTGATCAACCGGCGTATGGATCGTGAGGACTTGAGGGCCGTATATATCCCAGCCGCAAAAATCGCTGAAGAACTGGGCAACCCCCGCTTAGCGAATATGGTTTTAGTTGGCGCTTTGATGACCATCAACCCGGTACTGCCTTTAAAGAGTGTCAAGCAGGCTTTGGCAGATCACCTCCCCGAACGACACAAAGACACCTTACCGATCAATTTTGAAGCTATGGAGAAAGGTGCGGCTTTTGCCAGTGAAGCCATGGCTGAAGCTGCATCCTGACATCCATTAGATCTTATAAAAAGGATAGGCTGCCAAAATTGACAGCCTATCCTTTTTTATTACGCCCTTATAAACTCAGGTGGGTACTTTTATCCCTATCCATCACCCTTTTTTCGCCAAACGGCAAACCCCACCAATCCCAGCGGCAGGAGAAGAGAGCCTGCGCATGGCAGGGAACGACCTCCTGATGGGCTGGGTAATATTTCCTCTCGATCAGAGGCAGGTTGCTCGAGGTCTGCAGCATTATCCCCAAGGGATAGCGCATCGATATAGATAATGCCAACAGGGGGTTCACCACCTTCAGGGGTGTTAAACCCGAACGCCAGGGTTTTTATCTGATCTGGTTTGTTAAACACGGCACCGGCATCCGCTTCCCATGAAACACGTTCGAATTGGTCCCAGGTAAGGAAAACACCCTGCCAACCAGCAGCACTTTCACTATCAAGCCGCACTTGATGGACATAGCTCTCAACCCCCTGATCATGCTCGACCATCAGATCAACATTGAAGAATGTGCCTTCTCCTTCAGCATGGACATAGAAACCAATCCCTGAGCTGTCCCCCCAATTCTGGGCATGCTCGAAGGTCAGGTCACAGGTACCCCAGCTGTGCAGTTCAATATCATAGGTGATCTTCATCGAGCGCTTCCCGAGATAGGCGACTTGATCCGTTGGAGCACAGGATATTTCCGTATCTGTGGCAGCATCCCAGTAAGTCTCCCAGCCGTAGCTGCCAATGGGAGCATCCCCTTCAAAGTCATCGATCAACCCGGAGAGCGTGGGCTGCGATGGAGGCGATTCAGGTTGGGATTGGCTCTCAGCCGTAGGGTGAGGTTGAGAATCCTCAGGGGGAGCTGTGGGAGCATCCGCCTGCCAGTTATGATAATAAACGTTCAGGAGTGAAACAAATTCACCGGTCGCTTTGCGGCTGCCACCCTGCGAGGGGTGATCATCCCCAGATGGGTAATGTAGTGTGTTATTACCGCCAACAGCATGCTCGATATTTCCATTGATGTAACGATGATGTGCATCTGGGCCGGTAAGCACATTATAGAAATCAAAGACAGCGACATTATTGAGGGTGTAGTTGTTTTCGCTCAGCCAATCGTGGACCAACCATTGGTTGAAAGCGCGGGCGTTATCCGCATAGGTGGAATCGCTCAACGGCGGGGCAGTGATAACGATAAATAATTTATCGGGACGCGTAGCAAAGTAGGTTAATATCTGGTTATAGACAAATTTCGCGCCAGCAACAGACATATCTTCGTATGTGCCAGGCGGGTCATTTGGATCACCCTCTAACTCGGAATTGGGGAAGCAAGATTTGAACATGATAATCTGGTTTTCGCCGCCCGGATCATGGATAGTGCGCGTGTACGAAGCATTTTGCCCGCTTTCATTGAATAAAGCATCCATATAGGTGAGTGTTTGATCACTGCGGAACCATTGCATCCAGTTGGGGATATCGGTATTGTCTCCAATGCCGTCCGGCCCCCAACCGTAATTGGTATCACTGACAAAGTAGTTATTACCACTGAGTGTGATTCCCAGATCACCATAATCGTCTGCCAGCCAATTCTCACCTGTGGAATGATGGATAAAGATCAACTTGACTGGTTCCGCAGGTGGATCAGGATTATGCCCCTGCAGCCGCGGCGCGGGACGAGGTGCTGCAGCAACCAATGCCAAGGGAATTAACAGCATTAAAGCAGTGATCAATTTGGTCAGTTTTTTCACAGCATCCTCCTATGAATTTGGTTCAGGCGGCACAGGTGTTTGGGCTGTAGTTTCTACCCCTGTACAGGCATGCCGCCATCGTAATGAATTGGAATACCTTAGAAATCAGACCCATTTTTGCCCCACAGAACCTCCTCGGTTTTCAACCATAATATAAAATACTGTGAGAAAAAGCAATTGCCAAAAATCATCTACAGAGTTTACCAAGTGGATTAAAAAAAAGACCCTAAAGGTTTTAATGACCAAACCTTTAGGGTCTTCTAAATAAATCTAAGTTTTATGATCGAATAACTATGCCCGATGTTCTAACGCGGCATGAGCGGCAGCTAACCGTGCAATGGGCACGCGGAATGGGGAACAGCTGACATAATTGAGACCAATCTGGTGGCACCAATCAATCGAGCTAGGATCACCACCGTGCTCTCCGCAAATACCACATTCCAAGTCGGGGCGAGAGGTGCGGCCTTTCTTTACGGTAACGTCCATCAACTGCCCAACACCAGCGCGATCAATGGTTTGGAAAGGATTCTGCTCAAGAATACCATCTTCAACATATTTGACCAAGAAGTTACGCTCGGCATCATCTCGGCTGTAACCGAAGGTGAACTGGGTGAGATCGTTGGTACCGAAAGAGAAGAATTCAGCGGTTTCGGCAACTTGATCGGCCGTCAGGCCTGCACGGGGAATTTCGATCATGGTGCCAAATTTATAAGCAAATTCAACACCTTTTGCTTCCATCACTGTTTTTGCAATATCTTCCAAAATCGGTTGAATGAAATGCAGCTCATTGACATGACCTGTCAGCGGAATCATGACCTCAGGGTGCGGGTCAAAACCGCGCAGTTTGACATCGGCGGCGGCCTCGAAAATGGCGCGTACCTGCATGCTGACGATTTCCGGCATCATCACGCTGAGGCGCACACCGCGCAACCCCATCATAGGATTACTTTCGTGTAAGGCTTCAATATCCGCCAACATGGATTCTTTGGCATCATCGGCATTGCCATTGATACGGGCCGCAATTACCTCTTCAAGTAAGGCCCGTTCATCAGGCATAAACTCGTGCAACGGCGGGTCGATCAAACGTACGATCACGGGCAAGCCAGTCATCGCTTCAAAGAGGCCGTCAAAATCTTCACGCTGGAAAGGCAGAAGTTCATCAAGAGCGGCTTGTCGGGTCGCCACATCATCACCAGCTAAAATCATGCGCTGGACGATAGGAAGGCGCTCGGGTTCAAAGAACATGTGCTCAGTGCGGCAGAGGCCAATGCCTTGTGCGCCGTAAGAACGGGCTCTACGGGCATCTTCAGGATAATCTGCGTTGGCCCAAACCTGCAAGCCACGCTGCGGCCAACCATCTGGCGCCTGACGAATATCTTCAGTTGCGGAAATTTCATCAGCCCAGTCAAGCAATTCTAGTAAGTCGGTTTGTTCTTCTAAGCTAGGAGAAACCGATTCAATCTGCCCTAAGAAAACTTCACCTGTCGTGCCATCAACGGAGATCCAATCGCCTTCATTAATTGTCAGATCACCGGCTACAAATTGGCGCTTTTCCATGTTAATGCGTACGGCGGATGCGCCTACGACACAAGGGATACCAAATTGGCGGGCGACCACTGCGGCATGGGATGTTGCCCCACCCTCACTGGTCAAAATCCCTTTAGCAGCTAACATACCGTGGACATCATCGGGTTTGGTAAAAGGCCGCACCATGATAACATCCTGGCCATCTTCCTTGGCCTTGGATTCAGCGGTATTGGCATCAAAATAAACTCGACCAACCGCAGCTCCTGGGGAGGCATTAACGCCAGTGGCAAACATTTTACCGGCTTCATCAGCAGCACGCTTAGCCGTATTTACAAATTGTGGGTGCAAGAGGGTATCAACCTGGTTAGCTCCAACCCGGCTAACAGCTTCTTCTTTGGTGATCAACCCTTCCTTGAACATTTCAACAGCAATTGTGACTGCGGCTTTGGCTGTACGTTTGCCATCGCGAGTCTGGAGCATCCACAATTTGCCATTCTCAACGGTGAATTCGACATCTTGCATTTCACGATAGTGCGCTTCCAGTTTATCGCAGACGTCAATGAAATCGGCATAAGCCTGAGGAAGATCACCCTTCATGTTAATGATGTCTTCCGCGTTGCGCACACCAGCAACCACATCTTCACCCTGGGCGTTCATCAGATACTCACCCCAGTTGACGTTCTCACCGGTAGATGGGTTGCGAGTAAAGGCAACACCTGTACCAGAATTATCCATATTACCGAAGACCATGGTCTGAATGTTGACACCCGTTCCGAGGTCGTGGGCAATACCAGCAGCATTGCGGTAGTCAATAGCGCGCTTACCGTGCCAGGATTTGAAAACGGCTTCGGTAGCCAGTTTGAGCTGCTCAAAAGGATCTTGAGGAAAATCAAATCCCATGTGTTCTTTGATAACAGCTTTATAGGTTTCCGTGAGGGCCTGCCAATCTTCAGCCGTCATTTCCGTATCATTGCCATAGCCATTATCACTCTTATAGTTATCGAGGGGATGTTCAAATGCTTCATCATCAATGTTGAGCACTACGGAACCAAACATGTGTACCAGACGACGGTAGGCATCATAGACGAAGCGAGCATCATTGGTTAAATCAACCATACTCTTGGCAACTTCATCATTGAGACCGATATTGAGGACAGTATCCATCATGCCGGGCATGGAGAAGACTGCTCCGGAGCGGCAAGAAACTAACAAGGGATTTTTAGAATCACCGAAACTTTTGCCAGTCTCGGCCTCAGTAGCTTTCATGCAAGCCAATTCTTGCTCCCACAATCCTGGGGGAAACTTTTCGCCAGCATCGAGATAAGCATTGCATGCTTCTGTAGAAACAGTGAAGCCAGGAGGAACAGGCACACCGATGCGAGTCATTTCACCAAGGTTGGCACCTTTACCCCCCAACAGAGATCGTGCTCCTGCCCAACTTCCAGCGTTTTCTTCTGCCTGTCCAACTTCTTTGAACAGGTAAACCCATTTTGTATCCGACATTTTTACCTCCAAAACAAATTTTAAATAATTGCTATTATTTTTATATTATCTAATTACACAACAAAACATCCCCTATCCGATCATGCCGCAAGGGGATGTCCTCCGATATTAATGATCAATATTAAACACCGGGGAGTAGTTTACCACATTTTAAGGCTGCAGTAAGATAATCGCGAAACTCTGAGGAGGAATGAGATCAAAGGGAATATAAGTATCAAAACCACCCTGAGAATTGATGACCGGCAAGGCTGGATTTTCCAGTCCAAATAGAGATACCGCGTTAACACCCGTAGTAAGGGGTCCTGAATCCAAAGACAATTCATAGTTTTCGGTCGTCAGCGCTTGAGGGTGAACGTTAACCAATACTAGAATTACCTGGTCCTCCGTGTGACGCAAGAAAGCATATAAACGTGCCGAGTTGGTCTCGACGAGAGTCCAATCACCTGTACTTAATGCTTGATGATCGTTGCGCAAGTGAATCAAGCTGCGATAATGGTAGAGCAACGAATCAGGGTCATCGATTTGGGATGCAACATGGCGGGTTTGATAGTCCAATGCAGGGAGGCGCCAAGCGCGCCCGGAGGTAAACCCAACCCCAAGGTCGTCACCATGCCACTGCATCGGACGGCGGATATCTTCATCAGGCTTTATGCCCATCATGCCTATTTCTTCTCCATAATAAAGGAAGGGGGTTCCAGGCGAGGTCAATAATATCGTTGATGCTAACTTGACCTTGGCTTCATCGCCATTTAATTGGGAGTTCAAACGATTTTGATCGTGGTTGGCTAAGAAGGTCCCATATTGACCCGGCGGGAAACTCGCGACCATCTCCTGCATACGCTCGACCACAGGGACAGCCAAGGGACCACGCGCGGTATCGATAATATCTTCGGCTAAATCAAAAGCAAAGGCAATATCGACCTCATCCCCGGTATAATCAACGACTTGTGAGGTCGCTGTCCAGGCCTCGCCTACCGTAAAAGCATTGGCATTAACACTCTTATAGAAAGTATTGAAATCACCCAACCAAGCATGGGTGGCGGGGGTATTCTCTTGAACGGGGCCATCTTCAACAAAATGCTTTACAGCATCAAGCCGAAAGCCGTCAACCCCCATATTCTGAAGCCAGAAACGAGTAATGGCATTAATTTCTTCGGTAACCGCAGGATTTTCCAGATTCAGGTCTGGCATCCCTCCCCAGAAAAGAGCGTAATAGTAGCTGTCGCCGCTTCTGTTCCAGACAGTTTGACCCCAGGGTCCGAGGAAATCCGGTGGATTTGAATCCCAGATATACCAATCCCGATATGCAGATTCCCCAGCTCGTGATTGCTGGAACCAGGGATGCTGAGAACTGGTGTGATTGAGGACCAGATCAACGATCACCCGAATACCGCGCTGGTGGGCTTCAACCATCAAACGTTGGAAATCTTCGGGGGTGCCATACTCCTGATCTACAGTATAGTAATCAACGACATCATAACCATGATAGCTGGGAGATTCAGTGATTGGCATCAGCCAGATTCCTGTGATGCCTAAATCATCCTCGGTGGCAGGGTCACCATCATTGAGATAATCTAATTTCTCAATGATGCCCTGGATATCGCCAACGCCATCACCATCACTGTCATAGAAACTGCGTACGAAAATCTCGTAGAAGACAGCATCTTCCCACCAAGCTTGACCAGGCAAATCAGAATCAGACGCGATCGTAGGGATTGGCACGATAGGAGTTATTTGCGTTGTTACTGTTGGTGAAGGGTTATCTTGCGTTGGTTGTGCCTCGATTGTGGCTAATAATGCCGATAATGTAGGGGAAGCATCTTTATCCGCGTCCCCTCCTGCAGATTGTGCTTCAAGGGTAGCCAGCATCGCCATTAACGTAGGTGCAGGGGTCTCAGCAGGTTCAGATTGCTGGGTCGTTGGAAACGGCTGCTCCGTACTTTTTTGTTGACAAGCGGTGATCGAGAAGGTGGCTATGAGTAATAGAAACAGGATTCGAGATATTTTCATCGGGTTAAAAAACTTCCACTTTTCGGTTCAAGTTCAACAATAAGAGAATCAAATTTCAAGGTGACCACATTCCCTGACAAATGGTCATGAAGGTCTACAGGAGCATGCCACGGGATAGTTATCTTTTGAGGCAGATGGCTAAGATTTATGGCAATTAAGATCTGCTGCCCCGCTCCACTTCGAAGATAAGCATAGGTACCTGCATCAACATCCAGATGCAGCGTTTGACGGGATCCATTTTTCAACCAGGGGTATTTCTTCCGCAAATTTACCAACCCCTGGAAATAAGCCAGTAAATCATGGTCATCATCAAGGTTCCAATTGATCGGTAAACGCGCTTCTTCAAAATAGCCGCGTCCATCAACGTGAATCGGTCGTTCTTGCGTGACGCCAGTTTCTGTCCCGCAATAATTGATCGGTATTCCCGCCAGGGTATAAAGCACCAAGGCGGCTATTTTCAATCTGGCAGGATCATCGTCAGCGATAAAGAGGAAGCGATTCATATCGTGATTGTCTAATATCGTCAGGCGTTCAAAACAGCCCTGAAAATAGTGTTCATGACCAAGTAAAAAAGCATCAAAACGGGCAATATCCCAAGTTTGATATCCAAAGGTTTGGCGAAGGGCATCGGCAAGCAGAAAATCAATCATGCCGTCAAATACACCTTCATAATTTCGCTGGAAAGACGCGGCGTGAATGACTTCACCAAAGAGCCAGCTGTTGGGATTGGTATTACGGCAGGCCCGACGAAAATCCGTCCAGAAATCCAGCGGTGGACCGTAAGCGTAATCAAGACGGTAACCATCAAATCCTTTTTCAAGCCAATATTGGGCGGCATCCAGCAGCATCTGACGGGCAGGACTGCCTAAGGTCAAGTTAAGCTGGGGCAGTGACTTTGTATCAAAGAAACCTTGATACTCATCAGGCCAACTGATCCAGTGATACCAATCATAATACTCACTCTGAGCATCTTTTTGCGCTTCCAGAAAAGTGGGGTGGAAATTTGACCAGTGGTTAGCAACAAAATCAAGGATGATGTGCATACCGCGGGCGTGAATCTTGTCGATCAATTCGTATAAATCTTGATTAGTTCCCAAACGCGGCTCAACAGTATAAAGATCGGTGGCATTATAACCGTGGTGACTGGGACTGGAGAAAAATGGAGAAAGCCAAATGGTATTGAAACCCAACGATTGGATGTAATCCAATTTCTGGATAACCCCGCGCAGCGTTCCTCCAAATATGCCGCTGAGATCATCGGGTTGTTGCCAATCCGCACCATCTCCAGGATAAAAACGATCGATGAAGATGTGATAAATAAGGGCGTCCCTAACCCAGGCAGGCTGCTCAGAATCATCTACCCAAACCGCAAAATGGGTACCATCTATGGCTGCCGCGGCCTGATTGTCCGCGTAAATCCAATCTTTGGAATTTCTAAGACGGGCAGCAATTTGATAGCGGATGATCATATCATGATTTTGAGGAGGCAGTACCCCTTCCCAGTGATGGATATAGTGCCAGTCTACTTCATCCCAGATTGTTTGAGTATGATGTAAAGATAATCGCTGCGAATCGCCATGCGCGGGATCATGATCACCTGTCCTATAAAAACAAAGAACTTCAGCATAGGAATCTTCGCCAGATGTCGTGACGTGTAAAGTGATCGCTTCATCAGAAGATGGTTTAGGAGGCACTACATGGGCCTGGTGGTGCACACCTATGCGCAGGTCCCGGTGCCGCGCTAACCGGTTTTCGGGCAAAATATGATCACCAAACATGAAATCTTTAATACTCGTCATCTACCTAATCCGTAAAAAATATTACGCTGAAATCAATATCAATGCATCACGCGCAGGTACTGTTAAGTTCAAAACACTATCATGCGTTTGAAATCGCTTTTTTCCATTCAGCGGCCAAACTTGTCTAAAAGAATCGGATTGGATCAGATCAGCGGGGATTTGGAGTTGAGCCTGCTCGTGATCAGCATTAAAAATTACCAAGGCTTCCTGGTCATCCAAGACACGTTGGAAGGCAATCAGTTTTCCTTCACCACTGATAAATTCAAAGGTACCTGTACGCAGAACGGGATGGTTATGGCGCAGTGCGGCGGCTTCCCGATAGAAAGCCAAAAGATTATGATCCCATGAGCTTTCATCATGCCAGGGGAAAGCCTCACGGCAGTAGGGATCACCCCCAGCCGAGAGTCCAACCTCGTCTCCATAGTAAATACAAGGTGCCCCGGGCATGGTCATCTGGAAAAGCACGCTGAGGCGCAAGCCGCTTTTATCTTCCCCCATCAAGTAGAGAGCACGCGGCATATCATGACTATCCAGTAGGTTGAGCTGAACATAGTTAATTTCCCAGTCGTAAAGATCATGCATGTGATCGATATTGTGACGCATTTTTTCACCATCTATGGGGTCAAGATGGATATCGGAGTGACTCCAATCGGTGCGTAAGGTATCAGCACCGAAAAAGCTGAGCGCATTCCAGGTAAAGATATAATTCATTACCGAGTCAAATTGATCACCAGCCAACCATCGCTGTGCTTCATGCCAAATTTCACCGCAGATATATGCTTCAGGATTAGCATCCTTTACAACGCGCCTGAATTCACGCCAGAATGAATCATCGTCGATATCAGCAGGGACATCTAAGCGCCAGCCATCAATGCCAAAATCAATCCAATAACGAGCGACATCAAAGATGTAATCACGAACACCGGGATTATCGGTATTGAATTCTGGTAAAGCAGGCAAATTCCACCAGGCGCCGTAATTTAATGGCTTATCTTTCCCGCTGGAATACGGACGTAAAGGCCAATCTTTTACGACAAACCAATCCAGATAGGGAGAGTCAAGACCAGTTTCTAGAATATGATGAAAAGGCCAAAAACCACGGCTGGCATGGTTAAAAACACCATCTAAGACCACACGCATATTCATGGCATGGGCTTTATCAAGCAGTTCTCGCAGAGCATCATTGCCACCTAAAAGCGGATCAACCTGATAATAATCAAAAGCATGATAACGATGATTGCTGGCTGATGAAAAAATTGGATTAAGATATAAAGCGTTAATTCCCAAAGAACTTAAATATTCTAATTTGTCAGCAATACCTCTCAGATCACCACCCTGGAATCCCTGCTCCTCAGGTGGCGTTCCCCAAGGCTTCAAGGTTATCCCGCGGGGATGATTTGTGTTCGCGCTGCGTGCAAAGCGATCAGGAAAGATTTGATAAAAAACGGCATGCTTAACCCAATCGGGTGTCTGAACAATCATAAAAATTATCTCCAATAAAAAAAACTATAGCAATACCAATAATATTCACTAATAACCGCCCACCGGCAGCCCGCTGGGCACCCGCTCAGGAATGAAAGAAGCACCATCCAGAGCGGAGATTGAAGTAAGGGCGTTTAGAAAAGCAATCATATCATCAAGTTCTTGCTCTGTAAGCGCAACAGCACCGGTATAAATATCGGGACATGCAAATGCGGCATCAATTGTGTTTTGATCGGCCATTGCTGGTCCCTGGAGTTCAGGATCCAGTTGATCAGGCTGATAATCTTGAAGTGCCGCGAGCGGGTTTAGCATGTGAACAACCGCATCACGCAAATTTATATAGGACCCGTTGTGCATCCAAGGGCCAGTAATCGCGGCGTTGCGCAAAGGCGGAGTGCGGAAGGCAAACAAGTCGCAGTCGTCACCCGTTTCATTGGCACGGCCGTAATCCAACGGGGCTTCTCGACCTTTCCCAGGGCCAATATGTGGTATGGCAAGGTTGTGAAAATCTTGATCCGTCATCAAGTCCCCAGCATGGCAATCAACACAGGCCGCTTTCCCATAAAATAATAACGCACCTCGTTTTTCATCTTTAGATAATGCGGCAAGGTCACCGGATAAATAGCGATCCCAGGGGCTGTCTAATAACGTAAAAGTGGCGATTTCATAAGCGGCTATAGCATTGGCGGCGTGTTGAAATCCTAACGCGTTCAAATTTGTTTCAGGATAAGCCGCATGGAAAAGCTGTACATATTCTGGGATGGCCATCAGACGAAGCATCAAGCCGCTCCAAACTTGTTCGGGATAAAAATCCCGAATCCAAGATAACTCATTAGGTTGCCCAAATATATCGACATCACCGCGATCGCCAAGCATTTCATCACGCGATGTCACTGGAAACAGCGCCTGCACAGCAACCGCATTTTCTAAGTCGGGTAGTAAATCATCGCTGGCCGGATTTTCGTAACCTTCGATCAAAGCCCCTGCCACGCGACCATCCCAGAACATCGTCTCCCATTCAGAAAAGCCTAGATTATAGATGGGGGTAGCATTACGGGCGACAAATTCACGGTCAACACCAAGCTGACGATCACTACCAACACCCCGCCCACCCGTACCAACAGGCAAGGAAAGTCCATCGCCCGTTCCGAAAAGCGGGTGATGGCAAGTGACACAAGCGGTGTCGCGGTTACCGCTTAATTCAGGGTCCCAAAACAACATCTCACCCAGGGCAATTTTTTCGGGCGACGGTTTAATATCCATTTCGAGAGCACCAACCTGCGCGTCATACAACAGCGCAGCTAATTCAGCATCTAGATTCCTGGCCGTTCGATCGGATGCAGTACATGAGGTGATCAACATCGCAGACACCAAGTATATTGAGGCGAGGAAAAATCGCTTATACATCCGACTTTCTCCTCTCACCTTGTTTAACTTGGTTTATCATGGCTGTGACGAGCAGTACCGTTAGGGCAAAAAAAACACCTAAGGCCAATAAAGCTTGATGCTCTTGGATAGCATACAATTGCGTGAATTGTGAGCCCTCGGCCGTGGAATCAACTGGATAAGGCAGCATAACTTTACGATCTGCGCGTATATTAAAAAATGACTGTTCCAACCCATCAGGCCAACGGATCTTTAATTCGGCAATGCGGCTATTTGAACCAAGACCAAAATGAAGGGTCAGCTCATTGCCTGAACCTACACTGGCACCAGCGATAACTTCATCCATCTGTTGATTACCATCGTTGGTTGTTACGATCACCCGAGTACCAACGGCATCACGATTTACCGGGCCACCTCCCACAAGCTCCAGTGAGAACCAGTGGTTATCAGCACCTGCAGCACCCTGGTTGCGGTATAGACGATAACCTTCAACATGGTTACCAATGACAAAGTCTACCCAACCATCGCGATCGTAATCGGCAGAGGCGACTCCAATCGTACCCCCGGTATCTGCGGCGCCAGTATTGCAAGTCACGCGCTCAAAAGTACCATCACCTTGATTGTGGAAAAGAGCATTGGCAGGAATGTCTTTCGTATTGGTGGCCATTGCAATTGCCAAATAAAGGTCACTCCAACCATCGTGGTCGTAATCCAAGAAGATGGACCCCCAACCCACCCGGGTTGGGATTTCAACTCCGGCCTGGGCAGCGACATTCTCGAAACTGCCATCACCCTGATTTTGGTAAAGGGTCATTGGGCCGGCATTTGAGAAATACCAATCCATATCACCATCATTATCATAATCCGCGGTTGAAAGGCCCATGCCCATAACTCGCCGGTCAACACCTGCCTGCTCCGAAATTTCAGTAAAGCACCAGCCATCACATCCGGGGCCATCGTTACGCCAAAGTATGTTTCCCAGGGGATTGATAAACTGATCGTTAACCAGGTAAATATCTAAATCGCCATCATTATCAAAATCAGTAAAGCTGGCAACAAAACCGGCCCCTACCGTCTGGGCACCCAATAATGCCGAAACATCTTCAAATGTTCCATTCCCAAGATTGCGATAAAGATGATCAGCATCCCCATAAGTTGGGCGACCGCAATCAGGGTAGCAAGACCAATTGGCTACATAGAGATCGAGATAACCGTCTTGATCGTAATCTCCCCAAGATGATGTTTTTCCATCGAGAGAATCCGCAACCCCAGCAAAATCGCTGAGATCCTCAAAGTGGGTACCCCCTAAATTTCGGAAAAGAATATTGGGACCACGGTTGGTCACATAGAGGTCTTTCCAACCATCATTATCATAATCCACAAAAATGGCGCCGCGGCTCTTGGCACCCGACAAAGCCAGGAGGCCCGAGAGAGGCGAGACGGAAAAGGTGCCATTTTGATTGTTGCGGTAGAGTGTATTGGGACCTTCTGAATCAGTAACATAAAGATCAACCCAGCCGTCGTTGTCGTAATCCCCCCAAGCCTGTCCAATTGATTTTTTAATACCCTGGCGATTATGCGTGATACCGGCTGAGCGGCTGGTATCTATAAAGAGGGTTTGTGCTTGAGGTGGTTCAACATCGGGTGTAAAGAAGCCCTGCTGAAAAAGCAGGGCTACAATAAAAAGCACTAGTACAGCACCGATTGAACGCAGGGACATAATTTAACCCTTGACCGCTCCCTGGGTTAATCCACCAACGATATGATCTTGTAAACTCAAGTATATGATCATGATCGGCAGCGCTCCCATCAAGGCACCCACGGAGAAAGGCCCCCATTTCTGGGAGAATTGACCGGAGGTGAAGATTTGCAAGCCAACCATGAGGGTGTAGTTTTCCTGTGTTTTGAGCAAAATACGAGCCAAAATAAAATCACCATAGGTGCCAATAAAACTTAAGATGCCTACCACCGCCAATATGGGGCGCAAAAGCGGCAAAATCAACTTGGAAAAGATTTGCCAACTTGTCGCGCCATCCACCATCGCAGATTCGTCAATATCGCGCGGGATAGTATCCAGATAGCCCTTCATCAACCAAATATTCATGCCCATTGACCCCCCCATATATACCAGAATCAACCCGGCATGGGTATCCAGGCCAAAAAAGGGAACGATATCACCAATTTCCGCGATCATTAAAAAGATGGCCACCAGTGCTAATAAATTAGGAAAAACTTGAATCAGCAGGATAGCTTTCAACATGGTTTGCCGACCCCGAAAACGGAATCGTGAGAAAGCAAAGGCGGCCGTAGTGGTGATTGATAACCCAATGATAGTTGAAATCGAGGCAATTTTGATAGAATTCCACCACCAGTTCCAGAAAGGGAACATAAATTTACCTTCAGGAATATCAGGAAAAATATCAGTGCCGAAAAGGTTGGTAGAAAGCTCACGGATACCTGCATCTTCAGCGGGAAATAAAATATAGTAGTTGTCAATACTCCAGTTATCAGGAATTAACTTTACTGAGGCCAGTGAGTTAGAGGGATTGAGCGTTGATGAAATGATCCACAAAACTGGAAATACTGAGAAAAATATTAAAACCAGCGCCAAGACCAGCCGGACAGACAGACTGAAACGCTTGGTAAATGATTTTGAAGATGTCAAACGTTTAAACCCTGTTTGGTTAGACATTTTCACTTACCTCCTCCCACATGTTGGTGAA
>JBDLJO010000030.1:0-17480 GCA_039714275.1 Chloroflexota bacterium | reverse complement strand
GTTTCCTTTTCTTTGATGGATTTTTTTAGTTTTTTACTTTCCCAATTGAAGTTGTTCGGTACACTTCTTTGCGTCTCATTTACTAGGGCATGTTTCGCCTCATAAGATGTGATTTATGATCTTGATCTACGTATTGTTGTGCTCGCGAATAACCCTTATGGCATTGTTGATGCCATCTTCGGTACGGATCTTTGCCCCAATTTTAGCCGAATTTTCCCGGATTTTTGGATCATTAACAACCAGACCGATTCCTTTTGCAAGGCTCGCAGCGGATAGTTTGCGGTAAGGGATGGGATCTGGTCCGGCTCCTAGTTTTATAATCCGGTCTGCCCAAAAGAACTGATCGAAAAGAAAGGGAATGATCAATGAGGGTACACCCGAGCGCAGTCCTGCTGCGGTCGTTCCCGATCCCCCATGGTGCACAACAGCTTTCATGCGCGGAAATAACCAATCAAAAGGCGCATATTCAATTTTGAACACATGATCAGGTAGGTCTATGTTAACAAGATCTCCCCATCCAGTATTGACCACCGCCCGTTCCCCGCTTTCTTCGAGAGCATGGATGATCGTTTGGGTAGTTTTTTTCGGATTCCGTACAGGCATACTGCCAAATCCTATGTAGATGGGTCGTTTGCCTCGCTCTATGAAATTGATCAATGCCTTTGGCGGCTCCCATCCACCATTTGACTCAAACCAATAGCCTGTGATGCTGACATCATTCCCCCAATCCGGTGGTTTCGGAACGATATGCTTGCTGAAACCATTCAGCACCGGCACTTTATGTCTGCGAAAGTAGTCGCTGTTGGTGATTTTTGATAATCCCAGGATATCTTGCCGCCACTGGTTGATCAGCGACTTGAGTATCGCCCAGGCGATATGTTCCGATGCTTTGTAGCTCCATGAGTTATACCTTGGAAATTTTGCCAGGGAGCGCGGCCATCCCATCATTGGAAAAGCAGATGTTTGAATAAGCGGGATCGTGGCTGCCAGACTCATCGGGATACCGTACTTTTCTTGGATATCCAGACTAAAAGCACCGCCCGGCAGTTGATTCAAGATCAAATCGGTCTCTGTCAAAGCTGGCAAGATCTGCTTTGCATTCGTGATCATACCCTTCGCAGTATTCCTGAATGCCCACATCAGCGCTGAGGTGTCAGCACCTTTATTCTTTACTAAATGTTCGGCATTACCAGGAATAGGGTAAAAATTAATTCCTCGTTCCTCTATTAGATTTTTATAGTTTTCAGTGGAAATAAAAGACACCTCGTGCCCGGCTTCTGTTAAAGCCCTGCCTAAAGCTGCATAGGGTTGAATATCTCCCCGGGATCCAAGCGCGAGAAATGTTATTTTCATCCAGATGTTCGACTTTTACTGAGCCAAAGCCATTTCTACCGCTTTTTTGGCATGGATTGAAGTTGTATCAAATAATGGCATGGTTGTATGTTGTTGCTCTACAAGCATCACGATTTCCGTGCAGCCCTCGATGACCCCTTCAGCCCCCCGGTCTTTTAATTCCTTAATAATGCGAAGATACGCCTCACGTGATTCTTCCTTCACAACGCCAAGGACCAATTCATCATAGATCACCCGATGTACGATATCCCGATCTTCCTTTTCAGGGATGATAACATTCAGCCCATGCACAGCTTTCAGACGGCCGGCGTAGAAATCTTGCTCCATAGTGAAATTTGTGCCCAATAACCCTATTGTGCTGATTCCGTTTTCTTTGATCGCATCTGCAGTTGCATCGGCGATATGCAGCAATGGGATATTAATGGTCGCTTCGATTTGTGGAGCCACTTTATGCATCGTGTTCGTGCAAATAACCAAAAAATCAGCCCCGGCGGCTTCAATTTGGGCTGCCGCTTTGCTTAACGCTTCCCCGGCTTCGTCCCATTTACCTTTGTGCTGCAGATCCTCAATCTCTTGAAAATCAACACTCACCATCGCAATTTTAGCTGAGTGTAAACCGCCTAGTTTTTCTTTGATCAATTCATTGATCCACTGATAATACAGCGCGGTACTTTCCCAACTCATACCGCCTAATAAGCCTATTGTTTTCATCTTTTTCACGCACCTTTATGCATAGTTTTATTTGAATCGCTTAATGGACCAGCAATTTATACATCACCAGCGCATCAATATACCCTTTGCTGGGATGGTTAAAAGCTTTCGGTAAACGACCAACAGTTTCAAAACCGAGCTTATGCCACAGTCTTATCGCCCCCTCATTGCTGGAAGCTACAAAGTTGAATTGCATAGCATGATATCCAAGCTCAAGGGCCGTCTTTTGCGAATGTTTACACATCGCCGTGGCCAGCCCTTTGCCTCTTTCCCTGGAAGAGACCATATAACCGCAGTTGCAGACATGACTGCCTGGTCCAGCTTGATTTGTTTTAATATAGTAAGTCCCTAATATTTTCCTGTTTTCTTCGATCACAAAGGTCTTACGAGGTAAATGCATCCAAAGTTTTTTGGCTTCTTCTTTGGTTGTATCTTGAGCGTAAGCATAGGTCTCCCCTGCAGATGTGATCTCGTCAAAGATGGGCCAAATTTCTTCAAAGTCGCTGTCGATTGCTTCTCTTATTTCCATGATCCGTTCTCTCTATCAGCTATGATAATGCTGCTTCATTCCTGATTTTTGTTCGGTAGAGTATAGTATAAACCAAATGGTGGTAATACCAGACAAGAATAGCAAATCACACCACAAAGATCATGGCAAAAATATCTTCATCACACAATATCTTTTACCTGATTGGGAATTATGTTCCAAATAGAGCTATTAATTTTGGGAAGTCAACAGCCTGAACAGTATAAAAATACAGCAACTTTTATGCTATTAATGTGTTTCTAACTTTTGAACTTGTATTATAATGACCGTGTTCTTTCAAGAATTCCAAAATTTATACTCGGACTATTATGGAAAATCACGCTATTTCAACGCCGCTTGAAATTAAGAACCTTAATTTTACATACCGTATCCGAACCACCCCTGCAATTGAAAATATAAATTTATCGATCAACCCTGGCGAGTTAATGCTTGTTGCTGGCGCCAGCGGTAGTGGCAAAACCACGTTAATGCGCTGCATCAACGGATTAATTCCCCGCAGTTACACGGGGATCATTGCTGGCGAGGTCAATCTCTTTGGTACTCCTATTGATCAGTTGAGTATGTCGGAACTCTCGCAAACGGTGGGCACCTTACTCCAAGACCCCGAACGCCAGATTGTTGCCAGCTATGTGCTCAATGAAGTTGCCTTTGGGTTGGAGAATCTGGCCTGGGAGCGAGAGAAGATCATCCAACGCGTTGATGAAACCCTGGCGTTTCTGAACATCTCAAACCTGCGTGATCGGGAGACGTTTACTCTTTCTGGTGGAGAACGTCAAAAAGTTGCTCTGGCTGGCGTTTTGGCCATGAATCCCAAGATACTTATTTTGGATGAACCCTTGGCTAGTCTGGATCCTGCGTCTGCTCACGAGGCTTTGATCCTCTTCCGCAGGTTGGCCGATGAAGGAATTTCCATTATGTTGGTTGAACATCGGGTGGATGAGGTGCTCGCCATTAAACCCGATCGTGTTTTTTACCTGGATGAAGGCAAAGAAATTTACAGCGGTGACCCAGGCGGCTTATTCTACACCGCCAATTACCACCGCATCAAACTTCCCGCCGAGATCATTTTAGAACGTGCAAAGGCAGAAGGTCAGCCGGTCAAATTTAATCCAGCGATTGTGAAACTTTCAGAAATTCAACCTGATCAAAAACTGCTGGAATTCAAAAACGTCTCTTTTAGCTATGATCCCACCTTGCCCGAGGTATTGCATAATATCAGCTTTGATATTAACAAAGGTGATGTGATTGCTGTCTTGGGTCACAACGGTGCTGGCAAATCAACCTTGGTGAAACATGCTCTTGGGTTGCTAAAACCAACCGAGGGCCAGGTACTTCTCCGGGGAATCCCATCCCATAAAAACACGGTCGCTCGGGCAGCCCAAACGGTTGGATATGTATTCCAAAGCCCCGGTCATATGCTCTTTGCTCCCACAGTAAAAGAAGAACTGGCCTTTGGCCCTGAAAATCTAAAATTATCCCCCGCAGAGATCAAAGAAAATGTGGATTGGGCGATTAAAACGGTCAATATGGAAGAATATGCCGATTCCCCTCCCCTGGCATTATCCTATGGTCAGCAGAAACGGGTTAGTATTGCGGCCATCCTTTCCATGCGCACCCGTGTCCTGGTCATGGATGAACCAACAGCCGGACAAGATTACTGGAATTATCGATTTTTCATGGATTCTATTCTCGAGATGCCGGGTTTTGGCTCCATCGTTTTTATCACCCATGATGTTGACTTGGCAGTTGTATATGCTAACCGCATACTCTTGCTTTCCGAAGGGAAATTGGTTGCCGATGGCAGTCCTAAGGAAGTTCTCGGGGACGCAGAGATGTTAAAGCGCTGCCGAGTTTTACCAACCTCATTACTGGATATTAATCTAAAGCACTTTCCAAAGACAGGTCGTTTTATGCGTGCGGAAGAATTAGCCCACGCATTATAAGCATACACGGTTTTTCCCTGAATCGTGTTTTTATTCATTATTCTCAAGAGGAGATGATTATGAAGAACGGAATTTGGAAATTCGGTACAAAAGAAGTTGTGTATGGAGCCATTGGTGCCGCACTCTATGGTGTGCTCTCCTGGGCGACGAACTACCTCGCGCTTCCTGCCGCAGGTAATATCTCTCTGCGTCCAGCTGTAGCGATCCCGATGTTTTTTGGTGTGGCCTTTGGCCCGATCGTTGGATTCATTGCTGGCGCTGTTGGCAATGTCCTTGGTGACTTCATGTCTGGATGGGGTTTCTGGTGGCACTGGGACCTGGGCAACGGCCTGATGGGCTTGATCCCGGGTTTGATGGCTGCTTCCGTTGTCAGCTTCAAGGCTCGCCCCACCATCGTCAAAGCCGTCATTTATTCGATCGTTGCTGCTGCAGTGGGCATGCTGGTTCCCTCACTGCTCGAAATTCCTCTCAGCGGTCTTGATTTGAATACTGCTTTGGTAGGATATTGGTTCCCCGCATTCCTGTCTAATGCGATCAATGGTGCCATTCTCGTACCAATTCTAATGGTCGCCTATGATGCTGTTTCATCTAGGTCTGGCCGCTAACCAGGGAAATTTATCAGGATGGGAGTATATTTTGCTCCCATCCTGATATGAATTTGAGATGGCACAAATATGTTAGTAACCTGGAAATATCGTAATAGAGGCAAGTTTTTAGACACCCTCGACCCGCGTGCTCGGTGGATCACGTCATTTTTGGTTTTATTCTCCATCATCCAATTCTGGGACATTCGCTTCATGCTTTTCTTTTTCGTGCTTGCGATGACCCAGTACTTTATGACCGGACTGAAGTGGAGCGAAACCAAACGCGTCTGGATGTTTGTCACCCTGTTGGTTGTTGTTATCGTTGGTCTTAATGCATTGCTCTCTGGACGAGGTGGTCCGGGCGAAGTACTTCAAAGCACGGAACATATTATTTGGGAAACAAACTTTACCATCCCACTGGTGAATTGGGATTTTCATCCTAATATCACGGTCAATAAACTTGCCTTTGCCTTGACCCAGATCATTCGTATGTTATCCAGTGCTGTACTTTTCTTTATTATCCCCTGGACCTTGGATCCTCGTTTATACGGTGTTACCTTTGGGGGGATGGGCATACCCTATCGCTTTGCATTTTCTATGGACCTCGCTTTTCGTTTTGTACCTTCCTTGGCGCGGGATTTCGGCATCACACTGGATGCCCAGCGTGCCCGGGGCTACGAAATTGAAAAGCTGGAAGGCGGGATTTTTCAAATGATTCGCCGGGTTGCTCCGCTGATCGTGCCAATTGTAATGAACTCGATCATCAATGGTGAAGACATCACCAATGCCATGGATTTGCGCTGCTTTGGGTTGGAAAAACGCACCTGGATTGAAAAACTTACCTATCGAAGGCGGGACTATGCCTGGATAGGATTTGGCGCCGCGATTTTTGTCGCCAGCTTGATCCTCAATTACGGTTTTAATGTCGGGGAATTCTGGGTTCCTGAGTTTATGTATTTACTGGCAAAATAAGCTTTGTTCTACCCATATTGCATCAGCAGTGGAGCGTTCACTGCCGGAAAAACAAAAACACCTTTTGATGGAGGTGTTTTTATTTTTAATTGGGACCAGAGTTTTAAGGTCGCTATATATATTTTTTTGACGAACAGAATTATTTAATAATTGTTTCCAAGAAAGCGATCATATGGCTTGCGGCCGCGCTTTGCTGTTCTTCGACGCTGATATCGGCGCCTACATCCCTTGCCATCGGTCCAGTATAACCATACTGCAGGCGGTTGCCACCAACGATCTTGCCGTAGACAGTCTGCTCGGGCAAATACGGGAACTGCATGTTGAGTAAATCTTCATTCTCATCATCGCGCGTGCCGTAAATATATAAAACAGGCAGGTCAGACTTTGCCATGCTGGTTGTATCATTTAATCTGGATGCTAATAAGATCACGCCATCCACGCGGCCACTGTTTTTGAGTGCAAAATCGACTGGCAGGACACTGCTCCAGGTTAACCCACCCACAACCCAATGCTCAATCATTGGGTGAGCGGCGATCACATTTTCCATCCTCCTCGCTTCGGCCGCGTAATCATATTCCCTTTCAAAACGCCGCGCCAGGAATACAACCAGGTACCCTTTCTCAGCGATCATTTGTGCAAGTGGGGCATACAAGCGGACATCCAACCGACCCTCGGGATACAGGATCAACCCCGTGATCGGGTCTTCTGCAGTGGGAGAGAAGAGATAGCTCTCTTTATCTTCCCAGTTTTCAACCTGCACTTTCTCATTACTTATCAGAGCATGTTTGACTTCGTCTGGTATGCCCAAGACAATGCCTGAAAACAGAGCCCAATTAACCCCTATCAGAGCGCCAATTCCTAGTAATAGAAAAATAACTTTCCCAAATCGTTTCATAATTAATAGATCAAACGAACCTTATCTCCCACATCGGTTTTGAGTAAGTCGTACGCGTTACCGTTGACAACCGCTACGATAATATAACCGGCTGTACCGTAGAGGGCGATCAATTCATCTGTCTCAGCTTCGCCGAATGTTTCCCCAATTCCCATGATCGTTCTATCCCCAATCTGAAGCTTAGCTTTGGCGAAATCAAAATCTGCGGGCAAGTCTCGATGATGGATATTTGTGGTGATATTCCCCAGGTATGGGTAGATCAGGATCACCTCACCATCGGCGCCCGTGTTGGTGAATACGGCCTCGGGTACCGGGATACGGATTTCATCGTGGATTTCTTCGCCCAATTCCTCAATCGGCACATCAGCAGCTAAATGAGCGGCAACCGGGGAGAAAATATCCCGCCCGTGGAAAATATTGCTTTCCAACTTCCACCAGTATTCCGGCTTGTTGGTGTGGAAAATGCGGATTGGCCAGTCATTTTTCTCTGCCGTTTGATACAGTTTTGAAAAAACGCCGTTGTCTGGTCCTACAAAGTAGTGCTCTCCGATCTGGACCGCAATTGGACGGCGAGCAGTGCCCACACCGGGGTCAACCACAACAATATGGATCGTGCCCGCTGGAAAATACCATACATCATGATCCAGATACCAGGCCGCATAATTGATATCTTGGGGGGGAATCTTGGAAGTAATATCCGCGATCGTCGCTTCTGGGGCAATGTTCCAGATTACACCGCGCATGGAACCCACGCTCGAACCAAAATCTGTTGTGATTGTAATATGTCTCATACCTGGCACCTTTATTAATTGGATTTCAATTAAACATTAGTTAGACATTCTGCTCATGCCATCCCAAGACCCGGTCTTCTATTTTCTGGTGACCAGATCCTTTAACCGCATCGTGCCTTCACCGCCAACACGAACGTCGCGGCGTTGGAATAACTGCCAGGAGATGATCGCCAGACCCAGGCTGATGATGGTAAAAATGCCCAGCCAGGTCATGTTCAAGCCATTCTCGATCGCGGCGGTTGTTTCTAGATAAGTTAAGGGCGAGAAATCGGCCGCCCGTTCCAATTCATCAACAACCCCCGAAAGTAGGGTAACAAAGAAACTGACAGCCACCAACATGCCGGCTAGCATGCTTGCCATTCTACGGGCCGGCAGCAGCATGCTGAAGAGCATGGCCAGGGTCATGAATACCATCAGGATACCAAATAAGGATGTGAATGGCAGCAGCAGTTCATCAGCTGGGATTGTGAAATTTTCTGACCAGGTCATGGACAACAGCAGTGCTGCCCAGGAGATCAGCAGCAGGATGATGATCACCAGGGTGCTGGCCAGGAAACGACCCCAAAAAAGAGCTGTGCGGCTGACTGGGTGAGCTAATATCAGGTCCAGGGTGCCGCCCTCTTCATCTCGCGCCAGCAGGCTGGCACCTGCCCCGGTGGCAACCAACCCGATCATCAGCGGCAAGAAAGAAAAGTACTCGACATCCAGCCAACCGATCGGCGTATTCATGGATGCCATATCGAAGAGTTCTGCGAATTCTGGCAGCGCTTCTACGTATGCACTCATTAAATCACCACTGCTTGCCACCATATCGAATAAAGAACCCATCATGATCGCTAAGGCAGCCAGACCAATCCCCCAACCGATGACCGCGCCGCGTGAATTACGTAAAGAATAACGAATTACGGTAAACATATTAATTGCCCTCCTCGCCTGTATAGTAAGCCAGGAAAATCTCTTCCAGACTGGCTCGTACGGTTTCAAAATCATTCACCGGATATTGGGCCAGCGTTTTGATCAGGGTGTCCATCTCGCCTTCAACCTGCAGTAATATGCCCAGACCATCGTCTTTGGCAAGCAGCTCAACCCCGGGCAGCTTATAAAGGGCCTCGGCCTCCGTGGGCTGTTGGAAGCGGATTCGCACCTTGCGTAAAGAGCGGTTCAGCAAATCTGCCGTCACTGCCACCTCCACGATCACTCCCTCCCGGATGATAGCAACCCGGTCAGCAATCGCCTGCACTTCGCTGATGATATGGGAAGAGAAGAAGACCGTCGCCCCGTTTCCCTGAGCTTCGGCCAGCATACGCAGCACTTCCTGCTGCATCAGCGGATCGAGGCTGCCGGTGGGCTCGTCGAGCAGCAGCAGTTCGGGTTTATGCATTAAGGCTTGCACGATTCCCACCTTCTGTTTATTCCCTTTCGAGAAATTTTTGATCGGGGTTTTAAGCTCTAGTTTTAAGCGTTCGGACAATTCCTCGATGAACCCCCAGTCCGAACGATTGCCGCGCAGGCGGTTGAAAAAACGAAAAACCTGTCGGGCGGTCATGTTCTCGTCCACATGCAGCTCACCGGGCAGGTAACCGACCCGTGCCTTGACCGCTTCGGGCTCAGCCTGCGGGTTCATCCCCAATACCTGGATCGTACCACCTTGTGGTCGAATCAAATCCAGCATACAGCGGATTGCGGTGGTTTTTCCAGCGCCGTTCGGCCCCAGAAAACCAAAAACCTCGCCCTTTTTTACTTCCAGATCAACGCCAAACAGGGCCTGGACCTTGCCGTATGATTTGGTCAACCTCTGTGTTTTGATAACATGATCACTCGTCATAATCACCTCGTATACAGGTTGCTGCCTTATAGTCTGGCAATCTTTCAAAGAATTACCCACGCTATTGTATCAAAATTTTGCCAATTTTATAGCAGTTCTTTTTCTGCGCTGCTTTTTTAAAGATCCTAGATATTCTTCAAAACCCAGGCAGCTCTGAAAGTAACCCATTTGTTGGGCTTTTTCTTCTCCCCAAAATTGACCCATGTTTTTCCTGCATAATCATATTCCAACGCCCAACGTCCATTTTGATCCTGTTTCTCCCGGATTATATTGATCGCATTGCATAAACGTGGATCATTCCCATATCCTAATCGAATTAATGCTTCCACATTCTGCAGCAGGTCGGTAACATAGAAAACAGGGTATCCAAACTTCCACCAATTACCACTTGGCTTTTTACTCCACCCCGTTGGATATTCGGCCTCAGCTGGATCAATTCCCAAAAGAAAATTTATCCCGCGTTCAATTGCATTCATAATTAACGGTGTCCGTTGTTTTTGGGGCAGTTTTCCAAATGCCAACATCACCTTCACCGCTCCCCAGGCACAAGCTAATTTATTATTCGCGCCGCAAAGAAAATCTGGACCGCGTTTACCGGCATAATAACGCAGCGGTGCTTTTTTCTCTTTCATTGGTGCCACGCCCTCTCCTGTGACACTCCTGGCCATCCATTCAAAGGCTTTCTCCAGGCGCGGGTCATGAAAACCCAAATCTAACATCGCCGCACATAAGTTGCCTTGTAAACAATCTGCCGTGCTTGATGGTGTTCCCGATGAGCTGAATTGCCCATTTTCTGTCAGTGCATTTTCAAGCAAATGCTGACATGCTTGCTCAATGCGTTGATCAAGCGCAGTTGAAGCTCCCAATTGCGCCAGCATGATCACAGACCACACCGTGCTGCGATATTTGGGATTGTAGCCTGGCCCTGCTTTTACCCAATATCCTGGATCTTCCATCGCATCTAGTATCGTGGAAATCGGACCCTTTTGATGTGCTGCATTTTGGGCAGCAATCAAATCTCCATCATCTGCCGATAAATCTAACAAATCGCGCATCGCAAGGTAGCGGACCCCTAAATTATCTTCATCTAAAAGCCATGATAGAGAATCTCCATTTAATTGTGCTTGCCAAGACATTTTACACCTGCCTTTTTATTTGCAATCTTACGAATTGTCTGGCATCCTTGTTGGCGATGGAACACCTTTGATTTCACCAACTCCTTCCACTTGGTAATGTTATGGAAATGGCATATGCGGGTGAAATGGTTCCTCGGCCAGAGAAAAACGCTGCCCTGTTCCCAATATTGAAAACATAAATTAACTCGGTTATATGGGATTTGTTTCCTGGAGGATATTCTCAGTGCGCTTACGAACCTTGCTGTAAAGATCTGGAAGCTGCTCAAGGAATGCTTTCGGACCAATGAAGAGTTTTTCATCCTCAAGGCCATCAAAGAGAATTTCTGCCGATTGCTCTATGGAATAGCCATTCGACAGCGCTTCCCGGAATTCTGCCTGCTGCTCATCTGTCATCGCAGTACCATTTGCTTTGAACCGTTCTGGGCGAGAACGTTCGATGGTATCGAGCTCAGTATCCACATATCCCGGACAATAAACACTAACTTTGACCTGCGATGATTTGCTGGCCAGGTCGTAATAAAGTGCCTCGCTCAGTGCGACCACGGCATGTTTGGAAACGCTGTACGGGCCTATTCCTGGAAGAATGCCAGACAGGGATGAAACATTAACAATATGGCTTGCTGTTTTCTGCGCCATCATCAGAGGGGCGAAAACACGCACACCATAAAGCACCCCATAAAAATTTACATCCATGACCCAGTTCCAATCATCTAATGTGCTGCCCAACGCGGATGCTAATACCGCTACGCCGGCATTATTGACCAGAAGGTCAACCGCGCCAAAAGCTGCATAGCTTTTCTCCGCCAGATTTTCCACATCTGCTAGTTGCGAGACGTCCGTTTGCACGATCAGGGTTTCTGCTCCCATGGCCTGCAGGTCGTTTGAAGTTGCCGTCAGTGATTCCATCCCATAGCCAGCCAGAACAACTTTCATCCCTTTTTGCGCACACTGCAGCGCTATCCCCCGACCTATGCCGCGTCCTGCACCCGTGATCACGGCTACCTTACCATTAAAGTCTTTCATTATTTAACTCCTATTGCCTTTGACTAACGCAACGCCTTTAAATTCAAGGTTGTCAACTCGACAGGATCTCTCCAGCATTGGGGTCATATGTGTCGCCTTCAATATTAAATTTTATCGGAAGCGGAGATGCTGATAAAAGGTCTGGACCATCCATAAAGTGAATGTGGAGGTGAGGACCGGAACTATAACCAGAATTCCCCATCTCCCCTATCACTTGCCCTGTTTTGACTTTTTGTCCCGCTTGCACTTTTACTGAACCATTACGCAAATGGGCGAGAAATGACCATATCCTATCCCCATGGTCGATAATCACATAATTTCCGCTGGCACGAGTTAAATCTTCCAAATAATAATTTACATCTTGAGGGAGTTGACCTACGTGTTTTAAATCCGGTTGTCCATCAACTGTTTTCACTACTTGTCCTTCAGCTGGAGACAGTACTGATTGTCCAAAGGCTGCAAAGTCAACGGCTTGTAGGCTCTCTGTATCCTGCCCATTGAGTAATCGGAGCCCATCTTTGTCTAGATGGATCATGTCCCATCCCATCTGCTGTGAAGGTATTTGCCAGGCTGAACGATGAACTTCACCAATTCGATGGCCGCCTAAAATAAGGACTTCTCCTGCGAATGGAAGCTTAAATCTTTTTGATTGATGAAATGCCGCTATATCCCACGTAAAAATATTTGCATGTTGAAGTGTGCTTATTTCAGCGATAAATTCCCCGGCTTCCCACATGGGAGGCAATATTGCAGCTATCTCAATTCTCCCAAATTCCAATTCTTGCTCTGTGACGAAGTGAATGCCGGTCAGAATAGGTTTTTCAAGCTTTGATTCGCTGATATTCCAAGATATTCGCTCAATGGATGTGGTTTGGGCGTTTTGAAAAGAAAGATAGCAGTAGAATTCTTTCCATCCATTTTGCAATTGGTTTATTGGAGGGTGAACTGGAATCGTCTCTACGTGAAGCGGCAGCTCATCATGGTTCATAAATAACTCCTAAATAATTTTACTTCTCGAATAGGGTCTAAAATGAACAAAATTGTTTCTAGTAAATTGCGTCTCATCGCTGCAAACATGAAATCAAAAAAACACCCTATTGATGCTGTCCTACTTAAGATACTTCTCCATGCGGATATCCTGCCACAATCTGCCATCCCAGTAAGTGAAGTTGTCGATCCGGCCAATCTCTTGATATCCCAATTTCTGATACAGTTTGATAGCATAGGCGTTGAATTCGAAGACCCCTAATTCAATCCGTTTCAACCCCTGTTCTTGGATCCTCTCTTCGAGATAGCTCATCGCCTGAACGCCGACACCTATTCCGCGCCCGTAACTTTCGCCAATCACGATTCCGATCCAGGCAGTACCGGTTTCTTCCTTGAATAAATAACTGGGGTCAATTTGAAAATTCATCTCACCAACCAATTGACCATCAGCGTAAATCAAATAGGTTTGCACATGTTCCAGGCGCTTGACCAGCGATTCCACCGTCACGGAAAATGGCTGTTCCAATTCATCTTTACTTCTGTTTGGACGGATGCGGGGTACAAGGGTCGGGTCATTTGCCCATTTGTTGAAGGCTGCTGCGATTTCGGGCGTTGGCTTGGTCAGTTTTTTGAAGGTGGTGTTCATATTTTATGATTCATTTTCTTCAGACGGATGAGATTGATATTTCTGCTTCATTGTATCGCTTAAGATAGCCTGATCTACTTGCTTTCTCTTCAATTCCCGATGATTTCCCCACCTTGTACGATTACAAATTTTGCGCTGCTTATTTCTTGGCATCTCTAGCGTAATCAATTTCTTCTTGTCATTGGATGCCTACTTAGAAAGTCTAACACCACCCTGCTTGCTTCTTCCTGGAATTCGATAAAAAATAAGTGTCGCCCACCCTTAATTATTTGCAGTTCAGCATTCGGAATACGCTCCATCATTAAGAATGCATTTTCTGTCATATTGATTTTATCTTCGCTTCCGTGGATGATAAGGGTTGGAGTTTTAATTCCGGATAGAGCATCCCAGGCATTGTGATTTTCGCTGGCCAGATAGTGGTTGCGTTGTGCATGCTCTGGAATCGGATTCTTTTCTTGTTCATTCCATTTTTCAAGAATTTTTGGATGCAGTTTCATCCACGCTGGTGACACCAAGGTTTTACGGAGAGCTTCTCTTTCGCCTTTGATCATTAACGCATCGATTTCTTGTGGACGGCGCACACCATGGGCATTGCCAGGTGTAGTACATCCCAAAATAACAGCCCCCACCCGCTCAGGATAATCAATAGCCAGCCATTGGCAGATGCGCCCACCCATAGAAATGCCGTAGATATGGGCACGATCTATGCTCAAATGATCAAGAATGGCGACCGCGTCTTGAGCAAAGCCGCGTGTAGAATATGGGGGTTGCACAGGTTTATCACTTTGCCCGGTGCCGCGATGGTCGTAAACGATAATCTGATAGTCCTCCGCGAAATCCTTGATCACCTCATCCCACCCATGATGATCAGTTCCTTGTCCCGCTACCAATAAAAATGGGTCGCCAATTCCGAATGTTTCATAATAGAGTTTGATCCCGTCTGGGGTGGTTGCGAATGGCATTTATCATCTCCCGTATTCTTTTTTCATCGCACGAACCGCCATCTTTTTTCCTTAACGCTCTTCCGATTTGCTGCTCTTGGTATTAATATTTTATTATCATCCATTAATATCATCATATTTATGATTTAACAATTTTATGATGTTGATCAGCGGTCTTTCATAGGGGTGGTTTTCTCGAATCACCTTCAATGCTGCCTCGACCTTCTCCTCCGGGCAGTTGATTTCAATTTTTCTTTCTTCCCCTTGGCTTACTACACCAATCTCCCCATCGAATGGATTCGCACCATCCAGCGGTCTCCAATAGCCCTCTACAGTTGTTACCGACAGGCAGTGATCATAGCTGCCAATCCGCCCCGCGCCAACCTCATTTAATCGTTCCCTCAGCCTGTCGACATATGCCTCTGGAACGAACACTTCCAATTTTACGTGTTTGCTTTTCTTTCCCATGAAATTTGCCCCGGTCTGTTATCCAATTTGGTGTTGATTTCTAAATTCTTTTTATGTTTTGAGCTTGGGATTTGATGATATTTACGATGCGCGCTGCTGCACCCCCATCCCACAATTCGGGGATAGAACCACCTTTTTGCTTTCCAGCCAAAATTCTTTTAGCACCGGCAGTAATCTGCTCTTTGCCAATCCCAACCAGGGTGTTGGTGCCTTCTTTGATCGTGATCGGGCGTTCGGTATTCTCTCGAATCGTCAGGCACGGCACGCCTAAAATGGTGGTCTCTTCTTGAATGCCGCCAGAATCGGTCAATACCATTTTTGCATGCATCGTCAGATCAAGGAACTCCAAATAACCTACCGGTTGGATAAGCTGAAGATTGGGTGCCTGCTCTAATCGTTCGCCGAAACCAAATTCATCAATCCGCTTCACCGTTCGAGGATGGGCAGCGAATAGGACTGGGATCTGATCTTGAATTTCGATCAAGGCTGCTAGGATATCGGAAAAAACATCAGGGAGATCAACATTCGCCGCTCGGTGTAAAGTTACTAATGCAAATCCTCCCTGATCTAACCCATATTTCTCAGGCGTTGCCAAGTGCTCCGCATGATGGCGATGTTTATTAAGCGTATCGATCATCACATTACCTGTAAAGAAGATTTTCTCATTTGAAATGCCTTCTTTTTGCAGATTCTTGATCGCTCCGCGTGATGTCGTAAAAAGATAATCTGAGATTGCATCCGTGATAATGCGGTTGATTTCCTCAGGCATTTTCCGGTCAAAACTGCGCAGCCCTGCTTCTACATGGGCCACTGGAATCCATAGTTTGGCAGCCGTGACAGCACACGCCATCGTTGAGTTCACATCACCTACCACAACCACCAGGTCAGGTTTATGTTCCATTAAGACCTGCTCAAAAGCAACCATCACTTGGGCTGTTTGTTCTGCATGAGAGTTCGAACCCACCCCCAAATAAATATCCGGCTTTGGAAGGCCTAATTGATCAAAAAATATTTTAGACATCCCCTCATCATAATGCTGCCCGGTGTGCACCAGGGTCTGCTTGATTCCAGCTTGATCACGCATCGCATTTACAATTGGAGCGATCTTTACAAAATTAGGGCGCGTGCCAACCACATTGATAATATGCATATTTCCATTTTCCATGCTTGATTCTAATAATTTAGGCGGCAAACAATTATCTTGATTACCTGGCCGCCTTTGCAAGACTCGACGATCAAATTGCGATCATATTTAACCTATTTTAGCACTGCTTTGCGCGGGTTGCCCCCTATTTAGCGCGCAGCAAAATTTACACTCAAATATGGATCGAAACTAATGGTCGCATGGTGTTGCGAATGCTGTTCCCCAGTGGAGAATATTGGCCCGAACATACCAGGGCCAGCTGGTGACATCGAATAGAAGACCAATCATACCGCCAAATACTTCGGGTTCTACAAACTGACCTTGAGCAATTTGCCTTTCCCGGCAAGCATCTAATTCCCCCTGCCACTTAAAGTGAAAGCCCAACCCTACCCCTAAATAAACAAAGATTAAAACCAATAATATTATGAAAGATTTTCGTAGAACGACATGCCATTTCGTCATAATATTGATCTCCTTTCACCTCGCCGCCTGTAGGGACTCAACGATGAGATAACGATCATATGTTGCCAGTTAATATTTTTATTCCCTGGGGGTCTCTGATGTGCCGTTAGCTAATACCTCAAGGATTTTCGAGCAGCCTCCCTCCTGTAAATGGGCAGCATGGTCCGCAGTGTTCTCAAATTTCCGCCCGACAATTTCGGCGCACTCAAATTCATAGTCGGTGCATTCCACAAATCGATCCACAACTTCAGCGGCTATCGGGCTGGTAAAGTCAAGACTGCCGTCCCCACCCTCGATGCTTTTAATACTTATCAACCATATTGCCGCGCCCAATGCTCCGCAGGCGCCTCCCGATAAGCCGATCCCTCCTGCCAGACCTGCTGCCATTGCCGCTTGCATCTCTGATGCACCCATCTTCTTTGCCAACAGCGCCGTGCAGCTTGCCGGAGCAGAGGGCACTCCCATTGGCTTTTCAGAAACCGCATCATTAATTTCATCAAATGCTGTCGGGGCATAATTCCCCGCCATGCGTAAACAGCCTATCATCCCACCTTTGACCAGGAAATACATCACCGTATCCTTTACTGAAGATGATTTGTTTAAATCAGTAATATCAACGCAGTTCATGCTTTTGTTCTTTTTTCGGAAGACGTCCACAAGTCTTTGTGCGGTGATAATCGCCTTGGTTTCAGCTTCAGTACCAGGACCATGCTGCCGGTATGCCTCTGCTCCCGCGGCCAGCGCCGCTCCCCAAATCATGCCGCACTGGAACCCATACTGCATGATTCCGCCTGCAAAGGGCATGCTGGCTTGTTCCTCAAGATGCAGCGGATGATCGAACGAGTCGTCAACGACGCTCATGATTGCCTGCGATCAGGTGCCCTCTCGAAGGAATTTTCGCATCGTTCTCAACGATGAAATCTTATTCTTTGTTTTCGTCATTTATGCTTCTCTCCTCGATTTAACTTTTATTCAGCGCACCTTTAACTGCAGGGATTTATGATCTAAAAATACGGCAGTACACCGTCCTGAGTTTCAGAAACCCCACCATT
>JBDLJO010000029.1:0-17511 GCA_039714275.1 Chloroflexota bacterium | reverse complement strand
TGGCAGGTGACTCCGATGGGGCGTGCGATCCTCGATCCTGCCCAGAAACAGCCCTGGAGAACGCTGACATGAACTGGCTGAGGACTCGAATTCATTTCGATAAACGCATGCTGCGCACACTGATACTGTTGTTGATTTTATTCTCCAGCATGATCATTGGCATCGAGGATTTGGTACGCGGGGTAGAAAGCGTACTGCTCTGGTTTGTCGTCTTCATGGGGTTATTCGTGGGGTGGTGGATGGCCAGTTCAAAGATAAGAGGGTGGGCTACAGCATTATTATCAGCTGGACTGGGAATTGCTGTTACGGTTATTTTTGTCGGACGTTTGGGCCTCAAGCTGGCCTACCTGATTCAAGCTTTTTTCCTATTTATACTGACCGCTATCCGCTGGCTCATACAGCAGACGGATTTCGTTGACAGCACCGTCCTAGTTACCTTATTCCAAGACCTTAACCGCGATCTGAGTATCATTATTGCGCGCCTGTTGGACTGGATATCCAACCTTTGGATGCGTCAACCAAGTTTTGACCCGATTGCCATTGGTATAGTCTGGGGTCTGGCCTTTTTTGCGGTTTCGATTTGGGCCAGTTGGGTTATCCGGCGTCACCAGAAACCAGCTTGGGCGATGCTGCCTGCCCTGATGTTGATGGCGGTAAGTTTAGGATATGTCAATTCTTCAGCTTATACATTGCTGCCCATGTTGGGTGCATCCTTGGCGCTGATCTTGACCACGGGTTATGATGCCTCGGAGCAGCAGTGGATGCAGCAGAAGTTAGATTTTGCTACCGATATTCGTTTTGATATCGCTGTTGCAACTCTTGTTTTATCTTTAGGCCTGACCATCACTGCTGGCATAATGCCGTCGATTTCAGTTCAAGATATCGCAGATGCTTACCGTGACTGGCTTGATCAGGATTCGAATCAGACGGAACTTGGAGAATCCCTCGGACTCGATCCTGAACCGCTTACCGAGACCCGAGGTCTGGATATCTTCGATCAGATGCGTGATCAAAACGAGCTCCCCACCAGTCATCTCATCGGTACTGGTGAAGAGTTGGCGGAAGTTGTCGTCATGCTCGTGCGTGTAGAAACCCCCGGACAGGGTGAAGCCACTGAGGCGCCAGTTCTTGATTCCCATTATTACTGGCGCAATTTAACGTATGATCGCTATACAGGGAGCGGCTGGACTACGGGAAGCCTGGGTAAGCAAAACTTTTCTCCAGGAGAGTTCGCTCTGCCCGTTGACAATAAAAATCATCGTCTGCTGCGCCAGGAAATCCGTATCATTGAGGATTTAGGCAATATGCTTTACTCGGCAGGCAGTCTGGTTACTACGGATCAGGATTTTCAAGTAGCATGGCGTTTGCATTGGAGCGATGATTTGCTCAATGATATCTTTGGTGCCACGACGGAGAGTGACCTCTACCGTGTTGATTCACTACAGCCCGTATTTTCAGAGACTGAGCTTAGGGCTGTTGATCAACGCCTGCCTCCCTGGGTCATTGAACACTACATCCATTTGCCGGAAAGCATCCCAGAGCGTGTTCTGGTATTGGCGCGCGAGCTTACCGCAACCGAGCCTACCGAATATGATCGTGCTCTGGCGATTGAAAGTTTTTTACGCCAGTTCCCATATACATTGGATGTGCCACCTCCGCCTCAGACCCGTGATATCGTTGATTACTTTATCTTTGACTTAAAGAAAGGTTATTGTGATTATTATGCTTCGGCAATGGTAGTTCTTGCGCGCGCCGCTGGACTCCCCGCACGCTTGGTAACCGGATTTGTTTCAGGTAATTACAATCAGGAGAATGATACCTTTATTGTCACGGCCGATCAGGCCCATGCCTGGGTAGAAATTTATTTCCCTGAATATGGCTGGATACCCTTCGAACCAACGGGGGGACGAAATCCAATTGATCGTCCAAAAGAAATCAGTCAGAAAATTTTCCCGGATTGGGATCAGGCCTTTGAACCCATTACCGCTCCCCGTTTTACGTTGATGAGAACTCTATGGGGCTACCTGGGGTTGAGTGCCTTCCTGTTGATTCCCCTGGGGTGGGCTGCCTGGCTGGGATTTGACCGCTGGTGGTTGGGGCGTTTACCTGTGGAAGATGCTGTTCAGCGTGTTTACTGGCGCCTTTATAAGTATGGTTTGCGCCTGGGTGTTGACCTTCACCCCGAGACAACGCCACTTGAATTCTCTAAGCTGCTGGTCAAAGTTCTGGGCAGATTTGGCACTGATAATCATGCTGAGCAGCGCTGGGCTGCTCCTGCCAGAGAATTGCTTGAATCTATCACAGACGATTATCTGCGTGTCCTTTATTTCCCTGAGAAACGTACGCTCCCAGATCAAAAGCATACTTTGAGCAGCTTCACACAGTTACGCTGGCGTTTAATATTATTGTCCATCCTTCTTCGAATCAAGTCATTAACATCATCAAGCGTGTTGGCAGGTACAATTCAAGAAAACCTTGATCTCGAACAGCGTATCCCAGAGAAAATTGACCAAGGTGAAAAATCATAGGCAAATTATTGCTTAGATAAATGAGGTTGATAATAAAAGTACATCTTCGATAATGGAGATTTAACATAAAGAAAAAGGAAGAAAAGGTATAGCTATGGCATCCGTTCAAACTTTTGCTGAAAAAGTCATTGAAAATATCGAGCGCGTGATTGTGGGGAAACGTGCAACTGTTGAGTTAGCTGTCATCACCATGCTTAGTCAGGGGCATTTATTGATCGAGGATGTCCCTGGGGTGGGAAAAACGATGCTGGCTCGTTCTCTGGCGCGTTCGCTTAATTGTTCCTTTAAGCGCGTACAATTCACACCTGATATGCTGCCCAGTGATGTGACCGGGGTTTCGATTTACAATCAAACCACCCAAAAATTCGAGTACCGCCCTGGCCCGGTCATGGCACAACTTGTCTTAGCCGATGAAATTAATCGCGCCACGCCAAAGACGCAATCAGCGATGTTGGAAGCTATGGAAGAACGGCAGATCACCGTTGATGGTCTAACCCATCATTTACCAGTACCCTTTATGGTTTTAGCCACTCAAAACCCGGTCGAATATGAGGGCACATTTCCTTTGCCAGAAGCGCAGCTCGATCGTTTCTTATTGCGTATTCGCCTTGGTTACCCACAATCACAGGATGAGATTGCTGTCCTCGACCGTCAGCAGTTCGGTCATCCTTTTGCTGAACTTGAAGCCGTTGTTTCAGTAGAAGAGATCCTGGAAGCTCAGAAGGCCATCCAGAGCGTTTTTATCGCTCCCTCGGTTCGGAAATATATAGTTGATCTGGTACGCGGCACCAGACAGCACCCAGAAGTCTATCTGGGCGCGAGCCCACGCGGCAGTTTGGCGCTGTTCCGTGCCAGCCAGGCGCGGGCTGCCTTGTTGGGTCGCGATTATGTGCTCCCTGATGATGTTAAATATTTGGCTGATGCTGCTTTAAGCCACCGCATCATTCTGGCACCCGAAGCGCGCCTCCATGACCTGGGTTCTTCTGAAATCGTTCGTGATGTATTAACCAAACTCAGTGTGCCCGGCGGTGCCTTTGATGACGCGTGATTTGCGTAAATATGCTCGTCAGACATCCACGCGTTTATGGGTCGGGTTTATGCTGCTCCTGTTTCTAGTTGGTGATGGTCTGATATATGTGATTTATGGAAAAAGTGCGGCGTTGATGGGTTTGCTCTGTTTGGCGGGGGGTACTGCCCCTTTGTTGTTGATTGCACTGATCTTTTGGGGAATGGAATGGATTGTCAAGCGTGACCGGGGTGAATAAAATCCAAGACCTTCAAGTGGACGATTGGGTTCTGCGCTATCGTACCCCAAAAGGGGATGGGCCACACCCAATTTTGCTCTTACTGCACGGTTGGACAGGTGATGAAAATACGATGTGGGTCTTTGAATCCCATTTACCGGAGGATGCCCTCCTGATTGCCCCGCGTGCCCTGCACCCTGCATCACAGGGTGGCTACAGCTGGCGTATCTTTGAGCCTGGACAGCCGCCTCCCACGATCGAGAATTATCGCCCGGCGGCAGATTCTCTGCTAGCATTGATTACTAGCTTACCCTCAACCTTAAATGGAAACGTCGAACACTTGCGCCTGGTTGGATTTAGTCAGGGCGCAGCTTTGGCCTATACCTTGAGTATTTTGTACCCCCAGCGTATTCAAGCCTGCGCCAGCGTGGCTGGATTTGTCCCTCGGGGTGCCGGTGAAATTATGACACCCAATCATCTTGAGGGAATACCGATTTACATTTCGCATGGGGTTAACGATGAGATTGTTCCAATTGAACGTGCCCGTCAGGCTGTGCAGCTTTTGGGGGACGCTGGTGCCGAAATAACTTATTGTGAGGCCGATGTTGGTCATAAATTGAGTCTTGATTGCACCCGGGGATTAGATATCTTTTTCCGTTCCCAAACCTTAAAATAACTTAAATCAAAAACTTCCGCGGAGATCTTATCCATGGAGGTTTTTAATTGTTGTTAATCTCGGGATTTGATTCCCCAGGTGCTAGTCTTCCAATTGTTTAGCTAATACCTCAGAAATATCCATAATTTGGATTTGCTCACCAATGCCTTTGGAATTGACCGCATCCTCAAACATGGTCAGGCAGTAGGGGCAGGCTGTTGCTACAACATCGGCATCAACATCAAGAGCATCCTGCAAACGGCGTTGATTGATGCGCTTATCGGTATCGGTTTCCAACCACATACCGCCGCCGCCCGCACCGCAGCAGAATGAGTTCTCACCGCTGCGGGCCATTTCCACACGATTGGTTTGGACCATATCAAGCAAGTCGCGAGGAGCTTCATATTCGTCGTTATAACGTCCCAGGTAGCAAGAATCGTGATAGGTGAGTTTCTCGTCAACATCAGCACCATCGGATTGCTTAAGATCTAGATCATCGGCGATCTCATTTAAGAGCTGACTGGCGTGGATGACTTCGAAGCTGCTGCCCATTTGCGGGTACTCGTTCTTCAGCGTGTTCAAGCAGTGTGGGCATTGGGTGACAATGCGCTTAAAATTGATTTGATTGAAGATTTCAATATTTTGTTCAGCCATTACCTGGAAAATATACTCGTGGCCCATACGTCGGGCTGTTTCACCGCAGCAGGCCTCATCTAATCCGAGCACACCAAAATCGATGCCAGCTTTTTGGAGCAGCTTTACAAAAGATTGGGTGACCTTTTTGTTGCGATCATCAAAGGCTGCTGCACATCCAGCGAAGAAGAGGTAATCGGTTTCATCACCTGGTGCTAATTCCCGCACGTCTAACCCATCTGCCCATTTCATGCGATCTTGGGGAGGCATCCCCCAGGGATTACCTTGCCGCTCCATATTGCGCAGCGTATCGCCAACAGTTTTTGGCATTTCACCGGTCATCAGTACTTGATAACGGCGTAAATCAACCACGCGTTCTGGTGGCCGGATGAATATAGGACAGCGCGTCAGACAGGCGCCGCAGGTGGTGCAGGCCCAAAGCGCGCCTTCTTTGAACATCGCTTCTGGAATTTCTGGGGAGCCGTTATTCCCAATCCGAATCAGGGAGTTGACGGCAGTTTCTCGCAAGTCTTGAATCAGGGTACGCGGTGAGTAATCCATCCCGCTGGTTGTGGCCGGGCAGACTTCCTCGCAGCGCCCGCAGTCCAGGCAGGCGTCGAAAGAAAGCAGTTCTCGAGATCTGAATTCGTTGATATTCCCGACCCCAAGGATTTCTGTTGTTTCAATATCTTCAACTTTGGCCAGCGTACCCATTGGGCGGCGTGGACGTAAAAGAATATTAAGCGGCGCCATAACCAGGTGCCGCATTTTGGTAAAGGGAATACTGGCCGCGAAAACTGTGCCCAAGAAAATGTGCAGCAGTAAGAAATAAGGTTGTAGACCAAATGCGGCTTCAGGTGAAATCCCCCAGGCTCGGAACCACCCGGCCACAATTGAACCTATAAATGATGTTGAAGCCCAGGCAGGGTCAACCCCAAGCAACCGGAAACCTTCGGTGGTGAAACCAGCCAATGCCATCAGAGTCAATAGGATGATGGCGAAATAATCATCCCATTTATAACCGAGTGCTTTTGGCTTGCGTATGACACGGCGAAAGGCAGCCATCCCGACACCAATCAGGATGAAAACACCGGCCAAATCCATCATAAATTCATAAAAGAGATAGCCACCCTGGCGTGGAATGGTCAGCTCAAAGGGCGTGAAAAGCTTCATTTGCATCAGGTTGATCGCTGTGCCAATGATTTGGATGGTAACACCCCAGAAGAGGGTGAAGTGCATAATCCCCGGGTAAATTTTCTTCAGCACGCGCAGCTGCAGTACGGCGTAAAGCAGCAGGTCACGCACTTGTTCCCAAAGTTTTTTGCCGTTAATGGTTGGTAGCTTAATGCTCATGCTTCACCTTCATCGCTGACGAAAATATCACCCTCAATGACTTCAACATGCAGAGGTTTTAATGGGCTGGGAGGTGGTCCTGAAATCACCGATCCGTCCAGTGGATCGAAATATCCTTCATGACACGGACAGGCGATTTGCTCGATCTCAGGATCCCATTGGCAAATACAGGCAAAGTGTGTACATACCGCAGAGTAGGCTTTTAATCCCTCGGGCGTTTGGATTACCAAAGCCGGGTATCGTCCAAAAGCCACTGTTTTACCATCACCTAACGCTAAATCACCTTCCGGGCCAACTCGCACAGGTTCGGATGGCGTTTCTTCCAGTGAAGGGGGAAAGAAGTAAGCCAAAACCGGGGCAAAAAGTGCGCTCAAACCGATTGCGCCAGCAAAGCGATTGATAATTTTGAGAAAATCTCGGCGAGTGAATTTATTCATAGTTAGCTCATTTCTCCCCAAATACTGAGGGCGATAATAATCGCTATCAAGATGCTCGCGACGATCAAACGATTGCGCTCATTCTTATAAGATGTATCCGGTTTGCGATCGATAAAAGGCCAAATAAATAAAATACCAATCCCAATCACCGGTAAGACGGCACCAAATGTTTTTGGAACAAATTTTAAGATTTGATAAAGAAAGAGGAAATACCACTCAGGCTTGGCGTGGAGCGGGGTGACCATCGGATCAGCTGGGTCGCCGAGTCCTACCGGGTTCCATATTGCGATGACGCCGATGATCAGCAGCAGGATGCCAAACGCGAGGGCCACCTTGGCTTCCAGGGTAATGTGATCTGGATAGAAAGGGACAGTTGAATCGTCTTTTGGTTTTCTTTCTGTCATGATGATTTCTCCAGCGCTTAGAGCGGTTTGTGAATGCCTTGCCTGCGTACCATGATGAAGTGCATCACCATCATGGACACGATCACGGCCGGGAATATTAGGACATGCAAGGCATAGAAGCGGCTGAGAGTCAGAGATGTAATGCTCCATCCCGCTCGTAAATACACCAACGCCAGTTCACCAATCGCTGGAATACCTCCGGCAATTTCGGAACCAACCGTAGTGGCCCAGTAAGCACGCTGGTCCCAGGGCAGGAGATAGCCTGTGAAACCAAAGCCCAAAGTTGTCACGAAGAGCAGCACACCGCTGATCCAATTCAATTCCCTTGGTGCACGGAAGGCGCCGTTGACAAAAACGCGCATCATGTGAGCTACAACCATCACAACCATGCCGTTAGCCGACCAGTGGTGAATTGCGCGAATTGATGCTCCAAAGCGCACCTGGGTCTCAATGAATTGAATGCTGGCGTAAGCTGCATCAGCCGTCGGCTCGTAATAAAAGGCCAGCATTGTCCCGGTCACCGCCTGTACAAAGAAGAGGAACGCGGTAAGGCCACCCAAGCAGTACCACCAACGGCGCTGCCATTGGGGAACCGGTTTATTGAGAAATTTGGAAAGCGGATCAGCGATCTGGTAGCGTTCGTCTATCCATGTCATAAGACGGGTGCCAATAGGCTTCCATGGCTCCCGGTTTTTCCACACGCTGATGCTTTGCACGGTACCAAAAACAAAAATCCCGCTCATGGTCAGAAATACAATCCAACGAACCAGGGGTGTCCACATGCCTTTTTCTTCCCCGGTGATATGGCAGTGCAAACAGGGATCTTGATCGACTGGCGTATCGGGAGAATAGACAGTTGTGCTCTCTCCCTGTGTCCAGTTTATTGGGGTCACCGCGGCCCAACTCTTGTGCGTGATCAGCAGCGTGCCAAGGATGGCAACTGTCAGTGGGAGCACAAGGGAGATGATGGTACGGCGAATGCGTTTATTCATAAGTCGCCTCGTGATGATAGTATTGAATCTGGCAGATAGGTTTTTAAGAAAAATGCGATAGTTTATTGTAAAGGAAAAGAGGGCATTTTTGCAAATGTCATTTGAAAGGGTTTGGTAGTGACTTAAGTTCCCCTTAGAAATCCCATCGCCAACCCAGAGAAGTTTGCCCCGCATATAAAAAAGACCATCACTTTTGAATAATTGCCACAAAAAAAGTTCCCAGGCATTTTAGAGATCAACACCTTGGGAACTTTTCTTTTTTTTACTGTGTTTACACTTAGTTAAGGGCACACAATACGAGCGTCGTTACCTCAGGAATCGCCTTAGCAACCGCAGGTGTTGGCTGGTCGCTGAAATCCATCACATTTTCAACTTCTACTGCGAAGATCTCAAATTCTTTGGGTAAATGGAGGCCTAAACGTTCACCTGCGTTGAGTGCGGTGATTAATGATGTGTCGTGTGCAGAAGCACTGTGCTCGGTGGGTGTGATCTGCCGCAGGTCATCTAAGGACATTTTATGGATGTAACCGTAATCGTGACCATTTTGGGTCATGATCGCATCAATCAGAATCACCCGATCATAGCCGATCATCAATTCCATCAGACGCAGCCCGCCAACGCTGGCTTCGGTGATGGTGATATTTTTGGGGATATCGGGTCCCAGCGCTTTTTCTACTGCATAGGCAACTTTAACACCAACGCCGTCATCAGTGAGAATTGGATTGCCAAGACCAACTACGAGTGTTTTCATAAGGATTCATAGGGGCGTGTTATCCACGCCCCTATAAGATATGCTTAATCAATATACTGGCTTACAGCTTCGATCACTTCGCCGTCTGAATTGCGGATCGTTACTTCCAACGGCATCTGTCCTGGCAGTGAGTGAGTTGCACAGGACATGCAGGGGTCATAATTGCGGAAAGCCATCTCAATGGTGTTGAGCAGCCCTTCAGTGATCACTGTCCCTTTGGTGATCAGAGATTGCGCAGCCTTTTTGACGGACATCGCGATGGGGGCGTAGTTATTTGTGGTGCCCACAATCAGGTTAACATCGGTCAAAATCCCATTTTCATCGGTTTTGTAATGATGCGTCAATGTCCCACGCGGCGCCTCTACTGAACCAATGCCCTCTGTGGGGGTGGTTGTAACCGGAATACGCACGTTCGGATCTGTGATCTCCGGGTCAACAGCCAGTTCATGCATGCGTTCGGCTGCGTATAGTAATTCGATCAAACGCGCCCAATGGGTTGCTAAGCGGTGGTGAACTGGTTGGTAACGTCCATCCACTTTCTTGCTGCCCAGGGTTTCGTAAAAGCGCTCAAAATGTTCTTGCGCCTTGGGTGTTGCCATACCATCAGATGCGTTTAGCCTCGAGAGTGGGGTAGCGCAGTACACACCGCTGTCCATGCCATCTTCAAAACCTTTCCATCCGACACCTTTCAGGTAGGGGAATTTCAAATAGGTCCAGGGCTCGACGCGCTCGGCGATATGCTCTGCATAGTCTTTTGGATGATATTTGATAAATTCCTTTCCTTCAGGGTCAGTGACACGAATCATGCCGTCATAGAAGTTGACATGATTGTTATCATCCACTGTTCCCATGTAATAGGTATTGTGGGTGAAAGCATCGGATAAGATCAGGTCTACATAAGCTTGATTCCCAAGCACGACATCGTCAAAGAGCTTGAGGCTGAACTCAGCAAAGGCGATATTTTCTTGGGCAATTTTCTCAATTTCCTGACGCATTTCCTCCGTGACGGCAACACTCCAGCCGCCGGGTAAACCGGCCACCGGATGAATGCCGCGCCCGCCTAACATCTTGATGACATGGTGGTTGCGTTTACGGCAGTTAATCACTTCCATACCGATATCGACACCAACTTTGTGAATCACACCCAGGATGTTGCGTTCCGCAGGGTCAGAATCCGGCCCCAGGACAAAGTCTGGGCCACCCAGCGCATAAAAATGGACTGTGTGATCTGTGCAGTAAAAGGCTTGATAGAAAACCTCGCGGATCTTTTTGACCACCGAGGATGGTTCGACGTTGAAGAGCGCATCCAGTGCTTTTGTGCCGGCCATATGATGGGCTTCGGGGCAAACGCCGCAAATTCTGTTCGTGATGCGAGGCATTTCCTCGGCGGGTCGTCCAACACTGAACTGTTCAAAACCGCGCAGTTCCGGTATTTGGAGATATGCGTTGGCAACTTCACCTTCATCGTCGAGGAATATTTCGATCTTGCCATGCCCTTCTAGGCGGGTGATGGGATCAATCGTAATACGTTTCATTATGCTTCTCCTTTCCCGTTACTGCCGTTTACTTTCGCTCTTTGGAGCAGCGAGTGTGCCATGCTAAAGCGATAGAAGGTCCCGGCCGGGTCTGCGATGGTATCAACGACTGCCTGGATTTCTGCTTCAATTTCGGCTTCTTCCATATTTTCATTGCCAGCTCCGATGACGGAAGCGACAGCCGAGAGCATCTTGGCTCCCTGGTCTTCAACTCCGGGCATTGGACCATAACAGCCGCGGCAACCCATGCCCACACTGGGGCAGAGTGCCTCACATCCACCACGTGTTGCTGGTCCCATACACATTATGCCCTGATCAAGCAGGCATATGCCTGGCTCAGGAACGATCTCGTAAGGGCGATAGAAGCGAGAAATGACTTTCTCGTTTTTCTCCAAATCGCATTCCTCACAGACTGCGACATTGGTCACACCGACAATTGAGCCTTTCGGCGGCAGAGGTGTGCCTTCCAACAGCGCTCCTACGATCACCTGCAGCACTGCCCAGATTTGAGGGGGTTCCGGTGGACATCCGGGCAGGTAGTAATCTACGTCAACGACTTGATCTAGCGATTTGACCGTGTGGTAGAACTCAGGGATGGTCAGTTCACCTTCTGCAACTTTCACGGATGTCTTTGGGATGATCCCATCCGGATTATCCAGCGAGGGGTTGTCTTTATAGACAGTATTATAGGTCGCTTCTTTGGATGTTAGATTTGAAAGCGCCGGGATGCAGCCCTCATAGGCGCAGGAGCCGTAAGCAACCATGAACATCGACTTCTTGCGTAAGAGATGCGCCATCTCCTCATTCTCGGCGTTCCGAATTGCACCATTCCATAGACAAACGGTAATATAGTCGTCAGGATAGGCTTCTACATCCTTGGTTTTGAAATCAGCGATGCAAGGGAAGAAGGCGACATCGAAGACCTCATCAACGGTGAGGATGTGCTCATGGATATTGAGCACGGATATTTCGCACCCTCCACAGGATGATGACCAGTACATTGCGAGTTTTGGTTTTTCGTTATTTGCCATGGTTAAGCCTCCTCGAGTACTGGAATAGCTTCAGCGGCTTGGTATCCGTTGCCGCTGTTGAGAACTCGTTTTTTCCAATTTAACGGACCTAACGTGCGCAGCGCTTCAGTCATCTGATCAATTTTTTCTGCAAGCACGATTCCCTCAGAAGCCGAAGCCCAAACAAGCTGCACGCGTTCTTCTTCAATACCCAATTGTGTGAGCATTTTTTGAAGCAGCATAAAGCGCCGCATAGTTTTGATATTGCCATTGACATAGTGACACTCACCAGGATGGCATCCTGCGATCATCACGCCATCGGCGCCATCACGCAGCGCTTTCAACACAAACTGGGGGTCTACACGGCCGCTGCACATCACGCGGATTGCTCGTAAATTCGGCGCATATTGAATACGTGCCGTTCCAGCAAGATCAGCCGCGCGGTAGGAGCACCAATTGCACAGAAATCCAACGATTACGGGTTCATATTTTTCACTCATTGTTTTCTCCATTCCTCTATGCTGTTACCTTTTCAGGGCGCATATCCCACAAGATGCCTTCGATTTGTGAAAGCAGCTGATCATTGGTAAAGTGCGCTCCGGTGATAACGCTGCTTGGACAGGCCGCTACACAAGTACCGCAGCCCTGACAAAGGGCTGTGATCACTTCAGAGACATTTTCTTCTTCATGGAAGATGATCGCATTGTACGGGCACATGTTATTGCAGATACGGCAGCCAGAGCATGCATCTTGATCAATACTGGCTCTTACGGGTTCCATCATTACTGTGCCGCGGCTGATCAAGCCAGCTACACGGGCTGCTGCCGCCGCACCTTGAGATACACTTTCAGGAACATCTTTCGGTCCTTGGCAGGCTCCTGCTATCAAAATGCCGTCAGTCATGGTTGCGACAGGATCAAGTTTGGGATGACGTTCGATGAAGAACCCATCAAAATCGCATCCCATTTTGAAGAGCTGCGAGACTTCCTTGGATCCTTCTCGTGCTTCCATAGCTGGGCTGAGGATTACCATATCGACGGGAACGCGGCGCTGCCGGCCGATCAACGTATCCTCGACCTGGACAATCAGCTTGCCCTCTTCTTCAGGGATGCGGGCTGCGTCCGTGATCTCTGCCACTTTTCCGCGAATGAAATGCGTACCTTCCTCCAGCAAGCGGTTGTAGAATTCCTCATAACCTTTGCCGGGTGTACGCATATCAATATAGCAGTCGTAAATTTCTGCATCAGGAATGCGCTCGTGAACGAGATGAGCAAATTTCAGCGAGTACATGCAGCAAACCTTGGAGCAGTATTTGTGATAATTCTCATCACGTGAGCCAACACAATGAACAATAGCAACGCTCTTGGGTTTGGTTTCTTGATCACGCAATACGATCTTGCCATCTGTGGGTCCCGCAGCGTTAACCATGCGTTCAAATTCCAGGCTGGTGAAGACATTCTCTAGTTTGCCATAGCCGTATTGCGGAATGCGTTTTACGTCAAAGAGGTCATAGCCGGTTGCCAGGATAATATTGCCCACTTCGATTTGTAAAATTTCATCTTCTTGCTCAAAATCGATTGAATTGGGTTCAGTTGGGCAGAATATTTCGCAGGCTTTGCATTTTCCTTTCTGGAAGTAGACGCAGTTTTCTTTATCGATCACCGGGTATTTTGGTACAGCTTGTGGGAAGGGCCGGTAAATTACCTTTCTGGTTCCCATGCCGGCTTCGAAAATATCGTCGACGACATTGAAGGGGCATTTTTCAATACATATGCCGCACCCTGTGCAGTGTTCTTCATTGACGTAGCGGGCCTTTTTCCGCACCGTTATGGTGAAATTACCTAAGAAACCATCGACCTGTTCAACCTCACTCCAGGTAAGAAGCGTTATATTGTCATGTTGACCGACATCGACCATCTTGGGCGTCAGGATGCAGGCTGAGCAATCCAATGTTGGGAAGGTTTTATCGAGTTGGGCCATATGCCCACCGATGGATGGTTCCCGTTCGACCAGATATACATGATATCCAGCATCTGCCAATTCGAGTGCCGATGTGATACCGGCGATTCCCCCACCAACTACCAGGGTGTTCGGATTGATCTCCACGGGAATTTGATCCAAAGGTTCGTGGTGTACGACCCGGTCAATGGAACCTCGAACAAGGGATTTTGCTTTTATGGTTGCCGCTTCCTTATCGTCTGTGATCCATGAGTCATGCTCGCGGATGTTGGTCATTTCGAAAAGGAAGGGATTTAAGCCGCCGCGCTCGCAGGCCGTTCTGAAGGTTTTTTCATGCATGTGCGGGGAGCACGATGCACAAACAACGCGTGTCAAACCTTTTTCTTTGATGTCCTGCTCGATCAATTCTTGGCCCAAACTAGAGCACATGAATTTATAATCACGGGAGACTTCAACGTTGGGCTGTTCCCCAGCCCAGCGAGCGACTTCTTCTACATCTACGACTTTGGAGATATTTGTGCCGCAGTGACAGACATAGACGCCGACCCGCTCTTTGTTATCAGGATGTTTCTTTTCACTCATAGGTCTTTCTCCTATCCGTAGGTTGATTCGAAAAATTTTGGAAGATCAGATTTGTTTTCTTCAACTGACCTCCTTTTTTAGATACTTTGAAAGAACGGGTATCGCTGAAACAAGTTCTGAGCCAATCCGCAATTTCTTACGTGGAATCCCGAGTGCTAATCCCAGAATTTGTGTGAAATACATAACTGGCATTGCGTAATTGGTGCCAAATTCATCATTCACCTGGGCTTGATAACACTCTAGGTTGACCTGGCAAAGCGGGCAAGCTGTCGCGATCACATCTGCTCCGCTGTTTTCGGCATTTTGAAGCAAAATCCGAATCATATCTAGGGCTGCCCGGCGGTTGGAGATCAGCAGTGATCCACCACAGCAGCGGGTTTTGTTTGCAAAGTCAACTGCTTCAGCGCCCATGGCTGTTAGAAGTTCCTCAAAAAACTGCGGGTCTTCAATATTCTCGCCATCTTTTCTGGGTCTGACGATCTGGCATCCATAATAAGGCACGATTTTTATGCCTTCCAGTGGGCGGGTTACTTTGTTTTTAACCTCTTCTACACCGACATCATTGACAAAGATTTCGATCAAATGATGGACGGAAAGATCGCCTGAAAGCTGAAGATCATCAGCTTCGAGTGCATAATTGATATGTTCTGCCAAATCCTCGTCTTCCTGGATGTAGGCATTCGTGAAATATGCGTTCTTGTAACATGCGCTGCATGGTGCAACCAGATCCAGGCCTTGTTTTTCCGCCATGGCTAAATTGCGAGCTACAAGCGTATTGGCTAAAATCTCATCGAGATGGAAATAGGTGGTAGCACCACAGCAATTCCAATCTTCTAGTTCTTCCAGCTCTACACCTAATGCACGTGTGGTTTCAAGAGCTGAATCGTGATAACTGATGGCCATTTTCTCCAGAGAGCAGCCCGGGAAGTAAGCGTATTTTTTCATTTTTACTCCTCTTCTCCCACTGGGATGATGTGTTGGATCATGCTCTGGAAATTTTTCAGGCGTTTGATTCTCGAAGGCAGCACAGGAATGCGTCCTTTGAGCATCATCTTGGTCGCGCCTTGAACTTCTTTGAAAAACTCTTTGGCCCCAAACCCAAAGATATACGATGTTGCTAAGATGGGTTCGTATGATCTGCCGTTTCGGGCAATGGTTTTCATAAAGGTTTCAGAGAAAACAGGACCAACTAAATCATCTGAATAGGTTTTAAACCAGATTGAATAGCGTTTCACGGCATACATCGCTCCCGCAATATCAATCTTGGCTGGGCATCTCACCGTGCAGTGATAGCAGGATGCACAGACCCAGTAGGTGTTGGTGTTGAGTACGGCATCTTTAAGATCCGCGTTGATCATACCGATCAAACGCCGCGGCGTTTGATCCATAAATTCAACCGCAGGGCAGGTGCCAGAGCATGTGCCGCATTGAATACATTGGTTGAGCGGACTGCCGTGTCCTGCGTACATGAGATTGGAAATTTCCCGGCTGAAAGTTAGTTTATCTGCCATGATTGCTTCCTATTCTGCCTTCTCTTCCGCCATTTTTAGCAGGGCGCTCACTTTTTCCAATAACAGATTGGGGTCTACCGGTTTTTCCAGCAGTTCATCTGTTGGTAAGAAGCGAGGGTGCACCGGTTGGCCGGGGAAGAGGAAGGCCATTTGTTCACGGATTCCAGTAATAATGAGTACCGGAATTTTCCGCAGCTCTGGGTCTTTGTTGATCTTGCGAGCTACCATGACGCCTTCGGCGCCGCGACCCATCATGATGTCAAGCAGGAGCAGGTCGAATGGTTTAGACCTTAAAGTTTCCAGGCCATCTTTGGGGTTATGGGCAACTTCAACATCGTAATCGGCGTTGGTCAAAATTGCCTTGATCCCATCAACATAATCAGGATCATCGTCGATAATCAATATTCTTTTTCGTGGATCCATTGTAGCCTCCTTGTCCTATTGCCAATAATGGTATTGGTCAAAAATCTGTGACCTTTTGATATTTAATTTATCGCGGGTAAGCGAGTACTGAATGCACTCCCTTTTCCCAGCGTGCTTTCTACTGAAATTGTGCCGTCATGGGCTTCAATAATTCTTTTCGTAATTGCCAGACCAACACCGCTGCTTCTTTCTCCTTCGGGTCTGGCTTTACCAGAATAAAAATCATCAAAAATATGCGGTAAATCTTCCTCCGCGATGCCGACGCCATTGTCTTTCACCGTGATGTTGATGTTATTTTTTGCTTCGATTGCTGCAATTGTTATCTTGCCTCCTACTCGAGAATATTTAACAGCGTTATTCAAGATGTTGGTTAATGCCTCAACCAATGTCCCCTCATTGCCAGAGACTGGTGAAAGGGGGGGGCTTGGTTCTACCTTAATCTCGATATCTTTGCGGACCGCGTGGGTTTCTACGCTGTCCACTGATTTCATGATCACGGTTTCGATGGATGTGGGATTAAAATCATCTCGGATTTTGCTGATATCTACGGATATGACTCGTAACCAGGTATTGATCAAAGTTACCAGATCGTTGATGCGACCTTGCAGTCGACCAAATTTTTCTTTTTGCTCCGCAGTCATTTTGTCATCCAGATCGCTGGCCAGCACGAAGAGGTTCTGCTGAACTGCCCCCAAAGGGGATTTCAACTCATGGGAGACAATTGCTGCAAAATGTTCGCGTAAGATTTCTTTTTCTTTGCGCAGGGCAAAGGTTTCAAGAATTAACTTTCTTCTTTCTAAACCACGCCGTGTGATCAGCCTTAACTCATCGGGTTTGAAAGGTTTTGGTAGAAAATCAAAGGTGCCTTTTTTCATTGATTCCACGGCTGAATCCACGGTGGCAAAGCCGGTGATTACAATGGTGACAATGTTGGGATCAAGGGCGCGGATTTTTTCGAGCACTTCGTATCCAGATAAGCCTGGCATCTTGAGATCAACCAGCGCCAGATCTGGATTGAATTCCTGGAGCAGTTCAAGGCCCTCTTCTCCGTTTTGAGCGGTGGCGACCTCGTAGTTGTTTTTTGCTAAGATGTGGATGCAGGAATCCCTCACGATTTCCTCATCATCAATGATCAGAATTTTGGGTTTATCATCCATGATTTGTTTTATCTCCGTTTGCCTTCACTGGCAGTCCGACGATAAAGGTCGTTCCTTGACCTTCTTCGCTTTGGACAGAGATGCTGCCATTGTGGCCTTTGATAATCCCGTAGCTGATAGCCAGCCCAAGTCCGGTTCCATGACCGACATCTTTGGTTGTAAAGAAGGGATCAAAAATCTTTTTCATATTTTCTTCGTTGATCCCCGGACCTGTATCGGAAAATGCTATTTCGATAACATCTTTCCTTGCACTGTAACGGGTGCTGATATTTAAATGTCCGCTTCCTTCCATCGCTTCGGCTGCATTGATGATCATATTGATAAAGACTCGCTCGAT
>JBDLJO010000028.1:0-17582 GCA_039714275.1 Chloroflexota bacterium | reverse complement strand
TTTTTATGGGATTAAAACCTGATCACTGGATTCGGAAGATGGCAGTAGAACAGAGAATGATCGAGCCCTTTGTTGATAAGCAGGTGCGCTCGGGTGCGATTTCTTACGGTGTTTCTTCTTATGGGTATGATGTGCGGGTGACCAACGAGTTCAAGATCTTTACCAATGTGCATTCGTCGATCGTTGACCCGAAAAATTTCGATACGAATTCGATGGTTGATTTCAATGGAGATGTTTGTATTATCCCGCCAAATTCTTTTGTGCTGGCACGCACTCTGGAATATTTCCGCATCCCGCGGGGTGTGTTAACCGTGTGTCTGGGAAAATCGACCTATGCGCGCTGCGGATTGATCGTCAATGTGACCCCCTTCGAGCCTGAGTGGGAGGGGTACGTAACCCTGGAAATTTCCAACACAACCCCACTGCCGGCGAAAATTTATGCCAATGAGGGCATTGCTCAGGTCTTATTCTTTGAGGGTGATGAGGTTTGTGAAACGTCTTATGCGGACAAGAAAGGTAAGTACCAGAAACAGCAAACCATTGTGCTGCCAAAGTTATAGGGGTGAATCAACTTAACCAAATCAAGATCAGGTAATTGTTCAAAATTAGACACCATTAAGCAGATCGAGAGTATTCGATCTGCTTTTTGTTTTGCAATATAGCGTTTTTACAGCAGATAGATTGACAAATCTCCAATATTACAGTAGATTCTATTGTATGCTCGATAAATTAGACAAGATCATTCTGCAAGCGCTCCAGCAAGATGCACGTATCAGCAACGCCGACCTGGCCCGCCGTGTCGGCCTATCGCCCTCGGCCACTTTAACGCGTGTCAAACGCCTGGAAGAGCAAAAATATATCAAGCACTATGCCACCCAAGTCAACCGCCAACTGACCGGTTATGACCTATTATGCTTTGTGAGCGTCAACCTAGCACGCCATCAGGTCAGCCAGGTAACCAACTTCCATGAGGCGATTCAAGAAATGCCTGAAGTACTGGAATGCTATCACCTGACCGGCGATCATGATTATTTACTCAAAGTTGTGGCCAAAAACACAGCCGACCTTGAGCACTTTCTCGTCCACCGCTTAACCCCGATCGACGGCGTGGACCGCATACATACCAGCGTGGTTCTCAGTGAGGTCAAGGCCTCAACTACGATACCAATTGAGTAACCCGTAAACTTATTTCAATCCTTATCTCAAATCTGGAGGACCTATGTCACCTGCAAAATTTCAAACAATGGGACAGCAAGAAGGACGACGTTCCTGGGCAGAACCGTGGAAAATAAAAATGGTAGAGCCAATCCACATGATCACCCGCGAAGAACGTCAAAAAGCACTCAATGAGGCTGGCTACAACACTTTTCTACTGCATTCAGCCGATGTCTATATTGATCTGCTCACCGACAGCGGTACCAGCGCGATGAGCGACCGGCAGTGGGCCGGGATGATGATGGGCGATGAAGCCTACGCCGGAAGCCGGAACTTTTATCATCTGGAAGACGCTATCCGCACCTATTATGGCTATAAACATATCGTACCCACCCACCAAGGACGCGGCGCTGAGCACTTGATCAGCAAAGCCTTGATCCAGCAGGGTGACTATATCCCCGGCAATATGTACTTCACAACCACACGCCTGCACCAAGAGCTGGCTGGCGGCACCTTTGTGGATGTGATTATTGATGAGGCCCACGATCCCACCAGCTTACACCCCTTCAAAGGCAATGTTGATCTCGAAAAATTACAAAAATTGATTGACAAGGTGGGCGCCGACAAAATCCCCTATGTCAGCTTAGCAGGAACCGTCAACATGGCCGGCGGTCAACCCGTCAGCATGGCGAATGCCAAAGAACTGCGCGCGTTCTGCAACAAGCAGGGCATCCGCGTCTATCTAGACGCAACCCGCATGGTTGAGAATGCTTTCTTTATTCAGGAGCGCGAAGAGGGCTATGGGGACAAATCGATCGCTGAAATCCTGGTGGAATTTTGCAGCTATACGGATGGCGCCTGGATGAGCGCCAAGAAAGATAACCTGGTCAATATCGGTGGTTGGCTGGCCGTGAATCATGAGGATGTCTTCGAAAAAGCACGCAACATGGTCGTGGTCTATGAGGGCTTGCACACCTATGGGGGTATGGCTGGGCGCGATATGGAAGCGCTGGCCATTGGTATTGAGGAAATGGTTGATGACCATCATGTGCATGCGCGTGTTGAGCAGGTGCGCTACCTGGGAAAACTGCTCACCGATTGGAACGTCCCGATCGTAGAGCCGGCTGGAGGCCATGCCATCTTCCTGGATGCCAAGCGCTTTTATGCACATATACCTCAGGATGAGTTCCCTTCACAAACTTTAGCAGCTCAACTTTACCTGGATTCGGGTGTGCGCAGCATGGAGCGCGGTGTTGTCAGCGCCGGGCGGAACCCCGAAACAGGCGAACACCGCTACCCGGCTTTAGAACTGACCCGCTTAACTATTCCCCGGCGCGTTTATACCCAAGCACATATGGATGTAGTTGCCGAAAGCATCAAAAATATATTCGACAGACGTTCGGAAACCAAAGGACTGAAAATGGTCTACGAACCAGCCTATTTACGCTTCTTCCAAGCACGCTTTGAACCGCTGGGATAAGTGTTTGAGATTATGAATCAAGAGCGCCGCACCATTTTGTGTGCAGCGCTCTTTTTATTTAATCAATGGGTATCTCTTGATGTTGAATTTGAATGCCCCGTTTTTCAAGTTCGGCGATAAAAATATCAGACGGGATATCACGCGTCGGCGTCAGCAAACCACGCTTTTTGATATCACCCCGTAAAAGCATCTGCGCGCCGATGCTGGCCGTGTAGCCCACGGTGCGCTGCATGGCCATTAACCCGGTATCTAAATCGCGTCGATCGATCATCTGGTAAACAATACGCCTGGATTGGCCATCCTTGATTCCCTCAACGACGACTCGAATGGCGGCAACATCTCTCTCGTCGGGACGATACCCTAACTGCGGGGCTAAGAGGTCATGAACAAACTGGCGCGGAGAAACACTCTGACCATCGACAAGAATCGGCTCTTCAGCGAGGAACCCCAGATCAACCATTTTCTTCCAAAACTCGGCGTGCCCCGGCCAACGCAAGGAATAGCGCCCGGTATCCCTGGTAGTATCTTTGATCTTGAAAACATCGAGATACTTGACTGCATCACCGTTATAGTAGGCTTCCATCAAGCCAAGTCCATCCATATCGACCATATGGATGTTGGAGAGGTCAAACATCTCACTCGGAGAGAGGTTAACGATTTCCCCATCCTTGAGCATGCGGGCAGGACGCTGATAGGCACTGAGCACCCCGGCAAAGGTCCATGAGATTTTGTACTTGATGGGAGTATCAGCGGCTTTGGGCTCGGGAACCCCGGTACCATAGACATGCAGGGCTTGAATCTGGTCAAACTCTCGAACAGCACGACCGGCTAAAACAAGATCAATCCCCGGATCAAGCCCACATTCCGGTAGGATGGCTAAATCACCGGCTTCAGCCTCGGCGCTTAAGGCGGCATATTCTGGCAAAGCATACGAAGTTTCAATGAGGTGGATTCTGCACTTAATGGCCAATTTGACCAGGTTTAAACGCAATTCTTGGGGCAGCAATATGATCACAGCCTGGACCAGGCGCATTTGCTGCATTACGGCACCATCGTCACGCACATCCAGGTTGATGGTCAGCACCTTGGCAGTATCAAGCTGTGCGACGTAACGCTTTAAATCCTGATAGTTAATATCAGCAGCGATCACCTGAGTGACATCAGGGCTATTGGCCAAGTCATGTAAGGCTGCTTTACCCTGTAAACCGACACCTAAAAGTAATATTTTCATATTTTCTCCAAAAGATGCGCAACCCTTTAATCTGTCGAGGAATTCTGGTTAATTTATACACCACGTTGATTTTTTTCACAAGGAAGATGATCGCCGAGAGGTAATATCACTCAGAGCAAATTACTAAAAAAGCAGGCGAAATGCTAAATCTCTACGAAAAACCAACCTTAAATAAGCTATAATTATATAAAAATTACATAAAGATATTTTGTTCTACGTTGTCATATTAGTGTCTTTCATCTATAATCACCTCAGAATTCATTGCTTCCCATATTACATTAAGCATATACGTCATTGACAAGGAGGTGCAATCTCCCCAACACTTGTAGTTTTGTTTCCCGTACTAACTGATAATAACTCCTAAGGAGGAGCACAATATGTCTCGTAAATTATTCCCCATTTTTGCTTTGATCGTTGTTTTAGCGATGCTGGTAGCCGCTTGTGGTGGCGGTGCCCCAGCAGCTGAAGAACCAGCAGCCGAAGAACCGGCAGCAGCAGAACCGGTTGTTGAAGTCCAAGAAGTAGCCGTAACTTTTGAAGGCGGCGGCGACACCTTAGCAACCGTACAAGAGCGCGGTCTGTTAAAGTGCGGTGTCAGCGGATCTCTGGTTGGTTTTAGCTATGTCCAGGAAGACGGCTCGTTAACTGGTTTTGACTGGGATTACTGCCGTGCAGTTGCTGCCGCCGTATTCGCGGACGGCGATGCTGTTGAAGGCCGTACAGCCACATCCAGTGAGCGCTTCCCGATCTTACAGTCCGGCGAAATTGACGTGCTCGTGCGTAACACCACCTGGACCGTCAGCCGTGACACCTCCCTGGGCTTCAACTTTGCCCCCACCACCTTCTATGATGGCCAAGGCATGATCGTGCGGGCAGACTCCGGCATTACGACGCTCGAGGATCTTGACGGCGGTTCCGTTTGTGTAGGCGCAGGAACGACCACTGAGAAAAACCTGGCTGACGTATTCCGCAGCTTAGGCATCGAATATGAAGCTGTTGTCTTCACCGAATCAAACGCTCCCCAGGAAGCTTATGAAGAAGGCCGCTGCGATGGCTGGACAACCGACAAATCTGGTTTGGTTGCCAACAAAACGCTGTTCGAGAATCCTGAAGAACACGTGATCTTGGCAGCTACCATGTCCAAAGAGCCTCTGGGCCCGTTGGTCCGCCACGGCGACGACAACTGGTTTGATATTGTCAAATGGACTGTCAACTGCACGATTTTGGCTGAAGACCTGGGTGTCAATATGGCCAATGTCGATGATATGCTCGGCTCCGACGATCCTCAGGTTCTGAACCTGCTGGGCGTGGAAGGCGACTTGGGTCAGGCCATGGGCTTGAACAACGATTTCTGCTACCAAGTCATCAAACTGGTCGGCAACTACGAAGATATTTACAACCGCAACCTGGGTCCCGATACACCCGTCAACCTGACGCGTGGTGTCAACTCCCAATGGACTGAAGGCGGCTTGCTGTACTCCCCGCCATTCCGCTAGACCTTGTTGATCGACTCAATGAACCCAGCAGGATCATGTAATTCTCTAATTACCGTCAATCCTGTCTGGTTCTAAGTTCAAAGAAAGCGGTCTGGCGTTGCATAATGCCGGGCCGCTTTTGTTTGACAATCATTTTTGCCTTGTGGCGAGCAACACAAAGATAATAACGGCCATAGCAACGACCTGGCAGACTCACACCGGGAAGGAGTAGATATGGAGCAAACAGCCCCCGCCCCACCCCAGGAACCTGAAGCAATCTCATTTTGGCGCACTATTGTTAATTATTTATTCGATGTCCGTTTCCTGGGCGTTTTGGGTCAGATTGGATTTATTCTATTTGTTGTTCTCAGCGTCCGCACTATTGGCGGCAACTTTTCCGAAAATGTCAATAAATTGGGGGAAAGTCAATTCATCTGCCGTGATGGTTCTTTTAGCTATCGTTGTGCCTATGACTTCATGGAAAGCGAAGCCGGTTTCGATATTTCCGATACCGTTGTAGAGTATACCAATACGGATTCTTACTGGCAGGCTTTTAAACTAGGCATTCTCAATACACTCAAAGTCGCCATTTTTGGCGTTATTCTGACAACGATCGTAGGCACTGCTGCTGGTATTGCCCGGTTATCTAAGAACTGGCTGATCAGTCAAATAGCCTTGTGGTATGTGGAATTAATGCGAAATACGCCCTTGTTGGTACAGCTTTTTTTCATTTATTTTGGTGTACTGCTGGCTTTACCAAATATCAACGAAGCAACACAATTTTTAGGTCTGCCTATCTTCTTAAGTAATCGCGGCTTGAATTTGCCATCACCACAATTTACATCATCGGCACCTATTTGGTTAGCCTTCCTGGTATTGGGTATCGTGCAATTCCAGGTCGTGGGAATCATACTTAACCGAAAAGAAGAACGCACTGGTCAGGCTACCAACCGCGTGGGATGGGGTTTAATCTCTTTCTTGGTTATCGTAGGGATTGGCTGGTATGTATCCGGCACTATTTCCGATAGCCAGGGTCTGCTGGTTACTAAAGCCAGCCGTATTCAAGATGTTGAAGATATGGAAAGGATGATGCTCGCCCGCACCGGCTTGAACCATCTGGACGATTTGGATACTTTATCCGAAGAAGAAATATCCGCTGTGGCGCTGCAAATTTGTGTGCTGCGGGATTCTCCTTCAGAAACAAACCTGACCGGACAATTACGACGTCTGGGCATCCCATATGAAATATCGCGTTCGAGAAGGCCTGATCAAGCGATAAAGAAATATGAAGAAGGAGACTGTGAAATATTCGCGGCATCCAAAGCAGTACTGGCAGCCGAGCGGCCTACACTCGAAGACCCGGGCAGCCACCTTGTGGTCTCCGTTCAAGAAAAACCGGTTGTGTGGAGCATCCCCACTCGGGAAGGGTTTAACATTTTTGGCGGCGCCAAGATGCTGCCAGAGTTCATTGCGCTGCTAATAGGGCTGGTGCTCTTCTATGGCGGTTCGCTAGCCGAGATCGTGCGCGCTGGTATCCTATCTGTTACCAAAGGCCAGACGGAAGCAGCACGAGCGCTGGGCCTTAATGAAGGACAGCGATTACAGTTGGTGGTCATGCCCCAGGCACTGCGGGTTATTATTCCGCCGCTTGTTGGCATCTTCCTCAGCCTGGCCAAAGATACCAGTTTAGGCATCGCGATTGGTTTTCCCGACATGTACGCGATCGCGTATACAACGATGAACCAATCAGGGCGAATCCTGCAAATATTCATCATCATGATGTTGGTTTATATGCTAATCAGCCTAACCTTTTCTGTTTTGTTGAACTGGTACAATGAACGGGTTAAATTGGTGGAGAGATAATGATGACAGAGATAACTAAAACCACAACCCGATTACAAGACAATATCAGAGACTATAACTGGCAATATTTTCTAAAGGATAATATCACCGGCTCCTGGTACCAAACAGCCTGGATCGCGATCTTAGCCTTAGTTGCTGCTTTGTTTGCTGTAACACAATTCAACGAGGCACCCACAGCAACCATAGCTATCCTTGCAGCCTGGGGCGTTGGCACGATCATGGTTGTAGTCGGAACATTGTTCCAGCACCACACAAAGGTCAGCCGCTGGCTTAAAAATAACCTTATCAGCTCGGTCTCCAACGCTTTGCTTAGTCTACTAATGATGCTGGTATTGGGTATGGCGGCACGCGGTATTGCACTATGGGCTTTTATCAACGCTAATTTTAATCCAGCAGAAACCGCCCCCGAATTCCAATCACAGTCCTATGCTACCTGGGGCGTAATCTGGGGTGCTCGTAAATTGTTAATGACAGGACGTATGACACCAGAAGATTCTCCGCGCGTGTGGCTAGCACTGTGGTTTATCCTGGGGATGTGGGCACTGACCTATATCACCGGAAGACCTGCACTGCGTGACAAACTGCAACGTGTACGCCAGGGAATCATGGGATTATGGATCTTGTCACCCGTGATCTTATATGTATTTCTAGCAGGAATCGCTAACAGCCCTGTTTATAATATCGGCGCAGCACTAACCGGCGTAGTTATCGCAGTGGCAATCTACGCATTATTCTGGACGCAAAAAATTATCCGTTTTAGCTGGATGAACTTAATTAGTGCAGCAGCCGCGTGGCCGGCAGCTTACACGATTTGGTGGGCAATTGGGCGCAGCGGAATCTTGCCGCCCATCAATGTCGACACCTGGGGCGGATTAATGTTATCGCTGATCGTAGCCAGTTCGGTCGTAATATTATCCATGCCGATTGGTATGATGCTGGCGTTAGGCCGGCGCAGTGAGGTTTACGGCGTCCCAGCCTGGATCACCTGGCCAGTAGCCATTGGTGTGTCGATATGGGGATTCACAACAACGCCACAACTGTTAGCGGATTCACGCAGCCCCATAGAACAACTTTTCGCCTTTTGGCCAATTGCAGTCTTGGTTTTGGCTTATGGGTTCCAACGTGCATTCAAGGGCAATGTCGTAGCGGGCGCCAGCACAGCCTTTATTGAATTGATACGCAGCGTCCCCCTGATCACACTGCTGTTCATGGGCATTATCATGGCCCCCTTCTTCTTTTCGGCCGGCACCTCGATCGCCAAACCATGGCCAGTTATTGTGGGTTATACACTCTTTTCAGCCGCCTACACAGCGGAGGTAATTCGCGGCGGCCTACAAGCTATTCCTGTAGGCCAGTACGAGGCCTCCGACTCCCTAGGATTGAATGGCTTTCAGAAAATGCGCTTTATCATCTTGCCTCAGGCAATACGCATCGTCATTCCGGCAATCGTAGGCCAGTTTATCGGAGCGTTCAAATCGTCCTCATTAGTGTCGGTTGTTGGCCTGATGGATTTATTGGGTATCATACGCGCTATTGTTGCAAATCCGCAATGGTTGGGTTTACGCAAAGAGCTATACGTATTTCTATTTGTTGTTTATTTTACAGGCAGCTTTGTCATGTCGTCCTACAGCCGCCGGCTGGAAGTACAGTTGGGCGTAGGTGAACGATAGAAACCTTTGAACAGTAAATACGAAAACTTACCAGTTCTTGAAAGCAGAAATTTGAAAAGGAGAAAATGATTATGAAATTCGAAGGCCCAGCGGCAAGTTTTGTTGACGAAATTATCATTTGCGAAAATGTGCATAAATGGTTTGATGAATTCGAGGCCTTGCGCGGTGTTGATCTCAGAGTGAAGCCAGGAGAAGTGATCGTTATCCTCGGTCCATCCGGTTCGGGCAAGTCCACTTTTATCCGCTGCATTAACCGTCTCGAGGAACACCAGGAAGGGCGCATTATTGTAGACGGCATCGAGCTATCCCACGATATCCGCAATATTCAAGAAATCCGGCGCGAAGTTGGCATGGTCTTCCAGCAATTCAACCTTTTCCCTCACCTGACAGTGCTGGAAAACATCACCTTGGCACCGATCAATGTACGCAAATGGACACGTGACCATGCCGAAGAAGTTGCTATGCAGTGGCTGACACGGGTAGGCATCCCAGAGCAGGCCAACAAGTATCCAGGCCAGCTTTCGGGGGGTCAGCAGCAGCGCGTGGCCATGGCCCGCACGCTGACCATGCAGCCTAAGGTTTTAATGTTTGATGAGCCAACGTCGGCTCTGGATCCGGAAATGATCAAGGAAGTGTTGGATGTTATGCGGGACCTGGCTCACAGCGGGTATACAATTTTAGCTGTGACCCACGAAATGGGCTTTGCCCGTGAAGTAGCCAACCGCGTGATCTTCATGGACGCTGGTAAGATTGTTGAAGAAAATACACCTGATGAGTTCTTTAACAATCCGAAAGAGGAGCGCACAAAACTCTTCTTATCGCAAATCTTGCATCACTAAGAAACTAGCGTATCTAGCATAAACAGGCAGACAAATTTGTCTGCCTGTTTTTATTTAATTAGCGTTCCAGGAATTAAAGAACTTCCCGATTTTGGACTAACCCCACTATCTCATCAAAACATCACCACAAAGAAACAAAGTACACCAAGGAAAACCAGGGAATTTAGGGGAAGCTAATTGCCGCTGATGGAGCGACAGGGTTAATTGGTGAACTACCGTTTTAGGGATTCCTCGTTACACTCGGAATGACATTCAAAAGATTTTATTCTCGCTGCACTTGAAATGACAAACAGGAAGAAGGGAAATGCACCGTCAGGTGGGGATATCCTTTGGGATGTTTTTAAACAAAAACTAGATTGTTATTTCAGATAGGCTATGTCTGGCTGCCCCGCTCCAAAATCCCCGTCAGGCAGCCCATCGCTCCAGCCGCTTTGCTTAATTCGTCCACTTCGACGGTGCGGCAGGTAATACCCAGATTCTCATAAAAAGACTGCGTGACCGGATTGTGCGCGGCCATCAAAATCTGGCGCGGGCCAAGGGTGACGAAATTGAAGGCTTTGTTGGTCTCGGCTTCTATTTCATCGGGGATAAAGGCGACCTGGAAACCATGCTCTTGCAATGTTTCCACCCCGCGATGCACCAAGCGCTTGGGCCAGGCAACAGCAAGATCATGGTCGGGGAAACGCAGCATGCCCATCAGGTGCATCGTACCAAAGGGTAGATCAACCTGAATAACGGTGACACCCATCTCGTAGAGCGTACTGGTGACTTGCGCCGCGCCTTCGTCGTTGGTGCGCAGGCCTCGCCCGATGATAACCGTTTGAGGATTGATCCAGGCGGCATCTGCACCCTCAAAAGTGCCCGTGCCGCGCACGCTGCGGAGGATGGGAATGCCCAATTCAGCTAGTTTACGGGCAACCCAACGCTCCTCCCCAGCACGGATCGTGGAAGCCGGACGGGCCAATATAGCACCTTCGGGGGTCATAAACATTAAATCGGCGATGAACATTTGGTTGGGGGCTGACTGTCCACCCGGGTCTAAGTAATGTACGGTCACACCTGCATCACGGTAGGCCTGAGCGATGGCATCGTGTTGATCTCCCGCCCGGGCCAAATCTACCGATGCCAACATCTGCACAGCGTTGGGATCCTTTGAAGCACTCAATTCTTGACCAGGACGGTGCAACAACACAGAACGCAAGTGCGACCACTCGGTGTCTATACCACAATTGCCCCATACAACCCCTAACTCATCGCTAAGATGAGCTGTACGGGGGGACCAGCCGGCACCGCCATAAGCAGAAGCATTAAATAGTTTTGTGTGATCCATCATTAAATATCTCGTTGGTTTGTAGTGTGAATGCCGTAGCAATGGAAAAGATCCATATCTTCTGGGATGTCTAATCCGTGATCGCCCTTTCCTGAAGATGGGTCTGTATGGGCGCCGTGGTCAGGGGCAAATACGACAACATGACGTTTATCTGCCCAGTGCTGATTTGCCGCACCAGCCATTTCCTTGAAGTCCTGAATATGCTGTCCAAGGGCCTGTATACATATCGGGGAGAAGGGCTCAGTCTGATGAAGGTTATCATCATAATCTGCCTGGTAGGCGACGATGACGTCATATTTATCTCCCCGTATAACTTCTAAAGTCCGCTCGACAACAGCCTTATCATTCGGCTCTGAGAAGTAGGCTATTTCTCGATTCCTGAAAATCAAATCTATACTGCTGTTTTCAACGGAGACAATAGTAACTTTTTTGTCAGCGCGAACGAGGGCATCGAAGAAAGTATCACATTCCAATACTGGGCGCGTATATCTGTGAATACCATGTACATCTGGCTGTGCTCCGGTGAAAATAGAGGCAAAGCAAACCGGTGTTACCGGAGGGAGCACAGAGCGCAGAGGAACACGCAGTGGAACCAGCGGTAATATTTTACGAAGCTCGTTTTCATGCGACCTCCATAAATGTGCGCCGATGGCATCCTGTGCGACGATCAGACACTTCTCCAAGGGGAAGTCCACCTCTTCCAGCGTAGAAATTACGATGTCCAACGCTGGTTCATCCGAGACACTAGGAGGCTTTACGCCAAGGAGATGACATATTGTGGGGGTTAACGAAAGGATAGATCCGAGATGAGGAGGGAATATCATTTTATACTCCTAATAAGCTATCAGCAATGATATTACTTTAAACAGGTCGTATTTTTTATTAGTTAAAACCAAGCCCCTCAAAGAAGCGCCATTCCCAGGTAATTATAACTCAACCCAAAGCGCAGATACGTTGGGTACAGGTATCAAAAACTACCTTGCTTGCATCCCTCTGGTGCCGATGTTATGATTTATGCTAATTGGAGCCCGTTTGTTATTTATTGAAATGCAGCAGGTGTTTATGCTTGGAGGCGTACCCATGATAGTTGTATCCAGCGACAATGGCATGGTTGGTATCGAAGAAGCAGTGCGTGTGCTCAAGACAGGGGGAACGGCCATAGACGCGGTCGAAGCCGGGATTCGTCTGGTGGAAGCCAACCCGGATGATCATACCGTGGGCTACAGTGGATATCCCAATTTGCTGGGGGAAGTTGAGCTGGATGCCAGCATCATGAACGGCCGAACCCTGGAAAGCGGTGCCGTTGGCGCGGTCAAAAACTACCTTCACCCTATATCGATCGCCCGTAAAGTAATGGAAAATTTGCCCCATGTGCTGCTGGTTGGCGACGGCGCGGCACGCTTTGCTGCTGAAATGGGATTCCATCAGCAAGATTTGCTCACCGATGAAGCACACGCTATCTGGTCTAAACGGCTGCAAAAAGATATGCCAGCAGACACTTTCAACCATTTGCAGGAGCAAAGGGAATTGCGGGAATGGGTACGATTAGCCACCGATCCAGAACGAGCCAAAGGTACGGTCAATTTTATCGCCCAAGATGCTCACGGCGATATTGCCTGCGGCGTCAGCACCAGCGGTTGGGCCTGGAAATACCCTGGCCGGCTGGGTGATTCACCAATCATCGGCGCGGGCAATTATGCTGACAACCGCTACGGTGCGGCGGCCTGCACTGGTATGGGGGAGATGGCGATGCGCGGGGCCACAGCACACAGCATCGTCTTTTATATGAAAATGGGATATTCGCTTAAGGAGGCAGGCAAACAGGCAATGGAAGACCTGAATGACCTGGGCGGTCAATTCCTCAGCGCGATGCGCATTATAACGCTGGACAAAGATGGCAACCACGCGGCTTTCAGCAGCCTTCCGGATACTTTCTACACTTACCAACGTGATGACATGCCCACTCCAGAAAAAGCAGCCCGTACCTATGTGCCTATTCGTTCCCAATGGAAGTGAGCAGATCTTTGTGGTCAGCGAACCACTTTCGCCAATCAACGATATTCCCCTTGACCCCTTTGTTCATGAAACGGCTGCCCGGGACATTCAGATAAAATCGTGGTTTGTCCCAAATTAAAACTGGAGGTAGTGTGATGCAGCTAAATTTATCAGCCGCTATTCTGTTCGCTTCTGTGGCGATTATTGTACTAGGTATCGTCATCTCGAGGATCATTCAAATAAAACCGCATTGCCCGGAATGCGGGTCGGAAGAACTTGTGGAAACCAGCCGTGAGACACTCGGTTCCCGCAAGATCGAAACACTTGGCAGCGGCACGCCAGCAGGGGGAAGTATCCGCCTGCAACTCGATTTTGAGGTAACACAGCGCTGCAAAAAATGTGATGCAATATTCAAACGCAAATTCTCAGAGACACAATAACTGGTCAGACAGACTCCAAAATCTGTGCAAAAATGGAATCTGCAAGACGATCAGCCCGCACTATCCTATTCAGGGGTATAAGAAATTCTTGCTGAATACAACCACTATGCAGTTTAGCCTTTGACGACGGCAACCGGCCGCAAACGGGCCACTTTACGGGCAATCCCTGCGTTGACGACAGTATCCACAACAGCATCGACATCTTTATATGCGGCAGGCGCTTCCTCGGCCAATCCGGCCAGCGACCCAGCGCGAATATGAATGCCGCTTGATTCTAAATCACGATGCAAATCGGTGCCGCGGATCGTTTTCTTGGCCTGGGTGCGGCTCATGGTGCGGCCTGCACCGTGACAAGATGAGCCAAAGGAACGCTGCATGCTGGCTTCGGTACCCACCAACACCCAGGAAGCGGTCCCCATACTGCCCGGCACCAGAACGGGTTGGCCAATTTTCTTATATTCATCGGGCAAATCTTCAAATCCCGGACCGAAAGCGCGGGTGGCGCCTTTGCGGTGCACGCACACTTTGATCGATTCTCCTTCAATTTGATGGGTTTCAATCTTGCCCATATTGTGAGCGATATCATAGACCTGGTGGAGATGGTAATGGTTTACTTTACCTGCCAACACATCTTCGAATGCCTGGCGAGCCCAATGGGCCAGAACCTGGCGGTTGGTAAAAGCATAATTGGCCGCGCAGCGCATGGCAGCTAAATAATGCTCTCCTTCCGGGGAATTGAGCGGTGCGCAGACCAGGGCGCGGTCAGGTAAATCGATGCCGTATCGCTGGACGGCACTTTGAAAACTGCGCACATAGTCCGTACATATTTGATGCCCGAAGCCGCGCGATCCGCAGTGGATTTGTAAAACCAAATTACCTTCAACCAACCCCATAGCACGCGCAGCTTGCGTATGATAAACCTGATCGATAAGATCAATTTCAATAAAGTGATTACCCGCCCCAAGGGTGCCCACTTGTGGGCGGCCGCGTTTTTTAGCGCGGGCACTGACGGCACGGGGGTCGGCGCCTTTGATTCGACCACCGCTCTCCGTGCGGCGCAGATCGGCCTGGGTAGCAAAACCTTTTTTTAGTGCCCAGCGCGCACCATTAACACAAATTTGATCGATCTCTTTTTCGCTGAGCTGGAGATGACCGCCTTTACCCACCCCGCTGGGGCAGTAATGATCCAATGCCGAGGCGAGATCAGCGAGATAAGGATGTGCTTCATCTAAAGTAATTTTTGAACCCAACAAGCGCACGCCGCAGTTAATATCATATCCAATGGCTCCAGGGGAAATGACACCATCTGGATAACGGGTAGCTGCGACACCGCCAATTGGAAATCCATAGCCCTGGTGCATATCGGGCATGACAACAACGCTGCCAACCAATCCCGGCAGGGTGGCAGTATTAACAGCCTGCTCGAGCGATTTATCACGCAGCGCATCAGCCAGCAAGCGTTCGGAGACAAAAATGCGCACGGGGACACACATATCGGCCCTAAAAGTGCGCGGAATTTCCCATTCATAATCGTTAATTTTCTTCAAATCACCCAGGGCCACCATCATGCACCTCCATTGAACACTAGCAATCTAGACATCAAAAACCAGGTTGGTTTCTAACCCCTGAGCTGTTGATCGAATTTTTAAGCAATGATAGGTAACGGCTTTGATCTCTTTAGCCTGATCTTTGATAGCCGCGCCCTCAAGCGAGGCATAGAAACTATTTCCGAACATTTTAAGTTCAAATTTATCAAAAGCAATGCCCTGATCTTCGCCAAGAAACAGCAGTTCGGAAAGAAAATCGACCAGCAATGTCTCTTGATCGGAAAATGGGAGTTCAAAAGAACGGTGGAGGCGCGGCGTACTTTCTAAGGTGATTTCTAAAAGAATCCCCATGGCGCGGGCGGCTTGCTCCAATAATGCAAGAAAATCAGGCGCCCAAACTTGAAGCTCCCAATCGGCAGTATGCTCAATTTCTCGAAATCCAGAGCGTGGTTTTGAGACCATAAATCAAGTATACCGTATTCGAAGAGACTGCCGCTCGGCTTGCCGATTAACAGCCTCTCCTCTATAATTGTCTTAAGCACTTAATTGCAAGTAGGAAACACAAAATATCATGAGTATTCTTGGAAAAAAACTGGACGAGCTTGAATCCCGCTTGAAAATGCTGATTGAGGGTCGCATTGCCCGTCTGCTTCCAGCAGCAGAAATCTCAAAAGCAGACCTGCTTGGTCTGCTTAAAGATACGTTGGAAACAGGTGTACAGCAGCAAAGTGATGGCCGCAGTCTGGCTCCAGATATTTTTCATTTGGTTACCCACCCCCAACATGCGCTCCAACAATCTGGAAACGAATTACTACTACAAGAATTGGCCGTCTTAATGGAGCGGGCAGGTGAAGAAGCCGGTTTTTATTTTCTAAAAGCGCCAAGAATCATCTTAATATCTGAGGATCAAATATTGCCTGAGAGGATTGAAATTGATGCTCAAATCAGCGGTATGAACCAGCTGGAAGAAACATCTGCTTTAGAGATAGTAACTAAGACAAAAACAGAACATATCCCAGCCAGTGCGTTTTTAATAGTCAATGGCGACCAAGTTTATTCGCTTGAAGAAAGCATCGTGAATATCGGGCGCAGCGCGGGCAATGATCTGGTGATTGACGACGGGCGCGTTTCTCGGAGGCATGCACAGCTTCGGGCCGTGAGAGGGCGATTTCTGTTATTTGATCTCGACTCAACCGGCGGCACCTACGTCAACGGGGTGCGCACGCAGCAAAGCACGCTGCACCCTCAAGATGTTATCTCCCTGGCCGGCGTGCCGCTGGTCTTTGGACAAGAAAACGCGCCAACCCTAGATCAGACACGCAAATTAGATGCTATAGAAACCAATGAAAACAGCGCATCAGGCAAAACCCTATGAGTGAATGGATCTTTCTAGGATTAAGGATTTTATTGGCGGTTACGCTGTATGCATTTTTGGGTACAGCCCTGTGGTTGTTATGGCGCGATCTGCATCACCGACAACAGACGCAGAAGTCTCATCATGTGATCCCATTGAGCCTGAGCATCGAACTTGGAGATACCACCCGGCAGCAGCAGTTCACAACTGCAGAAGTGATCATTGGGCGAGACCCAAACTGCGCCTGTGTACTTGACTCGAACACGGTATCGGCGCATCACGCCCGATTAAGCTACCATCACCAACAGTGGTGGGTAGAGGATTTAGATTCGACCAACGGCACCCTGCTTAATGATCAGGTCACTTCCGAATCCGTAGTTCTGACCCCGGGCGACCAGCTGCGATGCGGAGACGCGCTGCTTACCGTACTCAGTGATCACTCAGATAATCTGGAAGAAGACCGTGTATTCTGAAAAGAAAACCACAAAAAATGAAGTGCCCACCGGAACCTTTTTAGTTGTTGATGGGAAACGCGTTGTTACCGTCGACAAAGCATCGTTCAATATTGGGCGTAAGTCTGATAACGATATTGTCATTGACAATCCGCATGTCTCGCGCCATCATGCGCAGATTCGCTACGCAAATGAGCACTTTGTGATCTTCGATCTAGAAACAACAGCGGGGACATCTATCAACGGCAAAAAAATCGAGAAAGCAATCCTCAAACCCGGGGATGTGATCTCGCTTGGTGGGGTGCCGGTGATCTTTGGCCAAGGCGACCATAAAACGAGCCAGCCCAAATTAAAAAAACCTTCCCACACTAGAGCTGACACCGTACCGACTGATTCAGTTGATTTCATAGGTGCGGATTATTATTTTGAACTCTTCAATTATGACGATGAGCAATAAGGTTTAAGAGACAGTTATGATGAAAAATAACCCTACCCTAGCGATCATTGGTGGTTCCGGTCTCTATCGTATGTCAGGGCTAGAAAACCCGCAGCAAATAAAGATGGATACCCCTTTTGGCCGTCCCAGCGCACCGATCGTTGTTGGCAATCTTGAAGGGGAAACGATGGCTTTTTTGGCACGTCATGGTATGGGTCACAGCATCAACCCCAGCCAGGTTAATTACCGCGCCAATATTTATGCGCTCAAATCGCTGGGCGTGGAGCGAATCATCAGCATCAGCGCCTGTGGATC
>JBDLJO010000027.1:0-17635 GCA_039714275.1 Chloroflexota bacterium | reverse complement strand
TTTCAATGCAGCTTGCACTTCAATATTTGTATCGGGAATAGCTGAGGAACGAATCACCTGATCGGCACCATGCACGTGCTCAGCGCGGTGGCCAACATATACCTGTGCACCAGCCGCATCGACAGCTTGCGCCAGGGATTCATACTGCTGATCGGAACCGCTGACTTTATAGCCGCTGTCCAACAACACCCTGGCGATGGCCGAGAGACCAGTGCCACCAATGCCGATTAAGTGAATGTGTTCTGTCAAATGAGCACCGCCAAAACAAATAGAAATGCCAGACCAATGGCAATATAAATACCCGGCACCGTACCAAGCCAAACGGGGGGCAGCCAGTCAATAATTTTAGCTGCGGTTTCGAATAGTTGATCGGCAGCATCGGGTGCAATAATATAAGGTTCGAAGGGGTAATGGGCTGAGTGCATATATGACCAAACCGTACCCACGATCAAATAGCCATTAAACCCACCAATTAGAAATCCTAGGAGAGAATCTTGGATTTTTTCCCGGCGGACGACTCCGGCTAAACGTGCCAACGCGGGGGTTTGAAAACCAAAAAATACAAAAATACCCAGCATCACAGTACGCAGCCAGAATTGATTACGGAATAGATTACCAACCTCATCAGGCAAACTGTTGAATGGAACCAGGTCATCAGGATGAATAATAAAAGTATCTACATCACTTGGCACAAGAGCTGTTTGGTACGTACGATCTAGAACAATAAAAGGTTGAATAGTGTTGCCGCCATATAATTCAAGGACCAAGACCATAAAAAGAGTCAGCACAACGCTAAATAAAACCAACAATTCTTTGGCCCAGCCGCGCAAGCCGCCAATTAGGGCAAAAAATCCAATAAAAATATAAAATACGACTACAATACTAATCATGATTCACTTCCTAGCGCCGATTCCAAAGGAACCAAATTTTGGAGCAATTTAACTATAGATAAAGCGGCATGAGGGTAAGCTAATTTTTTCATCGCTGCGCTCATAGCGGTAAGCTGTTGATTAGATTGCAACAGTTCCCGCACGAGGGGCAAAATCCTACCTGGTAAATCAGCATCTTTTACCAATACAGCCGCACCATGCTTTACCAGATAATTGGCATTGACCTTTTGATAGCGCCAGGCGTACGGATAGGGGACTAATATTGCTGGGAGTTCAAAAAGCGGAAACTCCCCCAAACTGGAGGCCCCTGCCCGGGAGAGCACCAGATCTGCAGCAGTAAAGGCGGCGCCCATCTCTGCGTGTAAATACGGATAGGCGTGATAATTTTTTGCCAGATCAGCGGTTAATGTTTGTTGAACAGTTTCAACTTCTGGCCAATTTAATTTACCGCTGATGTGAATAATTTGTATCTCGGCCAAAAGATCGGGTAAAACTGAGAATAAAGCTCGATTGATGGAACGGGCACCTTTACTACCACCAAAGACTAACAAGGTGGGCAAATCGGGTACCAAGTTCAGCGCCTTTCGAGCTTCTCCAAGGGCCCAAGTACTCAATTCCTTTCTTGTCGGATATCCCGTAATCATTACATGGTCATGTGATGGAAAATATTCGCGCGATTCTTCTGCTGTCACTGCGATGGTATCTGAAAAACGCGCCAATGTTTTGAGTGCCAAACCGGGTTCAATGTCAGGAACGTAAAGTACAGAAGGAACCCGCAACCCGGCCACAGCCATGGGCACTGCGACATAACCACCTGTAAAAAAGAGCAGGTCAGGTCGGAAACTGCGCAGTATTTTTCGAGCAGAAAAGACTCCGCGCAGCAATTGCAGTAAATTGCCAGGCAAAGTACGCAAACCAACCCCATGAACACCAGCCGCAGGGATGGCCTGATAAGGAATACCGGCCCGAGTAACAAGCTCGGCTTCCATACCACCTTCACCACCTACCCAAAGCACTTCGGGAGGCGTTGAACCAGCCATTAACTGCTTAAGAACGACGACCGCGGGGTATACTCCGCCGCCGGTTCCGCCTGCGCAAATCAACAATCGCACCGAAAGCCCTCCGATTTTCTTCTTCCTGTTGTTTTTCTGATAACCGTGAAACATTCAAGACAATACCAACAGCTGCTAATGTCATCACTAAATTAGACCCGCCCAAACTAAAGAAGGGCAAGGTATTACCAGCAAAAGGCATCAATCCCATTAAAGAAGCCATATTCATAAAAGCTTCTAGCACTATCCAAAGGGTCAGACCTGCTGCAAGTAATGACCCCAAACCATCGGGAGCATTCTTGGCGATAACCAGACCACGCCATAATAATAAGGCAAATAATAAGACAACGAGAGATGCGCCAAAAACCCCGACTTCTTCAGCAATTACAGCAAAAACACTATCCGTGTGCGGGAAAGGCAGCGTAGTAAATTTAGTAATACTACGTCCGATTCCTACGCCAAACCATTCACCACGTGAGAACGCAATTAGCGCCTTTTGAACATGCCAATTTGAATCAGCTATACTTTCCCAACCGATCATGAAATCTGAAATCCGAGAATTGTCTGTGGGATTAAAGCGGAGGAAAAGATATCCTATACCAGTGGCTAGCGATAATAAAATCCCGGTTTGGAAAGGAGCACTTCCAGCTAAGAAGAACATAAACCCACCCATCAGCAGGACCACTGCAGAAGCACTTAAATCAGGTTGAATGAGAATTAAGCCGCTAGTAAGACCAATAATGGCTCCCAGAGGGATTAATCCAAAATAGATATCTTCAAGCTGATCACGTTTCGCATATAACCAAACTGCCAGATAGATCACCACCACAATTTTTGCTACTTCAGATGGCTGGTAAGAGCCATTGTAAAAACTGCGATTTGTATTTCCAAAAGTCTCCCCGTAAATTAGCACTGCGACCAAGGCAAGCAAAGTCAAACCCATCGCTGGGACTGAGAAACGTTTCCAATTATGGTAATCTATCAAAAGCATTACCACTAAGCCAACCGTACCAAGGCCGACCCACTTTAATTGGCGGAAAAACAAATAGGTTGATGATTCGCCCTTCGTTACCGTAAGCGAAGCATCCCAACTGGCTGAATACATCATCAACAATCCTAGTGTTACCAGGGTAGTGATAATCAACACCAATGGCACATCTATTTGCAGCCGTGGTGGACGGCGCCTTATTTTCAATCGGCGAGGCTGCCGATTGATCACTTCAGTTGCATGACCCATTTTCGATACCATTCTCCACGTTCAGCAAAATCTTGGAACTGATCAAAACTCGTGCCTCCTGGCGAAAGCAAAACTACATAGCCAGGTTCAACTATTTTCGCAGCAGCTTCAACAGCCATTTCTAAATCAGGGCAGCGCTGTACAGAGATGGGGCGTTCATCCGTTTGTACAGCATCCACAGCCTGGTAAATTTTCTCGGCTGCTTCGCCAAAAATAATTAAATGATTCACCCGCTTTGATACTAATTCTGCAAAGTCTTCCCAGGGCAAATCTTTATCCCGACCACCTACCAGTAAGATCAAAGGTTCATTAAAAGAACGAATGGCGGCCATTGTTCTTTCGGGAGCTGTGGCAACTGAATCGTTGTACCACGCAGCCCCTCCCCACGAGCGGACAAATTCAAGGCGGTGAGCGACACCGCTAAAACTCTCAACCCCGGCTTGCATTGCATCTGGTGTGATTCCTGCGGAATGAGCAATGGCAGCAGCAGCTAAGACGTTTAATAAATTATGTTCCCCGCGCAATAAAATCGACGAAATAGGGAATAAATCCTGGGATGAATTTCCATCCCATATGGCAACCCACTCATCGCGCAGGAAGGTGCCAATTTGGCCTTGCGGCGGACATTCAACCCCAAAAGAAATGCAATCTCCATGAATAGATTGGGCAAAAGCCCAGGCGCCTGGATCATCACGTCCTAAAATTGCCACATCACTGGGCTGCTGAAATGCTAAAACGCGTGCTTTGGCGGCAGTATAGGCGTCCATCGTGACATGGCGGTCAAGGTGATTGGGGGTAATATTGAGCAGGGCTGCAATTTGGGGAGAACTCGTCATCAGGTCTAATTGAAAGCTGGAAAGTTCCATAACGGCCAGATCCCCAACCTTGACATTCTCAATATCTGAAATCAATGGATTGCCGATATTACCACCTACCCAAACATCCTGACCGGAAGAAGCCGCCATACGCCCCACCAAAGATGTGGTGGTGGTTTTCCCTGCCGATCCCGTAATGCCAATGACTTTGCAAGGTGCGGCATCTAAAAATACCTGTGAATCATTAGAAAGCGGTATCGATCTTTTACTCGCTTCTATAATGATAGGCAATGTTAAAGGCACACCCCCAGAAGGGTAAACTAGATCTATTTGATTAAGTAAGGATAGGGGATGACTGCCAAAAACCCATTCAATGGAGAGATGGGACAAATTTTCAGTAACTGAGACCAAACTTTCAGCCTTGCGCTGGTCATTAAGAACAATTTGGGCACCTTGAGCAGCCAAATAACTCGCCAAAGCAATACCCTGACGGGCTGCTCCAATTATCAATACACGTTTACCTTGAAATTTCTGCATTATTTTATACCAAAGCTAAGGCGACACCTAACATAGCAGCTAATAAACTCACCAGCCAAAAACGTTGTACAACCTGGGTTTCACTCCATCCTGAAAGCTCGAAGTGGTGATGGAGTGGCGCCATTTTAAAAACACGCTCTCCGCCGGTTAGCTTGAAATACAATACCTGGATAACAACACTCAGCGTTTCACTTACCGGGATAATGGCAATAACCGGCAGGGTGGCCCATTGGCCAGTCATCAAAGCGATCACGGCCAACGCGGCGCCTAAGGCAAGAGAACCGGTATCACCCATAAATAAAGCTGCTGGATGTACGTTGAACCATAAAAAACCAAAAATAGCGCCGACCAAAGTAAAACAAAATCGGGCAATAAATATCTGTCCCTGAAGTAAGGCAATACCACCATAGGCAGCAAAAGCCGTGGCTGCTATTAGTCCAGCCAGGCCATCTAAACCATCAGTTAAGTTCACCGCGTTTGAAGATGCCACAATAATAAATGCTGCCAAGGGGATGTACCACAGCCCAATTGTTATCTCAACTGGAACGCCTGGCAAAAATAGATGGGGAGCATCTAAATAATGATAGAGGCCCCAGGCCACGATCAATCCAAAAATAATTTGTAAGGCCAGTTTTGTACGGGCGCGCAGTCCTTTAATTGCACTTCTTGAACCCCGCAATCCAGACCAATCGTCAACCGCACCAAGTGCAGCGTACGCAATCAAGGTTCCCAAAGGCAGCAAAACTGATCGACCTACAACCGTGGTTACGCCAACCATTGAAGCAGCATTGAGAAGTAAGGTAATCAAAGCCACCGGCAAAATGATCATCACGCCGCCCATGGTTGGTGTTCCGAGTTTTGTGGAATGACTCTGGGGACCTTCCACGCGAATAGTTTCCCCCAACTTGAAGTAGCGCAGAATACGCAATAAAGGCCCACCCCAAATTACAGTTAATATAAAACTAAAACCAGCCAAAGCCAACGTCATTGGAGTAAAGGTCATCTTTGGGCCTCTAATGAAGTAACTATGCGGTCCATGCGCATACCACGGGAACCTTTGATTAATGCAATATCGTCTTCATGCAAACGATTTTCCAAATAGGCAATAGCTTGATCGCTATTTTCTAAGATTATTATTTGTTCTTCTGGAAGGTCGGCACTGCGAGCTGCATGCGCAATGATTTTGCCAAGCTCACCGACGGTTACCAAGAGATCAGCCACTTCTGCAACACGTAAACCAATTTTTTGATGACCAGCTTGCTCGTACTGTCCCAGCTCTAACATATCGCCTAAAACAGCTACCTTGCGCCCTGACATTTCATCCAATAAATTGAGAGCCGCCATCATTGATTGAGGAGATGCATTATAGGTATCATCTAAGAGCAAAGCACCACTTTTTGAGCGTACAGCAACCAAACGCAGCTGCATATTTCCAGCACGCAAACCATTGATGATTTCTTGCCAGGTTAAATTCTCGACCAACCCAACAGCAACAGCTCGTAATACCGTATGTACTGAGTGGCGACCAATTAACGGCACTTTGAGAAAGAGTTTTTCTTTACCATAATGTAGGCATAAACGAATGCCTTCTAACCCCAACCCTTCAACATTATCGGCCCATAGATCTGCTTTTTCGCTTAAGCCGTAGAAAAATACCCTGGCCTTTGTTTTCTCAGCCATGGCAAGCACCCAAGGGTCATCGTAATTAAGAATGGCTACGCCTTCTGGAGATGCAGGCAAAGCCTGCACCAACTCTGCTTTTCCACCGGCAATCTCTTCTTGCGATCCTGCCCGTTCAGCATGTACCACTCCTACATTCGTAATGACTCCAACATGGGGTTGAGCTATTTCAGACAAGAAGGCAATTTCACCAGGAACATATAAACCCATTTCTAAAACAGCGCATTGATGCTTTTCGTTGAGATGCAATATGGTCAAAGGTAAGCCAATCTCATTGTTAAGATTGCCAACATTTTTCAATGTAGCATATTTTTGATTTAATACAGAGGCAACAACTTCTTTGGTCGTTGATTTTCCAACGCTGCCGGTAATCCCAATTACACGTAGATCTAGCTTGCGGCGCCAAAATCTAGCCACTTCCTGAAGTGCAGCAAGACTGTCATCAACAAGAATGATTAGTGGCGTTGTGTGGGCAAAATCGTCACCGGATGGCAAACCCTTTCGTAAATCAAGTTTGGGGAAATCCAATTGCATATCACGTTGTACCAAAGCATAATTAGCGCCCAGTTCAAAGGCATCCCTAACAAAGTCATGTCCATCAACATGTTCACCAGGCAAAGCAATAAATAAAGTGCCAGGAGTACTTTGCCGCGAATCAACGACCGCACCCTTAATTGCCTGGGTAGCCCAGGCAGGACGCTCGTTCGTTATCGCTTGAATAAGGTCTGCCAAAATCAGCATAATACTTCTCATTCTCCGGGAACAGACATGCTCATGCGCACACTATCGGGAGGAATTTCCATAAGCACAACGACTTTTTCAGCTACGTGACGAAAAACCGGGGCGGCTACAACAGAAGCCCAACGAGAACTGATCGGTTTTTCTAACCAGACATAGATCATAAACTGGGGATCATCCACGGGACCCCACCCCACGAAAGATGCGTTGGTCAAGTATGGATCATAACCATTTATTGTTGGAATACTGGCCGTGCCGGTCTTACCAGCAACACGGTAATTGGGCAATAATGCGCTAGATGCCTCTTTGACCAATGATTCAGCCAGCATTTCAGAGATCTCATGGGCCGTGTCCGGTGACATCGGGGTTCCAGCCATTTCAGGAGCGATCTCATACTGATAACCCTGGTCAACAACAGCATGCAAAATTTGTGGTGAAACCATGACACCATCATTGGCAATAGCAGATATCGCTCTTAACATCTGCAACGGGGTTACCGAAACAGATTGCCCATAAGCATTACGTCCTAAATCTGATTCGGTCCAGTTCATCTGATGCGGAAAGCGAATAAGACCACTCGGTTCATTATCCAAGGAAATACCTGTTGGTGTACCAATGCCAAATGCTTCAATATATTCATAAAATTGGGTTTGCCCTACTTGCTGAGCAACCCATGCCAGACAAACATTCAAGGAGTGCTGCATACACTCGGTCATGGTTTGCGGTCCCCAAGCCCGTCCATCCCAATTTACTACTTTGGCACCCCCCACTTTAATTGATTCTTCTACTGTGTACGATGTGTCAGGCTCAACCGTGCCAGTATCTAACCCGGCAACCATTGTAATAATCTTGAAAATTGATCCAGGCTCATAAGCATCTATGGCCTTATTAAAAGGGGTGGATTTGTCAAAAATATCATCAAATTTCCAAAATTCATTTAAATCCATGCGTGGGGCTGACGCCATGGCCAAAATTTCTCCCGTTTTAGGATTCATTACAATGATCGCGCCTGCGTTAGAAGAAGTTTGCTCAATCGCATCATCTAATATTTCTTCTACGCTGGATTGCATAGCCCGGTCAATGGTTAAAATGACACTGGCACCAGGAGAAATATTAGGTAATTCCAAAGCCCGATTGGGATCCAAGGAATAAGATTCACTTTTCTCAACTCCAGATAAAAAGTTTTCCAGACCAGCTTCAACACCAAAGTTGCTTTCACCATCCATGCTCACAAAACCAATTACATTTGAAGCCAAAGCACCCTCAGGATAACGCCGATCTAAACGAGCATTAAATACCAGTCCTGCCAGGCTGTGACGCCTTCCATCTGCACTGGTGCCGGCGTTTTCGGGGTCCGTAAATAATTGCGTCTGCAAAGTATCTAAGCGTTCAAATTCTTCCAAAGTAACAAAGCTGTCCAGTGTAATGTAGGTCAATTCGGCCGTTTCTAGATCTTGGTTGGCTAACGCGTAGATTTTGTCATAGTCGAGACCTAATATTATGCTGACTGATGTTGCTATTGTCTCCGGGTTAGTCACTTCATTTAAGTTGAGCGCAACTGAGTAAATTTGCTTCCCTCCAGCCAGCAAATTACCTCGACGATCATAAATTTGTCCACGAGCCGGCGTAAAAGTCTTACGGGCGATACCGTCAGCAAGCTTGTAATCCTCAATTTCTGCTTGAGGTGGTCCGATTTGGATATGCACCAAACGGGCAATGATTACAAATGCCAAGATAACAAAGACGGCACCAAGACTTATATAGCGCAGGCTGTGATTATTTTTCATGGTTGTACATCATCGAGGAATGCCAGCGGTGTCCTAAGCTGTAACTGTATCCAATCAACCCAAGATTGTGAATAAGCCGGCGATAGTATGACCGTGCTGACAATGCTAGGCTGAGTTGAAATACCCAAAGCAACTGGACTCCGCCCCGAATAATCGGACGCCACCACATGCGTAATTTCACTTGGGAATGCTGGACGGAAGCCAAGTTCTTCAGCACGCTGCCGCATAACAGCATCCGACTCAAGCATTGCCAATTGGGATTCCAATTCAGCAATTTCACGCTCTAATTGCGAAATTGCTTTATGGTTGCGTTGAATTTGGCGACCAATTACCGCTGTTTGACCAGTAATATTTACATATATACTGGCCAGCAGTAAAAGTACCACCAGGGACGCTAAATAGACGCCAATTTCTTGGGTTTGTTTGCGCCACGGTGCTTGGCGATAGGCTTGAGCAAGTCGATTTATAGGTTGCATTACAAAAGTATTCATTAGATCATATATGCCGTTAATAGGTGAATTATGGATGTAAGCATGGCATACTCCTGTCAGTATTCCTTGCAAGTCTCATGCCTAATTCACAACTTTTCAGCAACTCGTAGTCGCGCGCTACGCGCTCTAGGATTGGTGGAAATTTCATCTTCTCCCGGACGAATTGGTTTGCGGGTTATTAAACGCAGTACAGCTTTATGATCGCAAGTACAAATAGGTTGTTTAGGTGGGCAAATACAGTCCCTACTAGCTTGACGGAAATACTTCTTTACTATTCGATCCTCCAAAGAATGAAAAGCGATAATGGCCACACGACCACCTGAGGTCAAGGCCTGAACAGCAATTGGTAAAATTTCTTGGACGGCATCCAACTCCTGATTTGTGGCTATGCGTAAGGCTTGGAAAGTGCGCGTGGCAGGATGAATTCGCTGGTACCCTTTACCTGATGCCCGCGCTACTACCTTGGCCAAAGTCAATGTGCTGTCAATAGGCCGAGCTGCTACAATGGCCCGTGCAATTTGTCGGGAGCGGCGTTCTTCACCATAGCGGTAAATCAAATTTGCTAATTCCTGCTCCTCTAGCAAATTGACTAAATCAGCGGCTCGCTGCTCACCCTGGGGATCAAAACGCATATCCAGGGGCGCATCCATCCGAAAGGAGAAACCCCGCTCGGGGGTATCCAGCTGCATAGAAGAGAGTCCCAAATCCAATACAATGCCATCCACCGCGTCCCATCCCAAAGCTTTAAGTTGTACCGCCATTTGCAAATATGAATTTCGAACCAGGTTAACTCGATCTCCAAAACCTGAGAGACGCTCACTAGCTAATTTCAAAGCATCTGGATCCAGATCAAAACCCAATAGTTTTCCTGATGGAGAACAGGCATCCAGAATACCAGCAGCATGACCACCTGCCCCAACCGTTCCATCGATATACCGACCACCATCACGAGGTTGCAAAGCGTTGATGATCTCGTGGTAAAGAACAGATTGATGCGCCATATAAATCAATTCCAGAAAAGAACACTTTACAAGAAAATTCGGAAAGCGGAAAACCCGGGAAAAAATAAAAATTAAATCGATACGTCTAGGTCGGTATAACGTCTCGCGTTGGTTTCAGAATCTTTTAATACCTTATCTTGAAGTTCCCAAACCTCAGGAGACCAAATCTCAATTTCTTCACCTACACCTACAATAACAACTTCAGTATTTAGCTCTGCTACCGTGCGCAGAAATTGAGGCAACAAAATACGACCGATGCGATCAACCTCTACCAAGCTGGCATTCGCAAATAAGAGGCGGCGTAATTCACGAACTGCTGGATCTGTCATGCTCAATTGGCCAACTTGCTGGTAGATAGCTTCAAAAGCTGGAACGGTAAGCAAACGCAGGTTGCGATCAAAGCCCTGGGTTAAATAGGCACCCTCCGCTAACTGATCCCGAAAGCGAGCCGGGATGGTTAAGCGGTTTTTTGCATCTAGGTTATGGCGGTACTGTCCCAAAAACATTTGTTCTATTTTGCCCTTTAAAACAAAAAGCCGGCTAGCCGGTGAATACCACAAGAATCAACCTTTAACCCACTTTAACCCACAATATGCACAGTATATACGAAAACTAATAAAACTGCAAGCTTTTCTTCCCACTTTTGATAGCAATTTTCTAAATCTATTGGCATTGCAATTATGGAAGATTGGACCAAGAGAAAAAAACTTAATATTCTTAAATAACTGTTTCAACTTGGCAGGTATACAAGCGTGGGTTAAAATGAAGCCTCCTAAACAAATTTGACGCACATCACAGAAAAGGTAATCATGAGCACACACCCACCCCACAAAAACTACTGTCAATTCTTCGACGGCCTTGATGTTAAGACTCCTAGTCTCAACGGCAATAAACAGCGTTACACAAATTTTGATAATGCCGCATCGACACCATCTCTGAGGGCAGCGAAAAACGCGGTCAACGATTTTCTGGCATACTACAGCAGCGTGCATCGTGGTACTGGGTTTAAAAGTCAGCTTTCAACTCATGTATATGAACAAGCCCGTGAGATTGTGCTCAATTTTGTCGGGGCTTCTCCCGAAACACATACCTGTATATTTGGTAAAAATACCACCGAGGCGATCAATAAATTAGCTCGCCGCTTCCCCTTTACAGAAAAACGCAATATTGTACTAACCAGCAGTATGGAGCATCATTCAAATGACCTGCCCTGGCGTGCGGTCACAGAAGTTATCCATATCGCCCTGCTACCAGATGGGCGTTTAGATGAGCACGATTTTGATTCAAAGTTAGCAGAATACGGCAGTCGAATTGCCTTGGTTGCTATCACAGGCGCCAGTAATGTTACGGGATATATCAATCCTATTCACCGGTTGGCAGAAAAAACGCATGCCATTGGCGCCCAAATCGCAGTTGACACCGCTCAGCTCGCGCCGCACCGAAAAGTGGTTGTACGCTCCCTAGATGATCCAGGACACCTTGATTTTGTAACCATCTCCGCGCATAAAATGTATGCCCCCTTTGGCACTGGTGCCCTGGTCAGCCGCAAAGACACCCTTGAAACCGGCATCCCGGATCTGGTTGGCGGCGGCACCGTGGAAATTGTGACGTTAAAAGATGTCAGTTGGGCTGACCTTCCTGATCGGGATGAGGCCGGGAGTCCTAATGTGGTCGGCGCGGTAGCCTTGGCTGCTGCGATCCAACAATTAGAGATTTTTGGCATGGATGCCGTTGCTCACCATGAAGCTGAGCTCACCGAGCATATATTGAGGCGTTTCTCTACAATAGCAGAAATTGAAATATACGGGGATACTGATCCTAAAAATGCAGCTAATCGACTCGGGGTCGTGCCAATCAACCTAAAAGGCAAATCCCATTTTTTGGTGGCAGCTATCCTGGGCCATGAATTTAGTATTGGCGTGCGCAACGGCTGCTTTTGTGCGCATCCGTATTTACTACATATGTTGGGACTCCCCCCCGAGGATGCTGAAGATATCCGCTACCGAATGGAAGCCGGAGATCGATCTGATATGCCCGGTCTGGTACGGATTTCTTTCGGTTTGTACAACACAATTGATGAAATTGATTTATTGATAGACGCATTAGAGAAGATTGCCAACAACAATTATTCCGGCAAGTATATACAAGATATCAGCAGCGGCGAATTTCATCCCCAGGGATGGGAGCCTGATTTCAAGGAATATTTTTCGCTATAATACCTGCTAAATTAAAACGAACAATTCAAGAATAATCCATCCCAAAAGCTTACCAAAACGCACAAACTTTTTGTTCATTTTGGTAAGCCATTTAATAATAGCTCTATGAGTATTTAGGGAATTAATCCGATGAGAAATCCACTAAAGAGCCCGTACTCACGGCAAATGGATTGAAAATAACCAAGTAATAACCTGAATTTCTAGTGTGGATTTTATATCTAACATAGTTAGTGATAAATGTTGATAAAAGGTATCGATTTTTCAGGTTGCTCGCGCTGATTATCAAGCCAATTAAATATAAAATTACATCTAGACGAAAATTGTTGGTATGATAAAGTATCCCAACATTATGAAAATGCAACAACAATTAACACTGAGCACATTATAGATCTAAAATAACCTTCATCGTTTTCTTTACATTACACTTTTCATTTTGGGGAAAGGAAAACACGGACAATTGTAATTTCCAAAGGATATTCAATCCATGCCCAAAGGTAAAACCCTACTCTCTGTTTTTGTTATAGCCCTCTCATTAATTTTCATTGTTGTCCCACTAGCATTTCCCAGCAATGGGGGTGTTCTTTTTATCATCATCGGTGTTTTCTGGTTTGGCATCCAAATTTGGAGGTATCCAGAAATCGCTATCCCTAAAACATATCTTTTTTTCATCATCTTAGCGATATATTTGGTAGTCTTTTCACAATACTCTAAACCCATTCCAATGTCACAGATATTAGGACAAAGGGTACTAATATTCCTAATGTTGTCTATTCTCTCGAACACTTCAATGAGATCAGCTTCAGATAGGGTGCCGTGGGAAAATGCTTTGATCATCATTGCGATCATCGTATCAATTTGGAGCGTGATAGAAATTTCATTTTGGTATAACAGATATGCCATACTTACATCAGCACTACAAACATTACCCAATCCCCAGTTTGCCTATCGCTTAAGCGGCAATATTTTTGGATATCCAAATCCATTAGCGGGATTTCTAAATTTTGTTTGGCCGATTGTGCTTATTCGTTTAATTAACACTAAGGAAGTTTCGAGAAAAATTCTTTGGGGTGTTGGATTAGCATTGTTCTCAATTACAATTCTATATACAAATTCACGCGGGGCCTTAATTGGGGCATTTGCAGGAATGTTCGTAGTGATCATCACTATACTAATGGATAAAGGGAATTTCCGAAAGAAGAAAACTGATTTTCCCAAAATAAAAACTCAGAATATCATCATTATTTTTGCTAGTTTGTTTTTTTTGATAATTCTTTCACTTGGAGTTATTTGGAGAACAAATTTTACTGGCCAATCCAGATTAATGAACTTTTCTGGGCGAGGTACAATTTGGCAATATTCTTGGGAAGCACTTGTCGAAAGCCCGATATTTGGGCAAGGAATTGCTGCTTTTCCAATCAGTTATACAAAATTCGCTCAATTACCTCCCGGTGATTTTGCCCCTTCAGCTCATAATCTTTGGTTACAAGTTGGTGTGGATTATGGGATTATTGGGCTAGTGTTTATTTGTATATTAATAATAGCGTTTATTTTATTTGGAATAAAAAAGCAATGGGCTGAAATAAATATTCAACCCCAATTTTCTTTGGCATATCTAGCAGGTGGAACTGCATTTCTTGCACATCAAGTTGTTGATTATATGTTGGTTACAACTGGCTATCTAGTTGTATTTATCATTTTCTTAATTCTCTCAACAAGGTATGCGCTATCAATTGGCGAATGGAAAATAAAAAGAAAGCACTATACCACTGCCGGTGGAGTTTTGATAAGTCTGATAGTCCTTTATCAGGGCTTAGTTTCATCCGAGGTTATTGGTTACGCGGAAGCTGATCTCCGCGCAAATTATGCGAACAATGAACAATGGGATCTTCTCCAAAACCAAATCTGTTCAAAACTAGATAGATATCCTGATAATGCTCTCTATAAGTTTGAATGCAGTCAAGCAATTTCTCAACAATTATCTCAACAACATCAAAATGATGAAATCAACCTTACCCTGTTGGAAAAAGCCCTGAATTTCCAGCAATCTGGTATTGATCTCAACCCATATTGGCCAATTCAAGAAGCAAATCTAGCCGTTTTATATTGGTTGAAGGGAGATCGCCTGATAGCACTCGATCATATGAAACAAGCAGCCAATGCTGCTCAAATGCATGACTTATTATGGGTAAATTTAGGTTGGATGGAAGAGCAGCTCGGCAATCAGGAAAGTGCTCTACTCGCTTATAAACACGCCCTTCGCATAAATCCACTTATCGCCAAAAGTGCTTTTCTAGAGCAATCCTCATTAATGGGAAAAGCAATTGAAGAATTAGGTGAGTGGGCAAAATCTGAGCACTTATGGCATGATTGGTACGGTAGTAATAGGCATGATAGGGAAAAATATAATCAAGATTACTGGAAAGGATTGATTGCCCTTTCTAGAGGTCAAATTGAATTGGCAGTAGAAATTCTGGAAGCTTCAACAGAAAATAGGGGAGTGTATATTGCCCCTCTTCATTTAGCTTACGCATACGAATTAGATGGACAAGCTAATCAAGCTTTTGGAGCTGCCGAGGATATTGAATTGCTTAAAAGAAATCGTATCCGGGATTTTGGGACACCAACCGATTATTCAATAATTGCATCCATTTTACGCAGAAATGGCGATTTCGATTTAGCCTATGAGTTATTCTCAGAAACGGCTAAGGATATCAAAACTGAAATTGTCTACGGCGAATACTACCCATCCATATATGGGGAACAAATCCTGGTTAGTGATATATCCCCCTGGTTAATACGGAGTCACATGATTCTTATGGATACTCAGGACGATTGGGCATGGTTCGCCGAAGAGGTTTTTCGACGTGAGGATATTCAGCTTTCAGAAGATCTAAAAACGTGGTATGTACAATTACAGGGTATTAGCAGGCTCTCGGAATAATTATCAATCAAAAAGTTATAGATACCAATCCTAATTAGCTTGAAAGAGGTAAATCTATATATAGAAAACATCGGAGTAAATGATGCTTAACAAATCTGTTTTCAAATCATCGCCAGAAGATGCTTGGAGTTTTTTATTGTTAATCGTCGCAATTATTTTTGGTGGGTTTGTTCGGATTTATCCAGCCACAGTTGTGGACTTCCCGCTTAATGATGGCGGCATGTTTTATTCCATGACACGAGATTTAATCAATAATAATTATTTATTACCTAAATTTGCATCGTATAACGCGCTAAATATTCCCTTCGCTTATCCTCCCTTTGGGTTTTATTTTACTGGATTTATCTCAGAATTCTTAAATATCAATCTAATTCAATTATTTCATTGGTTGCCGCCAATTCTAGCAGTATTAACTATTCCAGTTTTTTTTACACTTGTAAAGACAGTCACATCATCAAAAATCAATGCAGCGATGGCAGCTCTAGTTTTTGCTTTGGTGCCCAGAACATATTCATGGTTTATATTTGGTGGGGGCATTACCAGAGCTTTGTATTTAATCTTTTATCTGCTGGCAGTTACGTTTACTTTCAGGTTGTTTTCAATAAAGAATAATAATTATAAAGTCAATTTATTTTTATCCATATTGTTTAATGGACTAGCGGTAATAACTCATCCCGAAGTAATTATCCATGCGATTACTACCGGAATTCTTATTTGGTTAATTTTTGGAAAAAATCGAGCAGGAACGAAAAAAGCAATGTATGTTGGATTGGGTGTATTGATACTTACCAGTATATGGTGGTTCCCTGTAATCAGAAATCATGGGCTTAAACCAATGTTATCAGCTTTTTCAACCGGCATGTATTCTCCTGGTGCATTTTTTAGATTTTTAGTTCCTGATATTAGCGAGGAACCCCTTCTGCCAATATTTAATGTTATGGCAATATTAGGCATCGGATTAGAACTATATTATCGCCGAGCATTTTTAATTTTATGGTTCATTATTCCATTAATCACCGTGCCACGCAGTGCACCCGCTATCAGTATACTTCCACTAGCCATTGCTGCAGGCAATGCTATTCAAGTTATTATGGTTCGCTTATTTACACAAGAGAGAGGAAAGGAATCTAATTGGTTTAATTTAATTGAGAAAGACAAATTCCTAAAGGTATTTCTGGGTTATTTGATCATGATTGGGTTGGTGAACTCATTTTACTTTGATCTTAGAATCCCCACACTGAGCTTATCCGAAAAAGATCGTGAAGCAATGATGTGGGTAGAAAAAAATACAGAAAAAGAGAGTCATTTCATCACCCTCACCGGCTCTCGTGACCCCTTTCTTGATCCAGTGAGCGAATGGTTTCCCGTATTAGCTTTACGTACAAATTTTAGTACGATCCAGGGACGTGAGTGGTTACCAGACAAGCATTTTATGCAATATCGGGAAGATGTAACAAACCTGCAAAAATGCTTTGATTTGGCTTGTTTGGATCACTGGGGATTTTCCAGCTTCGATTATATCTATATTCAAAAAGTGGCTGGAGGACAATTAAATACTATTAACAATTCAACAGCTAGTTTTCATTTTCTTCTAAACGAATTATCAATGCGCGAGGATATAAATAAAGTATTTGAAAATGAGCTGGCAATCATTTTTAAATTGTCTGCAAAATAGAAGTACGGCTGTCTGACCAATGTCATTCATTGGACAGCGATATTACTGCCCCGCAAGCGTCTCCCCAAATTCATAACCCCGTCAACCCAGGCATTTCGATAAGCTGCACGCAAGATTTCGTCCAGTGGACGTAAATCACCTGTTGGTGCAATAGGACGTTCAGCCCAGACGCGGTTGACGATAAATTTTTCATCGAGACGCAAATCTTTGGTATCAAAGAGCAGCCCTAATAATGGTTTTCGCTTTCTAAGATCGGAAAGGAAATTACGCTCTACGCCATAAGCCGAGTGCGGAAATGAAAAAGGCACAATTTCTTGACCGGTGATTTCTGTGATCTGAAGACAAGAATCAATGATTTCGGATTCTTTTTCTGTATCAGAAAGGTCAGCTAACTTTCGATGTGTTTTGGTGTGGGCTCCAATGGTAAATCCATCGGCATGCATTTGCTTAATTTGGTGATGGGATAAATAAGGGCGCTCATCTCGCAAAAAAGCATCCCAGTCTACACCAAGCACAGAACAAACCTCATTAATTAGATTTTCATCAGGTAAGCCCAGTTCTTTAAGCCACTGGAT
>JBDLJO010000026.1:0-17767 GCA_039714275.1 Chloroflexota bacterium | reverse complement strand
ATATATTTTATTAGATGGTTTTGAATCAATAAGTTTGGTATTTAGAGTTCACCCTTGCGTGTCATAAATTTTGTCCCCCCTCACAACCCATGCTATAATATTTTCTGCGTTAATGGATCAGGATTGCTGTAAAAAATCTGGTACCTAACGCAGTTTTTTCTTTGATTATCAAACCAGATTGTAGCGTTCGGAGGTAAAAAGATATGACAGCTGGCGGCCCCAGTTTTATTCTTAGTGAAGAGCATGAAATGATTCGCATGGCAGCCCGAGATTTCGCCAATAAAGAAATCGCCCCTATCGCTGCAGAATTCGATGAGACGGGTGAATTTCCTTCTGAAACCATCAAGAAAATGGGGGCCTTGGGTTTTATGGGTATCGAAGTGCCCGAAGAATACGGCGGTGCTGGCATGGATACCCTGGCCTACGTGCTGGCCCTGGAAGAAATCTGCAAAGTAGATGCTTCACACGGCACGATCATGTCGGTCAATAACTCACTATATAATTATGGTTTGCTAAAATTCGGCACCGAAGAACAAAAACAGCAGTTCCTGGTCCCCGTGGCCTCTGGTAACAAGATCGGTGCCTACTCGTTGACCGAACCGATGTCCGGTTCGGATGCCAGCACGATGCGCAGTCGCGCCGTTCGTGATGGTGACGATTATATTATCAATGGACGTAAATCCTGGGTAACCAGCGGACCGGTGGCCGATTTTGTCGTCCTTTTCACGATCACGGATCCTGATAAAGGAAGTCGCGGCATCACGGCTTTTCTGATTGATGCCAATCAGCCAGGTTTTGTGCGTGCCAAGAAAGAACCTAAATTAGGCATCCGCGCCTCATGCACCAGCGAGATCGTTTTTGAAGACTACCGCTGTCCGGCAGCTAATATCCTCGGTGAAGAGGGGCAGGGTTTTAAGATTGGTATGACCGTCTTAGATGCCGGACGGATTGGGATCGCATCCCAGGCCCTGGGCATCGCGGAAGCATCCTATGAAGCAAGTCTGGGCTATGTCCGTGAGCGAGAAGCTTTTGGTAAAAAGATTGGTCAATTCCAGGGAACTTCATTTAAATTAGCGGATATGAAAACCCGCATTGAAGCATCCCGATTGTTGATCCACAAAGCGGCGCTTGCCAAAGAAAACTCCAAAGAAACCGGTCAGCGCTTTACTTTAGATGCTGCCATGGCAAAGCTTTTTGCCGCTGAGACAGCCATGTTTTGCGCTCACGCCGCGGTTCAAATTCACGGCGGCATGGGCTATTCCAAAGAACTGCCTATTGAACGCTATTTCCGTGACGCGAAGATTACCGAAATCTACGAGGGCACCAGCGAGATCCAGCGCCTGGTCATTTCTAGAATGGAAACCGGATTACGCTGAAGTTGGCCCTTTAACCTGAAATGAAAGCTGTCATCTTTGATCAGCACGGCGGTCCCGAAGTTCTTCAATACGCCGATTACCCGATACCTGAACCCGGCCCTGCCGAGGTGCTTATTCGCCTGGAAGCCGCGGCCCTCAACCGCCTTGATTTGTGGGTACGGGCTGGCTGGCCCGGTATTCGTTTGGATTATCCCCACATCCCCGGCGCTGATGGCGCCGGAGCAATAGCCGCGCTTGGTGAAGATGTTCGTGCTTGGGCTGTTGGTGACCGGGTGGTGATCAATTCGAATATGGGCTGCGGGAACTGCCCGGCCTGTCTGGCCGGGTTGGATAATCAATGCCGGACCTGGCATTTGCTGGGCGAGACCATCCCCGGCACCTATGCCGAATATGTGGTTGTGCCTGCACACCAGGTTTTAGCCATCCCTGAAGAAGTTGACGATCACACCGCTGCGGCCGCCGCCCTGGTCTATCACACTGCCTGGCATTCTTTGATCACGCGTGGAAAACTAACCGCCGGGGAAAGCGTTTTGATTGTCGGTGCCTCTGGCGGCGTTAACACGGCCAGCATCCAGCTTGCCAAATGGGTTGGTGCTAAAGTATACGTTGTCGGTTCCAACGCCCAAAAATTAGCCCTGGCCGAAGAGCTGGGCGCAGATGTATTGATCGATCGCTCAAAAGATGAAAACTGGGCCAAGGTAGTCTACAAGTTGACCGATAAACGCGGTGTTGATGTAGTGGTGGATAATGTCGGCACAACTTTCCCCCTCAGTCTGCGCGCCGCGCGGGTAGGCGGTCGCATTCTAACCGTGGGTAACACGGGCGGCCCGAAATTTGAGATCGATAATCGCTTTATTTTCGGTAAGCATCTTTCTATTATCGGGTCCACCATGGGCACGCTTGAAGATTTCAGTACGGTGATGAATTTGGTGTTTTCCGGGGCATTAAAAGTGGCCCTCGATCAATGTTTCCCTCTCTTTCAGGCGCGTGCTGCTCATGAGCGTTTAGCCAGCGCTCAGCAGTTGGGCAAAATTACCCTGACGATTAATCCTTGACCATTAAAAGTGCATCATCAATGCTGGCAAAACCGCAATCTAACGACAAATCATCACCTCTAAAAAGACCATTTGCCGTAACGCTGCTTATCCTTGAGGTGTTAATTTTCACGGGTCTCAACGGCTTTCGCTGTTTGGACGCTTTTCGATATTGGGACTATTTATCATCCATAGCCATCTCTATATCGCCCCTTTATCTCGCTCTCAGCGGCGCGTTATGGTTTTTGACCGGCAGCGTCCTGATCTGGATGACATGGCGCGCTAAACCAACTGCACCGAAGATGATGCGAGCATTTGCCGTGGTTTATGGATTGTACTATTGGGTTGATCGCTGGCTGTTGACGGTTTCGACTTTGAGAGAACGGTGGCCTTTTGCAGTCCTTATGACCATCATCGGGTTGGCCTTTGTTTTTATTGTCTTGTCTCGTCCTAAAGTGACCGATTTCTTTCTGTCTCGAGTACAATAGGCAGGTTTAAAAATTAATCTATTATGTTGATTTGCGGCTCTCCAGGATTTGCCCTAACTAGAGTGAATCTCCAAAGCCTCAAATTTATTTACCGATATCTATGATCAAACCGGGAGAACGTTATGACCGATAATCCAAAAATTCAGCGTTTACGGGAGCTCAAAGCAAAATCACGCCTGGGCGGCGGCGAGGAACGCATTAAGAAGCAGCATGCCAAGGGTACCCTGACTGCTCGGGAACGCATTGATCTGTTTTTAGATAAAGGCTCTTTCCGAGAAATTGATGCCTTTGTAAAGCACCGCACCACAGATTTTGGCCTTGATAAACAACAATTCCTCGGGGACAGTGTGGTCACAGGTTGGGGCACGGTAAATAACCGCCTGGTTTATGTCTTTGCCCAAGATTTCACTGTTTTTGGCGGCAGTCTGGGTGAGGTACACGCCGCTAAAATTGTTAAAATTATGGATATGGCTGTCAAAAATGGCGCCCCAGTAATCGGGTTAAATGATTCCGGTGGTGCACGCATCCAGGAGGGTGTGGTTTCTCTGGGCGGCTATGCCGATATTTTCCTGCGCAACACCCTGGCTTCGGGTGTTGTCCCCCAGATCAGTGTCATCATGGGACCCAGTGCGGGCGGCGCAGTCTACTCCCCGGCGCTGACCGATTTTATCTTTATGGTGCGCGGCTCTTCATATATGTTTATCACCGGCCCCAATGTGGTCAAGACCGTGACACAGGAAGACGTTACTTTTGAAGAATTGGGCGGTGCCGATGTCCATGCCGAAGTTTCAGGTGTTTGTCATGTTGCCGCAGATAGCGAGCCCGATGCCCTCTTTTTGGTCCAAAAAATGCTCACCTATTTGCCCCAAAATAACATGGAAGATCCTCCCTTTGTGCCAACACTGGATGACCCATTGCGCAGTGAAGATGCGCTCGATTCCATCGTTCCTGAAGATCCCAGCAAGCCCTATGATATAAAGGATGTCATCACACATGTGGTTGATGGCGGCGAATTTTTTGAGATTCAGCCTGTTTTTGCTGAAAATATCGTCATTGGTTTTGCCCGTTTGGGTGGGCATAGTGTGGGTATTGTGGCTAATCAGCCGGCGGTTTTAGCCGGCGTGCTTGATATTAATTCCTCTGAAAAAGCCGCTCGTTTTGTGCGTTTTTGTGATGCCTTTAATATTCCTGTTATCACGCTGGTGGATGTGCCTGGTTTCCTTCCCGGTACCGATCAAGAACATGCTGGCATCATTCGCTCCGGTGCTAAACTGCTCTATGCTTACTGTGAAGCGACAGTCCCCAAAATTACGGTCATTACCCGTAAGGCCTATGGTGGTGCTTACGACGTGATGAGCAGCAAACATATCCGCGGCGATATTAACTTGGCCTGGCCAACCGCCGAACTAGCAGTCATGGGTTCCCAGGGCGCCGTAGAGATCATCTTCCGGCATGAGCTGGCCGCATCTGATGATCCTGCTGCCCGGCAGGATGAACTGGTGGCTGAGTATCGTGAAAAATTCTCAAATCCATATGTCGCCGCCGCGCACGGTTTTATTGATGATGTCATCGAACCCCGCGAGACGCGCTCGCGTTTGATCAACGCATTAGAGATGCTCTCAAACAAGCGAGATACCAACCCCCCTAAAAAGCATGGCTGTATCCCGCTGTAATGCGTGAGCGACAACGTTATTAAGCCCGGCCAATAATGCCAATGAGCTAATTATTATGGTGAGTAAAATACATTTTCAACAGAAATTTCCAAAGAGCCAAATGAGAGATCGGAGGTTCTATGTTTAACAAAGTCCTGATTGCAAATCGAGGCGAAATTGCTGTCCGCATTATCCGCGCATGCCGCGAACTGGGCTTAGATACGGTAGCCGTTTTTTCGGAAGCCGATCGCCGCGCGCTGCATGTGCGCTACGCAGATGAAGCCTTCTTGCTGGGCCCAGCACCTTCGAGCGAATCATATTTGCGGGGCGATAAGATCATCGAAATTGCTTTAAAAAGTGGGGCTGGTGCCATTCACCCGGGATATGGGTTCCTGGCCGAACGCTCTGATTTTGCCCAGAATGTGATTGATGCTGGTTTAGCTTTTATAGGACCAAAACCATCTTCGATTGCTGCTATGGGTGATAAGGGCATCGCTCGTAAAACTGTTTCAGCGGCCGGCGTTCCGGTTGTCCCCGGGACTGAGGGTGATGGCGCGTTAACGGATGATCAACTGCTTGCCCTGGCACCGGATGTGGGTTTCCCGCTCTTGATCAAGGCCACGGCTGGCGGCGGCGGTAAGGGTATGCGCGCAGTTGATCATATTGAAGAAATGCCCGGTTTATTGCAGGCTGCGCGCCGCGAAGCTGAAGCATCTTTTGGTGATGGAAACGTGTATTTAGAGAAATTGGTTGAGGGCGCTCGCCATATTGAGATTCAAATTCTCGCGGATACGCACGGCAATGTCGTTCACCTCGGAGAGCGAGAATGTTCTTTACAGCGCCGTCACCAAAAACTCCTCGAAGAAGCACCGTCACCCTTTGTTGGCGATGATGAAGAACTGCGCCAGCGCATGGGTGCGGTTGCCGTAAAAGCTGCTCAATCGGTTGAATATGTTAATGCCGGTACGATTGAATTCCTGGTAGAGAGTGATAAAAGTTTTTACTTCTTGGAAATGAACACCCGCCTGCAGGTAGAGCATCCGATTACAGAGGCCGTCACTGGCATTGATATCGTCAAAGAGCAAATTCGGATTGCCCGAGGCCGTCAATTGAGTTTTACACAAAGTGATGTGCGCATGACCGGCTGGGCAATTGAATGTCGTGTCAATGCCGAGGATTCACATAATAATTTTATGCCATCTACCGGGCGAATTGCCCATATGCAGCTGCCGACCGGGCCGGGTGTGCGCGTTGATACTGGTGTCTATCCCGGATTTGAGATTTCTCCATATTATGATTCATTGATCTCAAAATTGATAGTTTATGCTGGCACACGCGCTGAGGCTATCTTGCGTATGCGCCGTGCATTAGAAGAATACCGTTTGGTGGGTGTGCGTACGAATATCCCCTTCCATCAAAATATTATGGATTCGCATCGCTTTATGGCGGGTCAATTTGACACCCAATTTGTCGAAAAACGTTTTTCGATGGAGCGGGCAGACCAGCAGCGTGAGAGTAATCCACAGGTTGCGGCTATCATGGCAACCATGGTGGCCCACACCCAAACGCAGCGCTCGGCTCATATCATCCGGCGCAGCAAACGTGATACCAGCAACTGGAAGTGGCTTGGACGCTGGGAGCGCATGCATCGCTAGCAGCAGCAATGAGGCGAAATTATGAAATATATAACAACAATCGACGATCTGCAGTACACCATCGAGATCATTGACAATCATCAAGTTATTTTTGATGGGGTGCCCTATGAAGTTGATTTTGAGTCGGTTAGTGGACAGCCAGTTTTTACTTTGTTGGTCAATGGTAAATCTCATGAAGCCTATATTTACGATGATGACGATGGCGGTTGGGAAGTGCTGTTGAAAGGCGCTCTTTATCCGGTTGCAGTAGTGGATGAGCGTGAGCATCGTTTGCGAGCTGCATTTGGCAGCGGCCCCACACAGAGCGGGGAATATAATCTTAAAGCACCCATGCCTGGATTGGTGGTTTCTGTTTTAGTTAAGGAAGGCGATCAGGTCGAAGAGGGCGATGTACTCTTGATTTTAGAGTCAATGAAAATGCAAAATGAACTCAAATCACCGCGCGCGGGGGTTGTTTCGAGGGTTAATACTAAGGATGGTGATCACGTGGAGCGCAAGCACTTAATGCTCAGTGTGAACTAATCTTTAACGACCCCTTAAACCGAATAGATTTCAAATTTCCTGGAATTTTATAAGGTTCCAAGCCTTTAAACATGTTAGAATAATTTGCACGACCGCAGTATTAATCATATCTGGAGAACGTCATGCCTGAGATGGTAGAAGTCATTGTCGATAGTATTCGTGTTAGTTTAATGAACCAACAGCGTATTGTGATTCTGCGGGAAATGGACGCTGAGCGCTATTTGGCCATCTGGGTTGGGGTTTATGAAGCCGAGCACCTGACGATTGCTCTGGAAAAAGTGGAAGTCTCCCGGCCGTTAACCTATAATCTTTTTGTGCAGATGGTCGAAGCTCTTAACGCACAAGTCGTCCGGGTGGAAGTTGTTTCGCTGCGCGACGAGACCTTTTTTGGCAATGTTGTTTTGGAAGTGGATGGTGACCTGATTGATATTGACGCCCGTCCATCCGATGCCATCAACCTGGCTGTACGCGCCGAAGCCCCTATCTATGTTGCCGCTGAAGTCATGGATGCCGCCGGTATTCTCCCCCAGGATGACGAGATCTCCATCGGTGAAGACCAACTTGATCAGATCGAGCAGGATATGCCTGCGGAAAAACAAGATCAAGATTTATCAGCTTTTGAAGATTTTTTCAATCAGTTAGATATTGATGAAGCTGATCAAGATGCAGACGCTGATGACTAAGTCTTTCTGCGATCATGATCCAGCGCTGTTCGTTGCATATCACGAAAACATCGTATTAACTCGAGAAAGCCATCGCGGCTCTCATAATTATTTTATTGTCCTATGACCGATACGTTCCCCCTCAATTTGGAAACAAGTGCTGGCCCAAAACTTGTCCCGCAAAGTCGTGAAGCAGAAGAAGCAGTTCTGGGTTCGATTTTGATCAACCCCGATGCTTATTTTGATGTCGCCGAATTCCTGCAGCCAGAAGATTTTTATATCCACCGCCACCGTTGGATTTGGCAGTCCTTTTCCCGCTTACAAGAGAGCCGCAATCCAATAGATTATTTGACGGTCACCGAAGATCTGGATCAGCAAGGCCAATTGGCTGAAATTGGTGGTCCGGCATATATCACCGCGCTGATCAATAACGTGCCCTCCTCGCTGCACGCCGAGGCCTATGGCCGCATTGTTGAGGACGCTGCTGTTCGCCGCCGCATGATCGAAGCGGCCAATGATATTGTCAAGCTGGCCTATGATGAAGAAACCGGCTTGGACTCAGTAATGGGGGATGCCGAAAAAGCCATCTTTGGTGTTAGCGAACACCGCATGACCCGTGATTTGGCGCCAATCCGACAAGTTTTGAGTGAGTATTATGACCGGGTTGGCGAGTTGGCCGCCCGTGATGAAGATGTGCGTGGTGTTCCGACTGGTTTTGTTGATCTGGATACACTGCTGGGCGGATTACAGCCCTCCGATTTGCTGATCGTCGCTGGACGCCCGGGTATGGGTAAAACAGGTTTTGCACTTTCAATTGCGAAAAATGCAGCCCAGACCCACAAAAAACATATTGCTATTTTCTCTTTAGAGATGGCCAATGAGCAGCTGGTGCAGCGTCTGGTTGCCCAGGAAACCGGTATCGATTCTCAGCGTCTGCGCACGGGCAAACTTGAAGAGAGCGAGTGGCCTATTTTCACCCACGCGGTTGAGGTGATGGGTGATTCAAAAATCTTTCTTGATGACACACCTGGCATTACCCCCCTGCAGCTGCGCACCAAATGCAGGCGCCTGCATTTAGAATACCGCCTTGACCTGATTATTATCGACTATTTGCAGTTGATGACGGGCGATGGGCGCCGGGGCGAGAACCGTGTTCAAGAGGTCTCACATATTTCGCGTCAGCTAAAGATTTTAGCTCGCGAATTAGAAGTACCTGTTTTGGCGGCCGCACAGCTTTCCCGTGCCGTCGAACAGCGTTCCGATAAAAAACCGGTACTCTCCGATTTGCGAGAATCAGGTTCCTTGGAACAAGATGCTGATATCGTTATGTTCATCTACCGGCCAGAGATGTACGAAGAAGATCCATCCAAAGAAAATGTTGCTGAGATCATTATTGCTAAACATCGTAATGGTCCAACGGGCAGTGTGCAGTTGATCTTTCGTAAAAATTTGGCCAAATTTGAAAGTGCCCTCACCCGGCATGTAGATTTATCTCAACTGACATGAAAAAATTTCAAGGTTTTCCCAGTGGTCAGGTGCACTTTACCCGAGTACCAGAGCCGCTTTTTAATGACCTGTTGCCCCAAATAGATCATCTTGGCGAACTGAAGGTCACCTTGTATGGTCTTTGGCGCCTGGATCGCAAGGACGGCAGTTACCGCTATTTGGTGGATCGAGATTTTTTAAATGATCCCGTTTTTATGGGAGGTATGGGCGCCGACCCTGACGAAGCTGAATCCGCTTTGCAGGATGCCATCCAACGGGCTGTGGATCACGGGATATTTTTGCAGGCCGGTTTCATTGATGAAACCGGGGAACAAACCATATATTTCCTCAACACACCAAAGGGACGTGCCGCTGTATCAGCCATCCAGCGCGGCGAGTGGCGACCTCCGAAAACTGATGCCGCTCCAACAGTACTGCAGCCCACCCCGCCCAATATATTCCGCCTTTACGAAGAGCATATCGGCCCGCTCACACCGATGATCGCTGAAGCTCTCCAGGACGCTGAAAACACATTTCCAGCACCCTGGATTGAAGAAGGCTTTCGCATTGCCGTAGAAAAAAATGTGCGCAACTGGCGTTATATCGCTGCGATTTTACGCCGCTGGCAAGAAAGAGGTTATGATGTCCGAGCAGATCGACAAGACACTGAAAAAGATGGCCAACAATACGCAAATTGGGAAGACGACTGAGCCGTCGTTAGAAATGCCAAAAAAAGATCTTCCTGGTGATCCTAACTGTGAAATTTGCAGCGGTGTGGGATATTACCGCCTGGATCTTCCTGTAGACCATCCGAAATTTGGGCAGCTTCAGGTTTGCCAATGCCGCCAGGATGATCTCAACCGGGCCGTGCATAAGCGCCTTTTTGCGATGAGCAACCTGGATGAACTGCAGCACCTGACCTTTGAGAATTTCCAATCACGCGGCAGAACAGGATTAGGCCCTATTGAGGCTCAATCCCTGGAAGCCGCTTATCAATCAGCTCAGCAATTTTCACGATCTCTGGACGGCTGGTTGGTTTTGCAGGGCGGCTATGGTTGTGGAAAAACCCATCTGGCAGCCGCGGTTGCCAATTTTGTGGTTGATTTGGGAGTCTCAACTTTGTTCCTCACCGTGCCCGACCTTTTGGATTTTCTGCGTTTTTCTTATGATGATCCCGAAGCAACTTTCGAAGGGCGTTTTGATGAGATTCGCAACGTGCCGCTCCTGATCATGGATGATTTTGGCACACAAAATGCGACCAAGTGGGCCCAAGAAAAGCTCTTCCAGATCGTGAATTACCGTTATATCAACAAACTGCCCATGATCGTCACCACAAACATACCCCTTTCGCAGATCGAACCGCGCATTTTATCGCGCTTGCGTGATACCGAATTTGTGCGCACGATGAGGATCCGGGCTGAAGATTACCGCAGTCCCGGGCACGATACCCCCGGACCCCTCGAGAACCTGCACAAGTTTACTTTTGATACTTTTGTGATGCGCAAAAATGAAAAGCTATCTCCGGCGGATACCCAGAGTCTGGAAAAAGCACTCGCGGAGGCGCTTGATTTTGCAGAAGATCCAGATGGCTGGCTGGTGATAACGGGTCCCTATGGGTGCGGTAAAACGCATCTGGCCGCCGCTATTGCCAACTATCAGGCTGAAAAGGGTTACCACGTTCCCATGTTTGTTGTTGTCCCCGACTTAATGGATCACCTGCGAGCTACTTTTGCCCCGCGCAGTACGGTCAGCCTTGACCACCGCTTCGATGAAGTGCGTCAGGCCCCCTTATTGATTCTGGATGATCTCGGCACACAAAATATGACTCCCTGGGCGCGTGAAAAGCTTTATCAATTGTTTAACTACCGTTATTACGCCGAAATGCCCACCATCATCACCACCCCTGAGCTTAAAGGTGAAATGGACCCCCGTCTGCTCAGCCGCATGCAGGATAAACGTTTGTGCACTATTTGCCCAATTACCGCACCCTCCTACCGGGGCACAAAGAGGACACGGAAAAAAAGACGCAGGCGTTCGTAAACCTGTGAAAGGCTAGTCTGGAAATAGTCAGGGGTTGCCCGTGACCAATCTCATGGTGGTACCTAATCCAAAATATTCTGGTTGAATAATATTAAATTAACCAGAGCTTTCTAATGATATGTCCCTTGGGGTACCATTATTCGCCCAAGTATTAGAGGGAAAACCACTAGCTCTTCACAAATATCATTTCCAAGAAATCAATTTGTTTAGATATAATTGGGGGATTAAGGGGAATATAAGTATTGCAGCGGCACAACGTGAGGAGAAGAATCTTGAATCAAATATTCATACATCCCAACAAAATAATATTGCTCATTTTCTCCCTCCTGATTTTATTGGTTAGCTGCCAGCCAGCGGACATTGATCCAATCCTATCAACTGATCTTCCTGCTCCTGTGTGTTCAAAATCAGATATTTCTGAAGTTAATGAGGTCTTTATTGGTGCAACTGCACCATTCTCAAAACCGGGGGCCGCCAGTGAAGGTGTGGCAATGATGGCTGCTTTCCAAATTGCTCAAAAAGACATCAACGAGGCCGGAGGCGTTTTAGGAAAGAATATTCGGGTGATTGTTGATGATACAGCAGGTCTGCCGGAACGCGGCAGGGAAATATCTGAGCGGCTGATAAAAGAAAGTTGTGTGGTAGGTATTGTGGGAGAGTATCATAGTGATGTTGGATTAGCGATCATGGAAGTTGCCCATCAAAATCATATACCCACAATTTTTACAGAAACCTATAGTGAGGATATTACTTCATCAGGATACCCTGAAATATTCCGCATTGCACCTCCAACCAGCTTTACAGCGCAGGTTGATGCAAAATGGTTGGCGGCAGTTGGCGATTATAACCAGGATGGTGCTTTATTCGCAGTAGTGATTGCTGAAGATACAAATTTTGGGGTAAATCAAATTGAAAGTTCTGAGCTTTGGTTCCCGGAGTACGGTATTGAAATTAAATCTTTGGAAACGGATTTCTCTAATGATGATTTCTCGTCAGTCATTGCAATCATCAAAGAATACCATCAAAGACCCGATGCCATTTTTATTAAAGTAACTGGTCAATCTTCATTTATTCTCCTGCAGCAGCTTTTAGATGCAGATCTCGGGCCGAGAAATCAAACCATAATAGCAGCAAATCAAGTCGCATTGAATCATGCCGAGTATTGGGAGCATATCCCGGAAGGGGATTTTATTGTTGTGCCGCGTATCGGTCCATGGCCCCCAATGATCAATAAGATTGGTCTTGATTTTGCTCAAAAGTATCAGGAGATTTTTGAAAAGTGGCCTGAGGCCTATGCTTTCGAAGCTTATGATTCTCTTTGGATTATGGCAGATGCCATCAACCGGGCCGGTTCCATCGATCCAGATGCGATCATAGATGCTTTAGAGAAAACCGACATTGAACTTGCGTCTGGAAGATATTATTTCCCCTTTGGCAAGGATAATCCTCCCACGGACTATATACCAGCGTATATGTGGCACCAATGGCCGGATGTTCCCATATTCTACCTGCAGTATACAGAAATAAATCAGCTGCCCCAAGATATGGATGTGCTGTGGCCGCCAGCTTATCAAACAGCAGATCAGCCGATTATTCGTCCATCAAGGTAGCATCAGGTATGATTTCAAAATTCAAAAACCTTATCCCCATCCTCGGAATTAACTTTAAATTATCATTGATGATGATTGTTATTGGTGCCTTTCTCAGCGCGTGTTATCCATCTCAACCAGAAAATTTGGCTGGTACAGAGGTTGTTTTAGGCCCGGTTTCTGAACCAACGGAAAATGTGGCTGGCACAGCAATGGTTGAGGACTCGGTTTCAATACCACCCCGGATTGTGTTTTGGAGCCTGGAGATTCAACAAGATCGTGTTGAGATCACAAATCAAATCATACAGCGATTTACAGAAAAGACGGGCATTGAAGTCGACCTGGTCTTGTTAGAAGAAAATGCCATAGATAGTTTGATGCGTGCCAGTTACGAAAAGAGGTATTTGCCCGATGTCGTTTACCTTCCTTTAGAATTTGTCAACAGCTGGGAAGAACACGGCATACTGGATGCTGATGCCGCTGCATCAATAATCAATAATCTTGATGCGAGCACCTTTGCACCTGGGTCTTTAGCCATGGTTGGTGTAAAAGGGGATCAATTCAACAGCGTACCTTCAGATGGTTGGGGGCAATTATTGATTTATCGAGCAGATATTTTTGAAAGCCTGGGGTTAGAAAAACCTGACGATCTAAATAGAATACGTGCTGCTGCGCAGGTGTTAACAGATGCTGGATATATCGGGCTCATCGCCGGTACAAATCCGAATGAAGTATATACCCAGCAAACCTTTGAGCATTTTGCTTTAGCTCACGGGGTTCAAATTATTTGCGATAACGGAGAAATATTTCTTAATACTCCTGAAATGATAGCTGCCCTGGATTATTATACCGAGTTGATGCGTGATTTTGGACCTGGTGATTCCCCAGCAGCATGGTTTGAGGCCCGAGAACAATATTTTGCCGGTCATGCAGGCATGATCATCTGGTCACCATTTATCCTGGATGAAATGGCTGGCTTGCGTGATGATTTTATGCCCGATTGCCTGGAATGCGAGACAGATCCCGGTTACCTGGCAGAGATCAGCGGTATTGTGCCGGCATTTGTTGCCGTAGACGGGACCGCAACCCAATGGGGTGCGGTTAATTATTTTGGGATTACAACCAGGGCTAAAACAGATCCCGCGGTTGAGTTTGTGGAATTCATGATGAGTGAAGGTTACCTGGATTGGCTGAGTATGGCGCCTGAAGGAAAAATGCCCATGCGCTATGGCACCTCGCAAAACCCATCGTTTTTTCTTGATCAATGGAGAAAACTGCCCATTGGCGTTGACCGTAAGTTGCCCATCAGTGAGATTTATAATCAGGAAATTTTGGAAACCTTGGTTGCCGGGAGTCAGGATTTTCAACGCTGGGGTTTTATCCCAAACAGCAAGCATAGAGAACTTGTGGGAATCTTGTATTCGGAATTAATCATCCCGGGGCTAATTGCAGATATCATAGATGGCAAAATAACACCCCAAGCCGCGGCAAAAAATCTAGAGACCCAAGTGAAGCAATTATTATTATTGAGAGAATAAGAAAATCACCAACACTTAATATTTGAATCTGAGCACCATCAGATAATATGATGGAAATGATTATGAAATCATCTTTCAAACCCAAATTGAAAAGAAAAGAAACTGTTTTTGCCCTGCTGGGTCTTTTCCTGATTATTTTCTTCTTCGCTTCCAGGACATTTCATCAACAAGGGACCTTGGGGTTCCATTCTGCGATTGAAGTAGCATCGATGATGATATCTTTCTTCATTGGGGCAACTACGCTGCTTCGGTTTTACAGCAAGAAAAACAATACCTTCTTATTCATCGGGAGCGGGTTTCTGGGGAATTTTCTCCTGGAATTTTATCATCTGCTGGTGACATCAAGGCTGTTTATTGTTGAATTTCCCGCTTTACCCACGACGATTTCTGCCTGGAGTTGGATAGCAGCGAGGTTATACTTAGCTGTTTTTCTTTGGTTTAGCGTAAATACCATGTATAACGGAAAAGGCAAAAAGGTAAATGAGCGCAATTTATTCTTTCTTGTAATTTTTGCTGTCATATCCATTATCTTGATCTTCTCTACCGTCACCCTGCCGAAATTGTATTATCCAGAACTCATCTTAAGCCGGCCTGCAGAACTTATTCCTGCTCTATTCTTCCTGTTGGCTCTGATCGATTATCTGCGGAAAAGCAATTGGAAAAACGATGTCTTTGAATTCTGGTTGATCATTGCGTTGATCATCAACGTTTTTACCCAGGGTTTTTTCATGGCATCTTCAGAAAGCCTTTTTGATTTTAATTTTAATTTAGCTCATGGATTAAAAATCATCAGTTACACAGCAGTTCTAATTGGCACCTTAGCGAGCATGTTTGATTTATTCCGTCGGTTGGAACAAGCTCGAAAAGTGAGTGAGGAAAGATATCAAGCTTTGGTCAACGATGCGCCCAGCGGTGTCATTGTTTTTGATGAGCAAGGCAATATTATTATTGCGAACCAGCAAGCTGAAATCATTTTTGGTTATTCAGGCAAAGAATTCCTGGATCTTCCAATTTTGAAGATCCTTCCAGATATTGATCAAGATGGGAGAAATACGCATCATACCCCCCTGCTTTCAGTCAATAACCTCGAGATCACAGGATATCGAAAGGATAGCTCCCAGTTTTTCGCCGAAGTGCATTTGAGTTCAATGATCAACGATGGAGAATTATTTCACTCCGCGATTGTTAATGATATCGACGAACGGGTGTGGAGAGAAACGGCTTTACGCGAGAGCGAAGCCCGGTTCCGCAGTTTATTTGAAGATTCCCCAATCTCATTATGGGAAGAGGATTTTTCTGAGATCAAGCACTATGTTGATCGACTTATTAAATCTGGTGTAAAAGACCTAGGGAAGTACTTCATCAAACATCCCGAAGCATTAATTGAGTGTATAGGGCTTCAAAAGATAAATGGGTTGAACCAGGCGACTATCAATTTGCTGGGAGCTGAAAACGCGGAACAGTTGAAAGCAGAAATGGATTCGCTGATCAATCCTGATGCACTAAAACTTTGGAGGGAAGAGCTGGATGCTTTTTCTAAAGGGGAAATGGTTTTTGAAACCCAATCAAACCTGCTCACCTTGAATGGCGAGACCAAAGCAGCCCTTGTCAGGACACTGATCGCATCTGGTTATCAAGATACATGGGGAAAGGTTTTTGTTTCGATCATTGACATCTCTGGTCAGAAGCAAGCCGAAGAAGAGATCAGGAAATTATATGAAGAGCTTGAAGATCGAGTTGCACAACGCACAAATGAGCTTCATCAATTAAATTTAGCTTTAACTGAAAGTGAAAGCCGCTTGCTCCTGGCGCTTTCGATCGGAAATGCAGGCACATGGACCTTAGATCCACAGGAGGATCGAAGTTGGTGGGATGAGCACGTACGGGACATCATGGGGGTTGGGGAGCGGTCGCTTGATAATTATGCAGGCTATTGGCGCAGCGTGATTCACCCGGACGATTTGGGTTCAACCCTGGATGCATTTCAAAAGATATTTTCCGATCCAAAAATTACCATTGGGTCTGTGGAATACCGCGTGATCATCAATGGAAAATTGAAACATGTGATCGATCTAATCCATGTCCACCGTGATGAAATGGGGAATGCGAAAAGGACAACCGGATTAACGCAGGATATCACGAAACGCAAACTGGCCGAGGAAGAGTTGCGAGAAGCCAGACAGGTGGCAGAATCCGCCAGTCAAGCAAAAAGCACATTTTTGGCCAGTATGTCACATGAGATTCGCACCCCCATGAACGCAATTCTCGGGTTCTCCCAATTGATGCAGCGTGACCTATCCTTATCTGCTGAGAATCGCAGCCGGTTAAATACAGTAATGAGCAGCGGAGAACATCTCCTCGATCTGATCAATGATGTGTTAGAGATGTCCAAGATCGAAGCAGGAAGGATCGTTGTATCTCCGACCACTTTCAATCTATCAACTATGTTGAGTGATATTGAGTCTATGTTCCGCCTCAGGGCCGATACAAGCAACCTGGAGTTCTCGGTTCTAAAAAGCGACCAAGTTCCTGATTATGTCGTTGCTGATGAAGGAAAAGTACGTCAAATATTTGTTAATTTGCTGGGGAACGCCATAAAATTTACCGATAAGGGCAGCGTTACTTTGAAGGTGCTGATAGCAGATGATAATTTTAGCCAGCTGCGATTGATTTCTGAGGTTGAAGACACCGGGATTGGGATAGCAGAAGATGAGATGGCATTATTATTCGAACGTTTTGTGCAGGCAAGCGGCGGTACAAGGGTGGGGCAAGGAACCGGTTTGGGGTTAGCAATTTCTAAGCAATATGCAGAATTGATGGGAGGGCAGTTGACGGTTAGCAGCCAGATTGGGGAAGGAACCATATTTAGATTTGAAATCCCAATCCGTCGGGGCACATCTGAAGATGTTGCTGATGAAATTCAACTCCGGCGAGTGGTGGGAATTAAATCCGCACCAAATCCCATCAAGGCACTGGTGGTAGATGATAATGAAGCTGATCGTAAGTTAATGACCGACATACTTACCTTTGTTGGCTTTGAGATTCGCAAAGCGGTAAACGGTCAAGAAGCGATCGACATCTATTATGTGTGGAAACCGGATATCATTTTAATGGATATCAATATGCCGGATATGGATGGTTGTGAAGCTACCCTGAGAATAAAAAAGACCGAACAAGGCAAGGAGACCCCTGTTATTGCCGTTACTGCCAGCGCCTTTGAAGAGAAAAAAGATCAGATCATTTCCTGCGGGTTAGATGATTTCCTCCGCAAACCTTATAAAGAGAATGAATTGCTTGAAAAGATCAAAAAGTTTCTTGATCTTGAGTATCAATATGCAGATGACGAATTTGCAGACCGCCCACCACGGATTGGCCCCATTGGTCTCGATGAATTGGATATCTTGCCGCCAGAATTGGTATATCAAATGTCTGATGCATTAATGGGAGGGCACATCAATCGTCTTCATCGGCAGATCGATAAAGTAAAGGAATTTGATGCGAGACTTGCTGCAAAATTAAGAAAGCTTGCTAATCTCTATGATTATGACACGCTGACGGACCTGTTTTCGCAAGCGGGAGAAACCTATGATTGAAAGCATGTCTAGTTATAAAAAATTTAGTATTCTAGTTGTTGATGACACTCCAGCAAACCTGAAGTTGTTAACCGAAATGCTCAATGCGCGGGGATATAATGCCAGGCCGGTTCCCAATGGAAGAAGAGCATTG
>JBDLJO010000025.1:0-17858 GCA_039714275.1 Chloroflexota bacterium | reverse complement strand
AGCAAATTTTCAAAAGCATCCTCAACCGCCCAACGTGCCGCAGACCAAGATGCAAAACTGGGCTCGCTGCGACCATAAACCACCAATGCCTGCGCCTGCCCCCAAGCGGGAATTTCGTTAATAAAGTTATCCATCGATTGGATGGTTGATGCCCTTGTGGAAAAAGATGAATCCGTCATCAACCATTCAGATTGCTGAGCTGGTTGGTTCATCCATCGTATAAAAAGCCAGGCAGCCAGCTGCTCTTCTGGCGATCCTTTAAAGAGCACATATGATAACCCATAGGTTACCAAGACCGGATCTCCATCCACAGCTGGGAAAGGCAGTACCAGCCACACATCCCGAACCCCGGCTTCCTGAAAAGCTGCGGTTTGTGCTGGCAGCCCAGCAAGGCTGCTGCTCAAGAACAAACCCTGGCGGGCTGCAAATGCTTGATGAGCGGACCCCGTCTCCGGAAATGCCGCACAGCCATCTGCAAATAAATCTTTGATGAATGCCAGGGTCTCTTCATTCTGGTGCGGTGAAAGATGATACCCATCTTCAGTAACAACCTGGCTGCCAAATGCATAGAGCCAACCAAGTGCGCTGGTTGAATCCAGGCTGGCCAGCCATCCGGTGGCATGGTCACTATGCTGCGCTGTTGCACAGGCCTGTTCTTCAAAATCTTCCGGAGTTGACGGGGGTTCAGAAAAGCCTAAATCCTCAGCCCAACTTTGATTATAAAAAAGAGTCATCGCCGAGCGATTTGCCGGAAACCCAATCCGTTTCCCATCAACAAGATCATCTCCCATAAACGCGGGCAAAAAATCAGCTTGCTCTTCAAGCGAAAATCCCCACTCGGGATCGTTGACATAGGTATTGAGATCGACAATCCGATCGCCGCGGCGCTCCCAGGTATTCAATTGGCTGCTGTACCCCACGGTCAAGTTGGGCAGTACATTAGAAAGGATCCCATCCCGAATAATATGGCCAAGATCACTGCCGTGGCTTTGCTCACTGACGGTAATCCCCCAGAGATTTTGGTGGTTGAATTCCTCAATCAGGGCCAGCAGGGCGGCGCGGCGCTCAAAGTTCCAGGGATGCCAGAATTCAATCTTCACATTCTTTAAATCTGCAGGTGCAATATCTAACTGGCTAACTGCTGTGGTGGGAGTTGGTTCGGGGGTGGGTGTACTGGTCGGGACTATAATCATTTCAGGAGTTGCCGAGGACGGTAATTCCGGTACCGGAACCGGGTCCGAAGAGCAGGCGGTCAGCATCCAGACAAGCAAAAACGATATTATTATTACTGGCTTTATTTTCATCATCCCGCAGTTCATAGTTGCAAATTATATCAGCTCGGTCAAATATAATTCTTCCAAAAATGAGAAGGTAATTTCTGTTTGTGTATTCTTTTTCTGGTATACTTTTGGGGCAATTGATTTCCAAAATAATCTATGGTTGAAGAATCTCTTTTTTATCGGTGAGGGATTAACAATTCAATGATTTCCAATTTCACGAAGATCATTAAAGGGGAAAGAACGTTATTTTTTGGATTCTATTTATGCTCTTATTAATTTTATAAGGGAGGTCGCCTTTGACTGTGACAACATCACCTGAAAAGAAACGAACCAAAAAACCAATCCGTTGGTTGGATATAAAGGAACATTTGGTTGGATATCTATTTATTTCCCCAGCTGTGATCATTATCTCTATGTTTGGGCTGTTCCCGATCGGTTACGCCTTTTATATGTCAACTTTCAAGTGGCGGGTTCGACAGGGCGATTTTATCGGTTTGGGGCACTTTACCAAAGCGATTGGCGATGATTGGGTTGGTATCTTGACCTTTTTGGCCGGCATAGCCTTACTCGTAGTGGCTTACTGGGTTTGGAATAAAGCCTTCAAATCAGCCGACAACCGCACTTTGATCGTCGGTGCAATTGTGGCTTTTGTGCTCATTGCGGCGGGATTAACCATTTCCCTGGGCTGGGACAAAATGCTGGAAGCTGGCGACAAGAACTTTTTAGAAGCCTTACCCATCACGCTCTATTATTCTCTCGGGACCGTTCCTGCTGAAATTGCTATTGCATTGGTTTTAGCTTATATTCTTTTCCAGAATATTCGCGGTCAAGAGTTCTTCCGAATGCTCTATTTCTTGCCTTATATTACCCCAGCTATTGCGACAGCGGTCGTTTTCCGAACCATCTTCAGCCCGCGCGAAACAGCACTCGCCAATCAATTTCTCTCTTGGATTGGACAAGATTCACAGAAATGGCTTTTCCAATCCAAATCATTCAATTTAATGATGTTTGGAATTGACCTGGAAGGTTTTTGGGCAGGTCCCAGCATGGCCCTGGTATCGATCATATTCTTTGGGATTTGGACCTATATCGGATACAACACGGTCATCTTCCTGGCGGGTTTAGGTGCCGTTCCCAATACGCTCTACGAAGCCGCAGAAATAGATGGCGCCAATAAGTGGCAGGTTTTCCGCAGCATAACACTTCCGCTGCTTTCACCGGTCACTTTTTATTTGGCATTGATCGCCTTCATCGGCACCTTCAAAGCCTTCAATCATATCTATGTCATGCGCGTGCCATCTTCGTTGGGTACCGCGGACACGACCAGCATCGCCATCTTTGATACATTCTACAAATCAAACCAATATGGCTATGCTGCTGCGCAAGCCATATTGCTGTTCTTCATCATTCTGGCCCTGACGTACGCTCAAAATAAACTCATCGGCGAGAGGGTATTCTATGGATAATACAACAAAAAAGACCCCATCAAAGCCCAAAGTTCGATTAAAACCAGGGCGCGTATTCCTTTATTCGGTGCTGATTTTGGGAGGCATTTTAGCCATTATTCCCTTTTTCTGGATGGTTTCCACATCCTTGATGACTTTGGGTGAGACAATTAACCGTAAGTGGCTTCCAGAAATTCCTCAAACGATCAATTATATAGAAGCCTGGAAAGAGGCCAATTTCTCTAAATATTTCGTCAACAGTATCGTTATCACATTCACAACCCTGGCAGGGCTTTTGATCACTTCAATTTTGGCTGGTTATGCCTTTGGACGGATCAAGTTTTTCGGCCGTGAGTTAATTTTTGGTATTTTGTTAGCCACAATGATGATTCCCGAATCTGTAACCATGATTCCAAACTTCCTGATGGTGCGCGGTGATATTCTCCCACTGCCCGGGGGTTCATGGCTAAACGAACTGCCGTCGCTCACCGTTCCCTTTATGGCCAGCGTCTTTAGCATTTTCTTGCTGCGACAATTCTTTATGCAAATTCCCAATGAATTATGGGACGCAGCCCGGATTGATGGTGCTGGTCACTTACGCTTCCTGGTTCAGGTTGTGCTGCCAATTTCCAAAGCACCGATCATGACTGTGATCATCTTTGGTTTTATCGGTTCCTGGAATGCCTTCCTATGGCCGCTGCTGGTGACAACAACACCCAAGTGGCGCCCGTTAATGGTCGGTTTGTGGACCTTTGTTACCGAAGCCGGTCCAGAAACACAGCTGCTGATGGCTGGCGCCGTGATCACCATCATCCCCATCCTTATTCTATACTTCCTCACCCAGCGGCAGTTCACCGAAGGCATCGCCACAACCGGGTTGAAGGGATAATAGTCATTACTTGTTTTTTTATAAATAGATTATGCTACTTTTTCAAAGGTTTCAAGGAGGTTCCCATACAATAAAACTCAATCAATTCCTGAAAAATTTTTGTTGTCCTATGAAATATCATAACCATTTCTCTAGGAGGAGAAATCCTTATGAATAAGAAATTTTGGTCCACCCTATTTGCAGTCGTGATGATCTCAGCTTTGATCTTGACCGCCTGCAAACCGAAAGAAGAAGCACCCGTAGTTGAGGAACCAACCACGGATGAACCCGCCGCCGTTGCCGATGATGTTGCCGATGCTTCGGATTTGACTGGGGCGATGGAAGACACCTATGCCGAGGTTGATCCTTCGGGACAGGTGATCACCTTCTGGCACCAGCACTCACGAGCACGTGAAGAAGCCTTGATGGCAATCGTTGATGATTTCAATGCCACCAATGAATGGGGCATCACTGTTCTCGCCGAGTATCAGGGCGGTTATGGCGACATCTTCAATAAGATGCTCACCTTCATGAACACTGAAGACGCTCCCAACCTGGTAGTAGCCTATCAGAATCAAGCTGCCACCTATCAATTGGGCGATTCCTTGGTTGACATCGATGCCTTTGTTTACAGCGAGAAATGGGGGCTCAGCGAAGAAGACCAGGCCGATTTCTTCCCCGGCTTCTTCTATGCTGATATCTTCCCCTCTTTTGGCAACACTCGCTTGGGCTTCCCCCCCAACCGTTCTATGGAAGTACTGTACTACAACGTGGACTGGCTGGCCGAATTGGGTTACGATGCACCTCCCACAACCCCCGCAGAATTCAAAGAAGTTGCCTGTGCTGCAGCTGCCAATCCTTACAGCGCTGCAACAGCTGAAGGCAGTTTAGGCTACCAGCTAAGTGTGGATGCTTCCCGCTTTGCCAGCTGGACCTTTGCTTTTGGCGGCGACGTTTTCGATTATGACGCCGGTCAATACACCTATGACAGCGCAGCTGCCAACGAAGCCATGACCTTCTTGCAGGATCTCTTCAATGAAGGCTGTGCCAGTATCGTCGTTGAGCGCTACGGCGACCAGACAGACTTTGGCCAAGGAACCTTGCTCTTCACCGTTGGCTCCAGCTCCGGTTTGCCATATTACGGTGACGCTGTAGAAGCAGGTGCTAAATTCAATTGGGCTGTAGCCCCAATCCCACACACTACCGCAGACCCGGTAATGAACGTTTACGGTGCCAGTGTCAGCATCCCCAAAACCACAGCTGAAGGTCAATTGGCCGCCTGGCTCTTCCTTAAACACTACACCAATACAGAAAACCAGGCCATTTGGGCGCAGGCATCCAACTACTTCCCGGTACGCGCCAGCGTTGCCGATGGTTTGGGTGACTACTTTGAAGCAAATCCTGCCTACAAGACCGCGTTCGAAATGCTGCAGTACGGCACCACCGAACCACCAGTTCCTGGCTACGACTTTGTGCGTGACATGGCCGAAGAGGCTATGGCTGCCATTGCCGAAGGCGCTGATGTAACCGCGACCCTGGCCGCTCTTGGCACAGACTCCAACGACAGCCTGGCCGAGCAAATGGCCATGATCCCCGAATCACCCGATCCTTGGGTCAAAGTGGATCCCAGCGGACAAACGATTACCTTCTGGCACCAACACTCCCGCGGTCGTGAAGAGGCCCTGATGGAGATGGTCGCAGATTTCAACGCCACCAACCAATGGGGGATCACGGTCGAGGCCGAGTATCAAGGTGGTTATGGCGATATCTTCACCAAGATGCTGACTGTACTCAACACTGAAGAAGCTCCTAACCTGGTCGTAGCTTACCAAAATCAGGCTGCTACTTATCAGTTGGGCGAAGCACTCACCGATATGACTAGCTTGGTTGAGAGCATTAAATACGGTCTTACCCGTGCAGACCAGGCCGATTTCTTCAGCGGATTCTACAATGCCGATATCTTCCCCACCTTCGGCAATGCTCGCCTGGGCTTCCCTCCCAACCGCTCTATGGAAGTGCTATACTCCAATACCGATTGGTTGGCTGAACTTGGTTACGATGCACCTCCTGCAACCCCTGCCGAGTTCAAAGAAGTTGCTTGTGCAGCAACTGCGAATCCGTACAGCGGTGCAACGGTTGATAGCAGCTTGGGCTATCAACTGAGCGTGGATGCTTCCCGCTTTGCCAGCTGGACCTTTGCTTTTGGTGGCGATGTCTTTGACTATGAAGCCGGGCAATACACCTACAACAGCCCTGCTGCCATTGAAGCCATGACCTTCTTGCAGGATCTCTTCAATGAAGGCTGTGCCAGCATCGTGGTTGAGCGCTACGGCGACCAGACTGACTTTGGTGCCGGCGCACTGCTCTTCACGGTTGGCTCCAGCTCCGGTTTGCCTTACTACGGTGACGCAGTAGGCGAAGGCGCTGGCTTCAATTGGAATGTTTCCGCTATTCCGCACACCACCGAAGAACCCGTCATGAATGTCTACGGTGCCAGCGTCAGCATGCCGCTTGCTTCCCCCGAAGCTCAGCTGGCATCCTGGCTCTTCCTGAAATACTACACCAACGCGGAAAACCAGGCCAAATGGGCACAAGCCTCCAATTACTTCCCGGTGCGCGCCAGCGTTGCCGATGGCTTGGGCGAGTACTTCGCAGCTAACCCTGCTTACCAGACCGCGTTCGATATGCTGCAGTACGGCGTTACCGAACCGCCAGTACCTGGTTATGACTTTGTCCGAGACATAGCAGAAGAAGCTATGGCTGCCATCGCTGAAGGTGCTGATGTTGTCGAAACATTGAACGCCCTCACCGAGGCCGCTAACGCCAGCCTGGCTGAACAGCTCAGCCAATAGTTGACGACCCCTAACCCATAGGTTAGACTTTAGACCCCCCTTCCTGGGGGGTCTATTTTTTTATTGAATATGCATTAAGGAAATACCATGCCAGATCTAACCACACAGCTGTTACCCGACCTGAAAAATCATAAACTCCCTGGCTTAGATTTAGGAGATCAATTTATCTATCCCAAATATGGTGGGCAGTCGATCCTCAACATCCCGGCCAGCATTTGCGAGTGGATGAGTATTCCAACCTTTGGGGAAGCCCCCCTGAAATCTGAGTTACTTGGCGCCCTGGGGAACGGTGTCCGTCGTGTGATCTTGGTTTTGATGGACGGTATGGCCCTGCACCGTTTTCAACGCTGGATTTCCGAGCCCAATGGCAGCGCATCGGTCTGGAATAATCTGATTCAAGATGGGATCATGGCCCCGCTGACATCTATCTCACCAAGCACAACCTCGGCCGCACTGACCACACTCTGGACAGGCCGCAGTCCCGCATCACATGGAATCCTGGGTTACGAGATGTGGCTCAAGGAATACGGTGTGATCACCAATATGATTCAGCATGCCCCCATCAGCTTCAAAGGCGATCCCGGGGGATTAAGACGAACAGGTTTTGAGCCCGAAAGCTTCCTGCCAACACCTACTTTCGGTCCCCACTTAAGGTCACACGGCATTACCCCGCACGCCTTTCAGCACTACAGCATCGCTCAATCTGGGTTATCCCGTATGTTCATGAAAGACGTTATTATCCACCCCTTTGAGACGCCGGCTGATCTGTGGATCAGTGTCCGGCAGCAGATTGAGAACAATCTCGATCAACGCATCTATGCCTGGTCATATTGGAGCCATGTGGATGGGCTTTCCCATTTCCACGGCCCGGATGACGAACGTCCGGCGGCTGAGTTCTCGCAATTCAGCACCGCCTTTGAACGCTATTTCCTCAATCAGCTCAGTTCCGCAGGCCGTAAAGACACGCTGTTGATCCTGACCGCCGATCACGGTCAAATCCACACGCCCCTTGATCCCAATTACGTTCTCAAAAACCACCCCGACCTAAATGACATGCTGCACATGCAGCCCAGCGGTGAAAATCGACTCTCCTATCTCTATATCCGCCCCGGTAAACGGGATGCGGTCAGGCAGTATTACGAAAACACCTGGCCGGGCAAGTTTGTGATCATCGATTCCGAAAAAGCCATCCAAAGCGGTTTATTCGGGCCCGGCCCAGCTCACCCCAATTTGAGGGCCCGAGCTGGCGATTTAATCGTTGCCGCACGGGATAATGCCTATCTCTGGTCAGCAGAAAAAGCAGATTTTATGGCCGGGAGGCACGGCGGGTTGCACCCGGATGAAATGCTGGTGCCCTTTTTGGCGGTACGCTTATGAAATCCAAAGCTGTAGTTATCACCGGTGCATCAACAGGCATTGGCAAAACATGTGCCCTAGCATTGGACAAATTGGGTTTTCAAGTTTTCGCTGGGGTGCGTAAGCAAGCCGATGCGGACGCGCTGCGGGAGGCTGGGTCCGATCAGTTAACACCCGTTTTCCTGGACGTTGTTGATGATAAGTCAATTTCCGCCGCAGTGAAGATGGTTGCCAACAAAATGGGGAATACTGGCTTGATGGGGCTGGTGAATAACGCTGGCGTCGCTTCTGGCGGACCGATGGAGTTTCTTGCCCTGGATGAAACTCGCCGTGTATTAGAGATCAACCTGCTCGGACAAATAGCCGTCACCCAGGCTTTCCTGCCATTATTGCGAACAGGGCGTGGACGGATCGTCAACATAAGCTCGATCAGCGGATTAATTGCCGCACCCTTTGTTGGACCATATACAATATCAAAGTTTGGTTTCGAGGCCTTCTCGGATGTGCTGCGCAGGGAATTAATGCCCTGGGACATACATGTTGCCATCATCGAGCCTGGTCGGATCAAGACCCCCATTTGGGAGAAATCATTCCAGGTGGTATCCAAAATCAAAGCTGATTTACCCGATCAGGCTTATCATTTTTATGGGCAAGCTTTTGACACCACGATGGAGTCAACCTTGAATGCCAAGTACGAGGGTACCCCACCCGAAGCGGTAGCGCAGGCTGTGATTCACGCCCTGACAGCACGCAGGCCCAAATTACGCTATCCCGTTGGCAAGGATGCAAAATTGATCTCTATATTTTCCCGTTTTACGCCGCCCCGCTGGATTGATACCTTGCTCGCCAAGCAGCGAGGTCTTGGATAATTTATTAATCTTCAGGGATTTCCCAGGTATCTTTGTGAATGTCTCTGGTTGATTTTAATTTGGATTAGTTTACCGTTCCAGTTTGAACACCCCACAAACGGGCATAAATACCATTGGCCGCCACCAGTTCTTCATGGCGGCCTTGTTCTTTGAGTTGACCATGATCCAATACAAAAATCCGGTCTGCATTGCGGACGGTGGACAAACGATGAGCGATGACAATTGTCGTACGCCCTACTGCGATGGGCTCTAAAGAACGTTGGATCAAGGCCTCAGTTTCATTATCCACCGCCGATGTGGCTTCATCGAGAATTAAGACTGGGGGATTTTTTAACACGGCACGTGCAATTGATATACGTTGACGCTGACCGCCAGAGAGTTTTTGACCACGTTCCCCTACCACGGTTTCATAACCATCCGGGAAATCCATGATGAAATCATGTGCCTCTGCAATCTTAGCTGCTTCAGCAATCTGCTCATCGCTGGCATCAAAACTGCCGTAGGCGATGTTCTCTCGCACAGTGCCGTGGAAAAGATAGACATCTTGGCTAACAAACCCGATCACAGCGCGCAGATGATCAATATTCAAATCGCGCAGATCATGTCCATCGAGCTTTATGACCCCGGACTGCACATCATAGAACCGTAACAGCAGCTTGACCAATGTTGTTTTACCTGCCCCGGTAGAACCAACGATACCAATGGTTTCTCCGGCAGGTATCTGCAAAGAGAGATCGCTGATCACCGACTGGTTCTCACCCATTTGATATTCAAAAGAAACATTCTCTAACTTGATATCTCCGCTCACTTTGTTAAAGGGAAGAGAAATCTCGCCATGTGGAATTGCCTCTTGGGTCGCTAATAAATCCAACACGCGTTCGACCGAAGCAATGGCCCGTTGATAGAGATCAAGGGTATCGCCTAACCGGGTCAGCGGCCAAAGTAGCCTTTGGGTGATAAAGACAAGCACGCTGTACGTTCCAACTGCCAGCGCGCCGCTGAGGGCAAGCTGGCCTCCATAAATCAAAATGGCAATGAACCCCACCATGATCACCATGCGGATCAAAGGTACAAAAGCAGCACTAAGCGCGATGGCAGCACTGTTTGCCTGGCGATAATGATCGCTTGAAGCTGTGATACGACCCAGTTCATGCTCTTCGGCGGTGAAACTTTTGATCGTGGCTAAGCCGCTTAAATTGTTTGCCAGCTGCCCGTTGAGAATGCCAACCCGCTCGCGCACCTGCGCGTATTTGGGCGCCAGTTTACGCTGGTATCGAATTGAACCCCAGATCACAAAGGGCATCGGGGTAATCGCCATCCAGGCCACAGATGGGGCTGTATAAAAGAAAATGCCACCGATCACGAGAACCGTGGTAAGCACCTGATAAATATCATTCACACCCCCATTCAAAAAACGTTCCAGCTGGTTGATATCATCATTGAGGATTGACATCAATCCTCCTGTACTCCGATCTTCAAAATACGACAGCTTAAGGTGTTGAACATGATCATAGGTATCAATGCGCAAATCGTGCTGTACCGTTTGAGCCAGATTACGCCAGGTCACTTGATGAAGATACTGAAAAAGTGACTCAAAAGCCCAGATCAAAATTGTCAGGCCAGCCAAGACCAATAATTGCTGATTAACATCCTTTATCCCCCAAACTGCTAACAGTGAATTTTCTCGCTGCACCACCACATCCACGGCCGCACCGATCAACAAGGGTGGTGCCAGATCAAAGATCTTGTTTAGGATCGAGTAAAACGAAGCTAATACCATCGTACGACGATGCCGGTCAGCATAACTCCATAAACGGAAAAGCGGGTGTGTGTTTTTATTCATTTTTATCCATCATCTGTCGAGCAGCACGCCGGCCAATTTCAACCGCGTAATTCGTACCTCGATCCCAGGGATAGACCTGGCTCATACTGGCGAAATACAACCCATCAAGGGGTGTTTTAATGGCCGGAATATGCTTTGCATGATTGACCAGTGGTACAGGTTGGCCGTATTCCGTTCGATGAAGCCATGTTTTACGCACCCACCCATCTTCAAATTGGGGATTAATGCGTTTTAGCGCCGGTGTAAAACGTGCGAGTAATTCATCCTCGCTGAGATTGAAATACTCATGGTCGCTGGTGCAGTAATCACCGCAGTAAATAATGTGATCGCCTCCAAAATATGCAGGGGATAAATAATTGGTGTGCTCTACCAAAGCCAAAAAGGGAAAGCCATCATCTTTGGGTAAATTAAACCAGTAGTAACCGTGCTCCGATAACTGTTTCTTAAGCGCCAATGTCAGCACCACAGCACCCATTGATTTAAGATTGCGCAAACCTTGCAGATAATCCGGGGACAGATCGGGAGTCATTTCCGCAAATTGTTGTGGAGAAACCGTCACCAGGACTTGATCGTAGATCTGCTCATCTGAGCCGGTCCTTATTTTAAAAGTATTTCCGGTCTCCGGGTGGATAGCTGTCACCTTCGAATTTAATTGAATCTGCACTTCCAGGTCTTTCAACTTATCAGCAAACTCATCCGCAAAGGCCTGAAAACCACCTTCATACGTTCCTAGTTTGGTTGTGCGAGCGTGAATGCGAGCCCAAAACCAGGCCATATTAACTTCCCTATGATACGGACCAAACTTGCCGACCATCATCGGCTCCCACATGGTCGTGTAGACTTTATCACCAGCCCATTTTCGCATCCAGGAATCAACCGTGGTTTTCTCCAAGGCACGCCAATTCTTGGTCAGTCGTAAATACAAACCTACCAACCCAAATCGAATTTTATCCAACCCCCACCCTAAACCAGGGAAAAGAAGTGCCTGGGTGATCGAATCAAAGGGGTACCATTTTTCATTGTGCATCAGCACGGTAAAGGGACGGGGGAAACGCACTTTATGGCGCAGTTCCAGATCATCTATCAAGCCCAGCATATGTTCGTCGGAAGCAAACCAGTGATGATAAAACTTCTCAACCGACCACGCCCAATCCGGATCTTTGAAACCCGATGCAAGACCACCAACCTGATCAGAGGCTTCAAGGATTGTGATTTCATGTCCTGCTCTAGCCAAATCATAAGCCGCGGACAACCCTGCATATCCTGCCCCAATAATCGCAATTCGTTTCATGCTGTCTCCATTTCGCTTGATTCACGAGAACTCAATGTGCACAACAATTATTTTTTTATGCCTTCGACATATTTAGCTGCTCATAAAAAGCGCGCAGATCGTTGATAAACCGATCATTCATCTGCCTCTAAATCACCCACATTTCCCCCCCAATCCAGTCCTTCTTTCGCAAAATAATAAGCACCCAGGGCTGTGATTGGCAGCCATAAGGCGACATGCAGCACAAATGTATATCCAGCCGCAATGGCACCTGGTACGCCATAAGCTTTGAGCACGGCTATGCCTGGTGCGTCAAAAGTACCCACATACCCCGGAGCAGATGGGATGGTTGTTGCCAGGTTGACAATGCCATTCATCAACATCAAGGCGAAGAAACCGACCTGGAAATCAAAGGCCTGCATGACAAACCAGTACTTTCCCGTTTCGAGAAGCCATATCAGGACCGAGGTAAGAAAAACCATCAAGGCCTCACGCGGTGAACGTAGGGATGCCAATCCGCTCAAGAAACGGGTTGCAATGCCCAATACTTTTTCACGAAAACGTTCTGGAACAAGGCGATTCGCAAACCAGGCAATGATTCTCTCAGCCTGGTGAGGGAACATAGCGGCCCATAAAAAACCAACCAACACACCTATAAATACCGCCGCACCCCATACGGCCAAAGTTTGAATATCCCCAACAAACCCGGAATCCACCGTCAGGCGCGCTAACTCTGGTAAATTGAGAAAAACAAAAGCCAGCATGACAACACCATCATATACACGCTCAACAATCACCGTTGCCAAGGATGCTGAGACCGGGATATCTTCTCGTTTTTTCAACACTACCGCCCGCAGCACTTCTCCGGCCCGAGCGGGGTAAATATTATTACCCATATAACCAATGGCTACGATGGGAAACATGGTGCGCGTTGGAACTGCCTTGATTGGACGCAAGAGATAATGCCAACGCCAAGCTCGTACCCAGACGCCAATAAAATATACGCCCACTCCCGGCAGCAGCCAAAAATAACCTGCGCCCTGCAGCGAACCCCAGACATCTTCAATATGTAAGCCCTTCAGCGCTAGATAGAGAAATACAACACTGATAATGACGCCAAGCCAAAATTTCCATCGTTTCATGAGCAAAATTGTACCACTCAGGAAAATAGTGACCACGTTTAGCGCACAGCCAGAAAGGTCGAGATTTGCGTTTCTGATGATCTTAAAAATATAGAATCTCTTTATATGTTTAATCAGACAACTGATTATCTAGTCATACAACGCTGTTTGGCACCTTTTTCTCCATTTTTTTATCTTTATGGCTTATTTATATGCTCCAGGCGGCATGCTCAATTTAAGATTTATGCTATACTATTCTCGTGAAAGAGAACCCTCAAATATGGCAAACTTGGGCAAATATGCTCCATCGATGGGGGCTGCAAGAGATTACAGCCGTCGTCCTTGATTCATTGGAACCTCTCAACTTGCTGGGCGCACAACTCATCTATTTAGGCCAACCCATTTTCAAGCAGTTTGGATTCAACGATCACTTGGAAGCTTTGGCAAACGTACTCGAAAACCCAACCCAAACGCAAGCTTTTATCTCGACATTGGTACCCTCCGTTGATGAAAACACAGGGTAAAATAACGAACAGCATATATTTTTAGAGTACAATTTTTTATCGTACAACTTGAGCAGCGTTAAACATTAGCCGTTACATGTGCTGGCAATGCACAGCCTACAGTAGGGTTTGTAGAGGAATATAACCGTGATCACTACCGGTATTGTTGGTTTCGCATTCACCCTAATATTTTTGGGCCTGATCGTGTACTTCACGATTGCAGACCGTAAAGACACCAAAATTCAATTGCGTGTCATACCTGCAATTAACAAGCTGCAGCGGGCTATTGGTTTGGCCGTTGAAGCAGGATCCCGCTTGCATATCAGTATCGGACGCGGCAACCTGACTGGCTCTGAAAGCGCGGCCGCTTTTGCAGGTATTAACATCCTTGAACGTTTAACTCGTTCTACTTCCACCAGCGATAATCCTCCCGTAGCAACGACAGGCGATGCCGCTCTGGCTGTTCTGATGCGTGACACACTCAACACAACTTATCACGACATTGGCATCGATGAGCAATACGACCCCACCACTGGACGGCTTGTGGGACTTACTCCCTTCTCGTATGCGGCTGGAACGATGTCTATTATTCGCGATGAAAAAGCTTCGGCACATATTTTTCTTGGTCATTTTGGCAGTGAAGTAGCACTCCTTACGGACGCTGGAGAACGCAACGGTGACCTGACCCTGGCGGGCACAGACAATTTACCTGCACAGGCCATACTCTATGCAACCGCCCAAGAACCCCTCGTTGGCGAAGAGGTCTACGCTGGAGGAGCATATTTGGGGGCTGATAAAATGCACCTGGCCAGTTTAAAAGCCCAAGATATTATCCGGTGGATTTTGGCTGCTGTTATCCTTGGGAGCATTGCCGCTAAAATCATCGGCCTCGACCAATTGCTGTTGAATATACTGGGTGCGTCGCAATGAACATTAAATTGAAATCTACGCTGTCAACAGCTATCGCGATCAGTTTTGGTTTTGTCGTCCTATTGGGATATTTTTTCAGTGTCGATGCCAGCGGCAGCCCCACCATGTTAGGCGTTTTGCGCAGTTTTTTCCTGCAAGGTGCTGTTATCCTGGCTGGTGTCGCTCTCCTGGTTGGCATTGTCAATCTGATAACCGTTCATTTTGGGAAAGCCCAGACAGGAATTAGCGGTGTAGACAGTTTCGTACTGATCTTATCTTTCACAATCACACTGGGAATCAGCATTTTTGAAATAGTTTTTTCCCATTTCAACCAGGGACGCAGCTTCCAAACCACACTTTGGATTTTTAACAATATCCAATTACCCATTGAAATCAGCTTGATGGCCCTGTTGGTGGTCAGTCTTACTTATGCTGCAGCGCGATTGCTCACCCGCCGCCTAACCTTACTTTCAATTGTTTTTGTCGGCGTCGTATTATTCCTCTTATTTGGGACTGTACCACTGGTAACTTCACAACTGCCTGCTCTCAGCAGTATTCGTGCATGGATATTGAGAATCCCTGCAATGGCTGGGGCTCGCGGGATTTTGTTAGGGGTTGCACTGGGTACGATTGCAACCGGAATCCGCATTCTAACGGGCAATGATCGCCCGTACGGGGGTTAGCATATGGCAGAAATCTTATGCCCGATGTGCGGCCAAACTAACTCCGATGAACTTGAGATCTGTCAGCACTGTCAGGCACGACTAAAACCGCTCAGCGTAGATTCTCCATTAATTGAGGATCAAGATCATCACAGTGATGACGAAACACTTTTTGGTGATACAGATTGGCTGACTCGTATGCGCAGCGATTCTGATATTGACCCTCTTTCGGACTCCCCCACGCCAAAAGAATACAGCAAAGAAGACGATGATAGCGCTGATGATAACTGGCTGGAACGCATCCGCGATTTAGACACAGACGACAGCAGCGCTCTTGAAACAGAATCAACGGATTCTTTAGATTGGGTGGACAGCTCCGCTGAACCGCCAGCAGAAAAAACTGACGCTGCGGCAGATACTACCGGCACAAGCGAATTGTTTGCTGAATCAGATCAAGAAAAAGGGGAAAGACTTGAAGCTGTGCCAGGCGAACTCCCCGATTGGTTCAGCGACTTAAGAAAACCTGCGGATACGTTGCCCGATTCAGAAGATGAAACCGAAGCCTTAGATTGGCTGGACAGCGCCGATGAACCGCCAACAGAAAAAACGGATGCTGTGGGTGAAACTCCAGACACGAGTAAATTATTTGCTGAATCTGATCCAGAACCAGGAGATTGGCTTGAGGCTGAACCTGCCGATACCCCCGATTGGTTTAGCGATTCAAGGAAATCTGCGGATGCGTTACCCGATTCGGAAGAAGAAACCGAATCTTTCGATTGGCTGGACAGCTCTGATAAACCGCCCGCAGAAAAAACGGATGCTGTGGGTGAAACTCCAGACACGAGTAAATTATTTGCTGAATCTGATCCAGAACCAGGAGATTGGCTTGAGGCTGAACCTGCCGATACCCCCGATTGGTTTAGCGATTCAAGGAAATCTGCGGATGCGTTACCCGATTCGGAAGAAGAAACCGAATCTTTCGATTGGCTGGACAGCTCTGATGAACCGCCCGCAGAAAAAACGGATGCTGTGGGTGAAACTCCCGACACGAGCGAAATATTTGCTAAATCCGATCAAGAAGAAGGGGAAAGACTTGAAGCTGTACCAGGCGAACTCCCCGATTGGTTCAGCGACTCAGGGGAACTCTCGGACACATTGCCCGATTCAGAAGATAAAACCGAATCCTTAGATTGGCTGGACAGCTCCGATGAACCGCCCGTAGAAAAAACTGATGCTGCGGGTGAAACTCCTGACACAACCGGTTTGTTTGATGATTTAGATCAAGAACTGGAGGCCGGGCTTGAGGCTGATTCAGACGATACCCCGGATATATTTATCGATTTAGATAAAACTGCGAGCACGCAACCCGTTTCAGACGATGAAACCGAATCCTTAGATTGGCTGGACAGCTCCGATGAACTGCCCGAAGAACCAACTGATGCTGTCGGTGAAACTCCCGACACGAGCGAAATATTTGCTGAATCCGATCAAGAAGAAGGGGAAAGACTTGAAGCTGTACCAGGCGAACTTCCCGATTGGTTTAGCGACTTAAGGAAACTTTCAGACACATCACCCGATTCAGACGATGATACCGAATCCTTAGATTGGCTGGACAGCTCTGATGAACCGTCAGCAGAACAGATTGATTCTGTGGGTGAAATACCCGATTCAAACGGTTTGTTTGCTGATTTAGATCAAGAACTGGAGGCCGGGCTTGAGGCTGATTCAGATGATACCCCCGATATACTTATCGATTTAGATAAAACCGCGGGCACGTTACCCGATTCAGACGATGATACCGAATCCTTAGATTGGCTGGACAGCTCTGATGAACCGTCAGCAGAACAGACTGATTCTGTGGGAGAAACTCCTGACACAAGCGGTTTGTTTGATGATTTAGATCAAGAACTGGAGGCCGGGCTTGAGGCTGATTCAGATGATACCCCCGATATACTTATCGATTTAGATAAAACCGCGGACACGTTACCCGATTCAGACGATGAAACCGAATCCTTAGATTGGCTTGACAGTTCCGATGAACTGCCCGAAGAACCAACTGATGCTGTTGGTGAAACTCCTGGCACGAGCGATGTTATCCCGGAATCAGAACAAGAAACAGGGGAAAGACTTGAGGCGGTACCAGGCGAACTTCCCGATTGGTTTAGCGACTTAAGGAAACTTTCAGACACATCACCCGATTCAGACGATGATACCGAATCCTTAGATTGGTTGGACAGCTCCGATGAACCGTCAGCACCGCAAACTGACGCCGCGGTTGAAGATACCGATGCGATTGATGTAGATGCCAAATCTGATCCAGAATCGGTGGTAGAACTTGACACTGAACCAGCCGACATTTCCGATTTGTTAAACAATATTGAGAAAACTTCCGACAAATCACCAGATTCAGTATTTGAAACCGGATCTTTAGCCTGGCTGGACAGCTTCGATGAACCGCCAGTACAGCAAACTGACGATCTGGAAAAAACGCCCGATACAAGTGATTTACTTGCTGAATCTGATCCAGAATCGGGGATTGAATCTGATGCTGAACCAGCCGACACATCATCAGATTCAGTATTTGAAACCGGATCTTTAGATTGGCTGGACAGCTACGATGAACCGCCAGCCCAGCAAACTGACGATCTGGAAAAAACGCCCGATACAAGCGATTTACCTGCTGAATCTGATCCAGAATCAGGGGCTAAACTTGATACTGATTCTGCCGCTCTCCCCAATTGGCTGGATGACCTGGGAAAAACCACGGACATCGCACCAGATACAGAATCTGAAACCGAACTCCCCGATTGGGTTGACAGCGCCGAGGAACAACCTGCACATCAAGAAGACGCAGAGGAAGAAACTCCCTATACACGCGAT
>JBDLJO010000024.1:0-17917 GCA_039714275.1 Chloroflexota bacterium | reverse complement strand
CACTGACACCCATATTAGCGATCCTGTTTTCCCCTTTAGGTTGGCCAGCGCTAACTTTGATCTTTTTTCTGGTGGGAGCAACTTTCAATGGACGCAAAGTTGGCTTTCAAAGCGCGCTCCTTGAAATATCCCCGGTCGACGAACGCCCTACCTATGCTGGGATTAATTCGGTATTGATCTTACCGCTGGCTTTTCTCTCCCTGGGTGCAGGTTTATTCCTGCAATATTGGTCATATACTGCGCTTTTCCTTCTGGCCGCGCTTTTTATTGGTGCCGGCGCATTTGTCACTCGTCGTTGGTCAATGTCATGATCCTAACACTGCACTGACCCCCGCGACATAACGTTAAATCAAATTTAGCACGTCACTCGCGAATTTACCATTTTCGGGCTAAACAGAAATAAAATGATTAATTACCAATTCAAGTTAAATTTTGAAGTTAGAGATTACGAATGTGATCTTCAAAGAATAGTAAATAATGCCAACTACCAACATTATTTGGAGCATACCCGCCATCTATTCCTGAAACAAAAAGGAATTGATTTTTCATCTTTAGCAGAGGGTGGCATCAATCTCGTAATTGTTCGAATAGAAATCGATTATTTGTATCCGCTGCGAAGCGGAGATCAATTTTTCGTAGGCGTAAATCTGGAGAGGGTCTCTAGGTTGCGGTTTGGTTTTCTTCAAGATATTTACCGTCTTCCGGATAATAAACCAATTACAAAGGCTAAGGCTATTGTCACCTCAATAAATGAAGATGGAAAGCCTCACTTGCCAGAAGAAATTGAAAAATTATTGGAGTGCGAACGATAACTGCCATGCATGATCAACATTTTAGAGGATAGTTCGTAAAGAGGAGCAAGAAAATGACCACAAAAATCGGTATTATCATATGTGATCGCTACCGCCAATGTGCGGGTGGTAAATGTTTCCGGGCGATGCGAAATCGAGAAGGCGCTTTTAACATTTATGCTGATCAGGAGATTGTGTTGATCGGTTACACAACCTGTGATGGGTGCCCCGGCGGTAACGTTGAATACACTGGCGAAGAAATGGTCAAGAACGGTGCGGATGTCGTTCATCTTGCCACAGGCATGATCGTTGGTTATCCACCCTGTCCGTATATCGATACTTTTGTCAATTACCTCGAAGCACGCAACGGTGTCAAAGTAATCGTGGGCACCCACCCGATCCCGCAAAAATATCTCGACATGCACACCCAACTGGGTACCTGGGACGACCCATCCTGGAAACCACTGATTGAGCCCACGATGGCAGATGAAGCAACCCGGATTGCTTATAATTAGATGAAACCAACCTTATGGATTGACGGAAGTGCAGGTATCTCAGGCGACCGATTTGCGGCCGCACTGATTGGTTTAGGTGTGCCCGGACGCGGTTTGACCTCAGTCATCAAGACTGCGGCAGATGAGCTTGGCATGTTGGATGCCCATATCCATATCGAGTACCTTCCTGATGATACTTTAGCCCATCGTCTGCACGTTATACCTCTGGAAAAACGCGCCCCGATGCCCCTCGAAGATGCACCCGCTGCCCTGGAGACCGCGTTATCCCGGGCAGGTGTAATTGGCCCATACGCTGAATTTGCCCAACGAGTGCTTCATATTTTGCGTTCTGCGGAATCACAGGTCAATCCTTCCATGCCGTCTGCCCTCGAGAAAACTGCACCTTTACCGATCATCGGCACGGCACACACCCCGTATCAACAGAAAGCACCCTACCAACCTCAACCAAATCACATCGCTGATGGTGCATTTTATATTGATATCGCGGCGCATTATTCGACTGCAATTGATGGATTAGAGACATTCAGCCATATCTTCGTACTATCCTATTTAGATAGAGCGCTGGAACCTGAGCTAAGTGTGCGCCCGCCCTGGAAAGACAGCAAAGAACGCTATGGTACTTTTGCCACTCGATCGCCTAATCGTCCCAGCCCCATCGGGCTTACCCGCGTCGGCTTAAAGCAGATTGAGGGCAATCGCGTTTACACCAGTCCACTCGATCTATACGACGGCACACCTATTTTGGATATCAAACCTTTTATTCAAACGCTGGATGGCATGCCCGATGAAGATGAACCAGGTAATGACGGTTGGTTGGAAGGCAGCGATCACCTGGAATACCACCGCCTGGGGAAACCTCATACCCATCCGGGAGGCTCTGGGAGCTTGAATCAGCCCCAAACCCTGATCCCCATTTTGACCGGGATTGCCTGGGGGTTGGCGCACCTGGAGATAGATTTAACCAGCGTGGTTTGCGTATCCCCTCTGAACAGCGGACCCGATTATGCTCTTGAATTAGTATCTGAATCCATTTTGGAGCAGCATAATTTACCTTTCCGGGCAGGGATAGATTCCGGTGAATTAATAACACCTGTAGGCGCAGCCCTCCTGGCCGCTCTATCTCCGAAATTTACTAAAATAGAGGATATCCCACTCACAGGAAATATCCCCGGATTGGGGCTAGGCGACCAGAACTTATATCGGGCCCCAAATTTTGGCGCATTGCACCTATTCATCAAAGACTAAGGGATAAATCAACTTGAACAAGTATTTACCAGGGCTCTGCCCGGTCAAAAACCGATAAAAATACTATGACTTATTTTTGGATAATCATTGCCATTATATTGATCGTATTCTCGCTTGACCAACTGATCGAGCGTATGTACCGGTATGAAATTAAAAAGAACCACAAAACACCCGAGAAACACAATATTGCATTTGAGGAGGTTGATATTCCGGGTGAAAAAGACACGCATCTTTATGGCTGGTGGATCCCAACCTCGCCTGACGCCCCAACCCTGATTTTAGTTCACGGTTGGGGACGCAACCTATCGCGCATGCTGCCCTATATTCAAAACCTGCATCCGCTTGGTTACAATCTGCTGGCTTTTGACGCCCGAAATCACGGCAACAGCTCACCTACGAAACACCCTACCGTAGGCACGTTTACGGAGGACATCCTGGCAGCATTGAAATTTATATCCCAATCAGGATGGGTCACAAATGAGACGATCGGCATTGTAGGGCTTTCTGTCGGCGGGAGTGCCGCCATCAACGCTGCCAGCTGGGATGACCGGGTAAAAAGCGTAGTCACAGTGGGCGCATTCTCCCATCCAATTGAGGTCATGAAATTAGAATTTCAGAAAAGGAAGATTCCAGATTTCATCCCCTGGTTCGTTTTTGGATATATGCGGCTGCGCTACGGATTTAATTTTGATAATCTCGCACCCATCAACAATATTAAGCAGTCCAACGCGAAAATTTTCTTGGTCCACGGCGACCAGGATGAAACTATTCCCCTGGAACAAGGAAAAGCACTCGCGGAAGCTGGCATCCATGCAAGAACCCGCATGTGGGTTGTCCACGGTAAGGGGCACAGTGACTGCAACACCCATGCTCATTTTTGGGAAAAAGTGGGGGCATTTCTAAAAGCGACGTTATCTGTTCCGGAACGAGAAACTTTAACTGTTGAGGTGAGAAAATAATTAAATATTAAAAACTTATTCCGACTTAAATTGTATTGAGAAATCAACTTACGCAAGTAGGCAAACTTTAATATGGTAATCATGCTGACAAAAATTGGTCAACACAACCGAAAAACCAGAAAACTTTAATTTACCAAGGAGATCATTAAGATGCTACGGACCAACCTAGAACATGTTAACACAAAAGAAGAACTGCAAACCCTGATCGAAAACAATGAAAAAGTCGCCGTCAGTTGTGGAAGAATGGGACCGATGTGCATTCCTGTATATGATATTTTCGATGTACTGAGCGATAGACACCCTGACATTAAGTTTAGGGATATGGATTTTGATATTCCTGACGCCGCAGTGATCAGAAACTTACCGGAGTGCAGAAGGTTTAATGGTCTTCCATTTACTATTTATTACCGCAATGGCAAGGTGGTAAAAGCAACCACCAGTATTCAAACTGCAAAGCAAATAAAAGATATTATCCAAGAAGTATTTGCCTAGTTTTCGCATCCTAGCCCTGGCAGACTCCTGGAGACCTGTCGGGGCTTTGTAGATTTGATCAAACTCGTTTAAGGAAATAATCAGGATGAATCAGACAACCCATCAATTTGATTTAATCATCATCGGAGCCGGACCAGCCGGATTAGCAGCAGCGATTTATTCAGCACGGGCATCTCTGTCAACGTTGTTGATCGACGAATCATCGGCGGGAGGGCAAGTTAAGACCACGCATCAGGTCGCTAATTATCCTGGTTTTGTAGAACCCATTGCCGGATATGAATTAGCTGGAAATATGCGCAATCAAGCGAAAAAATACGGCGCCAGATTTGAGCTAGCTGCTGACATCAGTGCGATAAATTTTGTTGGAAAAGAAAAGTGGGTGAAAATTGACGGGGAGACTTTCAACACAAAACATATCCTTATTGCAACCGGCTCTTCTCCCCGGACCCTAAATGTTCCGGGCGAACAGGAATTTATGGGCAGCGGCATCTCTTTTTGTGCGACTTGTGATGGGGAGTTTTATAAGGACAAGGATATTATCGTTGTGGGCGGGGGTAACAGCGCGATGGAAGAATCACTGCTTCTTCTGCAATTTGTAAAATCCATCACCATTATTCACCAATTTGATAACCTGCAGGCGGAGAAAATTACTGCAGATAGAATCATTGAAAATCCCAAGGTAAATATCTTGTGGTCTCATGAACCCCGCAGGTTTGAGAAAAAAGAAGACAAGATGATCATCACTGCAGAGAATTTTAAATCGAAGGAGTTTGTCACTTTAGAACGAGATGGTGTTTTCATATTCGTTGGCATGGAATCTAATACTGACTTCTTAAGAAATACCCCGCTGCAATTAACAGAACAGGGCTATATCGTAACGAACGATAAAATGGAAACCAACATTGAAGGTGTATTCGCAGCAGGTGATGTGCGGGACAAAAAACATCGCCAAATCACTACGGCTGTTAGTGATGGAACCATAGCTTCATTGGAGATTATCCAAAAAATCTAAATATTTCTTTAATCCCCCAATAATTGGAAATTTGGATGCAAAGCCCGTAAGAAGAGAAAACTATTAATCCTTTACCGTTGGTGCTTTCTTCAAGACTAAAAGGTGCAAAACGTGGAATGCTACAACAATTGCACCTGGACCGTAATCGTTGTAGGTCAGAAATTATCAATGGGCTGATAAAAGATATTGGAGAATTTTATGAATGAACAAGCGTTATTTACTGCCGCGGCTTCATCTGATGATGCCGTAGTTGGTCGCCAGGGAATTGGCTTCATCGACGGCTCAATTCCGGGGTATGTCCTATTAATGGGCGATGCCAGCCCCGAGACGGTAAATTTAATAGAAGACCTCACTCGTCGCAATATTTTAGTTTTTGTGATCAGTGATGACATCCGTAATCAGCTAACCGAATCCGGCGCATCTTTGAGCTGGGATTCCAAGGTAGTACACCTTAACCCGCAAGACGCCCTGGGATTTATTGTCCGTGTGGCGCAAAAATACGGCAGTACGAGCAGCAATGACGAAACGCTGAATTACGCCCGAGAGCGCTTGCGCGGTTTTACAATCCTGTTGGGGGAACCAAACCCCGAGCATTTGACATGGGCAGAGACCGCCCTGGCTTTAAGCTGCCCGCTGCTGAGCAACGCTGAACTACCCAGTTCCGTGGATGATTGGCAGATTGCAGGCGAGTACCGTCCTGCTATTGGCGGCATCCATTTACCCGAAATCATTCAGCTAGGCATCGAGGAACGCGGCCTACAGATTCACGTTCCCTTACCGGAACTTCCTGTAGCCTACAGCCCCGACTTTGCCGGCCAGGCCGTACGCGACGAAATATGTGGAGCCTGCCTCAGCGGGGTTGAGTTGGTGGTAATAGGTGAGGATATCAAGGATGGGCAGGTTAGTGTCGTAGGAGTCGATTTAGATGCTGCCGCGGACTCTGACCAGTCGTACGCCATGCTGATAGAAGTCAGCGGGAGAGCGATGCAGCCCGATTTCGAATCTGTATTGGAACGCCAAATTGAGACCATCCTGAATGATACTGACGGCATCGTCCACCGAGGGCAGCGCGCCATCGTCACCACCCGCGTGCACCAAAAAGCGATCGAGAAAGGTTTGCGTTTCCACCACCTGGGAGAAATCCTGCACGCCCGTCTGCATAACGAATTTGGCAATATCCTCAATCGTGTGCAGGTCACCATCACCACTGATCCAGATCAGATCCGTACCATTCAAGAAAGAGCACAGTCCATCTACCAAGGGCGTGATGAGCGGTTGAATAGTATGAGTGATGAAGATGTGGATACCTTTTATACCTGCAACCTCTGCCAAACTATCGCTGCGGGGCACCTGTGTGTCATCAGTCCAGATCATCCTGGAGTTTGCGGTGCGGTAGATTGGATGGATGCCCGCGCTGCGGTCAGTATACGTCCTGTGGGCCCAAATAAAGCGGTTAAGAAAGAAGATCTGCTGGATGCCAAACTGGGTCAGTGGCAAAGCGTAAACCAGATCGTTGCTCAGGAATCGGTTGGAGCAATTGAAGCCTACAGTCTGTACAGCCTGATGCAAGATCCTGGTTCAGCCTGTGGGGATTTCGAGTGTATCACTGCTATGCTGCCGCTCTCCAACGGCGTGATGGTGATTGATCACACCTATGACGGTATGACCCCCAGCGGGATGGATTGGCCCATGCTCTACGAAATGGTCGGCGCTGGTATGCCAGTACCTGGTTTTCTAGGTCATAGCAAACGGGCTTTGCAGCGAGACAAATTCATCGCGGCTGAGGGGGGTTGGCGGCGAATTGTTTGGATGAATCATGCTCTCAGGGAGGAACTGCGATCAGTGTTAAACGCACTTGCCACCCAAGCAGGGATATCCGGTTTTGTAGACATGATTGCTACTGAAAAAAACGCCTTATCCGAAGATGAAATTCTATCCTTATTAGAAAAAGTTGGACATCCTGCTTTGATGATGGAAGCGATGTTTTAAGCTTTGGAGATTTGTATGCCTAAAAACGAGAAACTCTTAGCACCCTTAACATTAGGATCCTTGACGTTGCCCAACCGGGTGGTGATGACGACAGTTAAATTAGGGTATGGCAATATAAAAGGAGAGGTCAATCAACGGCATATCGCTTTTTATCGACGGCGCGCTGAAGGACATGTCGGGCTGATAACAACCGAACCAATGTATGTGATGCTTAATGGGCGGGAACTGCCCACACAGCTAGGCGTCCACAATGACAAACTTGTCCCGGGGCTGCGCCAGCTAACAGAAGCCATTCATGATGCAGGTGGACGCATCATGGCGCACATCAACCACGCCGGACGGGCTGCCAATCCCAAGTTGGTACCTGTCGAAAAACTGGTATCAGCATCTGATGTACTCTGTCCAGCTAACCAGGTCACACCTAACCCGCTGACCACAGATGGCATCAAGGAAATTATTTCGGCTTTCTCTGCGGCAAGCCGCCGCGTGCGTGAAGCCGGTTTCGATGCTATTGAGATTCCTTTCAGTCATGGGTACCTTATTCATCAATTTCTATCTCCACATACAAATCGCCGTCAGGACGAATATGGTGGTTCCCTTGAGAAGCGCCTGCGCATTGGGAGAGAGGTCATTGAGGCAGTGCGGGAACAGGTAGGGGATGATTTTCCGATCATCGTGCGCATGAACGCAAAAGATTATGTTGAGGGAGGCCTAGAGATCGAGGATGCGGTAGAGATAGGGCGTGCTTTAGAGACGATGGGTGTGCAAGCCATCAGCATCACATCTGGCACCATGTGCGAGACGGTGCCTTTCTGCCTCTACCCCACCGGAACTCCGAAGGCCAACTTGCTGCCTATGGCAGTTCAAATCCGGAAGGCTGTTTCACTGCCCGTCATTACAGCTGGGCGTATCCGCTCCCCGGAAGTGGCTCGTAAGGCACTTGCTGAAGAGCAAACGGATTTAATCGGATTAGGGCGCTCATTTCTGGCTGACCCAGACTGGGTGCTCAAAACCGAGACTGAGAACGAAGACGCTATAATGCTGTGCGCCGCCTGCCATCAGGGCTGTTTGGCAGAATTAAGAGTAGGGCATGGAACTGGCTGCGCTTTCAATCCTATCACTGGACGAGAGGCCGATGTGGAAATTAAGCATGCACCGAAAGCACGGCAGGTGATGGTGGTAGGCGGTGGACCGGCCGGATTAGAATCTGCTGCCACTGCAGCCCTCCGTGGGCATCATGTCACGCTTTATGAACAGGAGCACCACCTGGGCGGGCAATTCCATCTGGCAGCCAAAGCACCCCACAAGGAAGAATTTATTGATGTTGCGGACACGATGGCTTTTAATGCGCGGCGAGCAGGGGTGACCATCCGGTTGGGAACCTGTGTGACCCCCGAGATGATAGCCACAGAATCACCTGATGTTATTATCCTGGCAACCGGAGGTATCCCGCTAACCATTCCTTTTCCCGGGCTGAATGATACCCATTGGATGATGGCATCAGATATTCTGGATGAGCAAGTCCAGGTAAAAACTGGCTCCGTGCTTGTCATTGGCGGTGGTTTAGTGGGCCTGGAAACTGCCGATTATCTGGCGGCTCGCGGGGTTAAGGTAACTCTGGTTGAGATGCTCCATGATGTAGGTGGTGATATGGATGTATTAGCCAAGAATATGCTCCTAAAGCGGTTAGATAAGAATAGTGTCAAGATCTTGACCGATACCAAAATCCAGCAGATGACAAAAAATACCATCACCGCTCAACATGATGGCAAGGGGATCAGCCTACCCATCGAAACGATTGTGATTGCGGTGGGCGTAGAGTCCAATCGTGAGCTATCTATTGCCTTAGAAGGTAGCGATTTCGAGATTCACATGATCGGTGATGCTGTTGAGCCGCGCAAAGTTATTGACGCGATTTGGGAAGGATTCAAGATTGGGAATCAGATCTGAATTAAGATATTGAGTATAGATCTTCTGACCGACGCCGTCCAATGGGGATCCTTGCTATAGGCGGCACAGCGAATTTTACCCACCCTTATGATTTTGGGTGGGTGCTTTCTATTTTTGAATAGACCCCTAAGTTGTAAATACATAATTTGGCGATGCAGCAGCCACTCACAGCAAAGTTAGGTGCCCTTTGCCGGCTTGAAAAAACTAATCAACTCACCTGCTACCAATTGCAATCACTTTTTTTTCTGCTAAGATTAGATTAATCTATAATAGGATTTCAATCTTCACCCACTTCATTGCGGCTTCCACCAAACAATGCCAACACCTTTATGGCATTGTTTTTTTTATTGCGCTGATTAAATCGGTGCGCAGTTTGTATCTAATCAGGTTCAAACATCAAGAACCAGTAGATATTGAATGCATAATAACAAGCGGGGTTGATGGGAAAAGGAGGTGCCACAGCATTTATTTATTTCTTGGTTGTGTTGAGCGTCATTGATCATTATCTATGCAGGCAAAAATCTCCGGCATTCATTAAATTACAGGTTAGAATTTCCCGGATCACCATCATCGGGATGGAGGAAAGGTAGATGAAACTTAAACATGTTTTTCTTTTTCAAGTCCTGGCTTCCACCATAAACGGTGGGCTCTTTATCTTAGCTCCGGAATATAATTTATCCATCTACGGTGTAAATGATATTTCAGCAAGAGAAATACTGCTTGCACAGCTATTAGGTGCGGCCCTGCTCTCTTATGCCCTTGTAGCCTGGTATGCTCGAGACAGCCGTGATTCCCTGGCACGCTACGCCATCGTAATTGGGTTCGGGACCACCCATTTAATTGGATTGATCCTGACACTATTTGCCACCTTGAACGGTACCATTAACGCAATGGGGTGGTTTGCCTGCTTTTTATATTTAGTACTCGCTGCTGGGTATGGATATTTCTTTATCAAACCAGGCGACTAAAAAATCGTTGAAGCAGTGCTTATTGATCACGACGTTCAATGCTCATTTGATTTTTAATTACTCGATTATTTCAATACAGAGCTTAGAGAGTGAGGGGGTGCTTATAATTGGGAATCAACTGCCTATGTTAAAATGGTTAAGATTAATAATGTAATTGTTTGGTTCTAATTAATCTATTTAGCCTTTTTGCCATTGTGCGATAGCAAAATTCCAAGCAGCGATGCCCCATACAGGCGGGGGTAATTGCACCAACGAAAGCAAGACATAATCCAGACCTTAGCAAGCTATTATTGATAAACCCAAAAATCCAACAAGGATAAAAAAATGTTGTTTTATCCACGCAGACTTACCCTGTATGAGACCAGCGAAAGCAGGAAAGCTTTTGGCAACAACCTGAATTACGAAAAAATTCGAATCTTTGAAGACAGCAAGCTGCCAAATTACATTGATGATCTCGGTAGACTGATCAAGAAAATGCCCAAAAGAGGTGAGCATGTGGACAATGCCATCACGCTGGGAAATTGGTGTCTGTTCGGAAGGGAGATCGAGCCATCAAAAGCTGTGGATATGAACTGGTTGATCCATGAGCTGACTCATGTTTGGCAGTTTCAAACTATGGGTTGGGTTTATATATTCAAAGCCCTGGATGCCCAAAAAAAATTAGGGGCCCAAGTTTATGATTTTGGAGGCGAGGAAGGTCTAAAAAAACACATCAAAAATGGCAGTCTGTTTAAAGATTTCAATCTGGAACAACAGGGGGATATTATGAAGACCTATTATGAAAAATTATGCAAAGGTGAGGATACCAAAACCTGGGAAGTGTTGATCAAACAAATGGATAAATCTTATACAAAAAGATAGTGAAATTAAACTAATTTAGAATATAAGATGACCATGAATTCTGAGATGCCAGGATGGATAAGCATTAAAATTGTGGTTTGCTCTGAATTTCATGGATAAAAGTTCGAAGACTCATAAATCATAAAGAGATAAAATAGAATATAATTACTAAAAGCAGTTTTGCTCAGTTTTTTTTATTTTTGCTCGTGCTATAATACTTGCAAATACCCTTTGTGCCATTTGATTACGAAGATTGAGGAGTTGAATTATGGTTGAGCCCTTATCTGACCGATTAAATTTTGTCTTAGATAGGTTTGAAGCAAATGTGCCGCATGTGGAGGCGACAGCCATATTTAATACCGATGGTTTGGTTATCGCATCAAGGCTGCCCAGTGACGTTGATGAGGAAAGAATCGGGGCGATGTCAGCAGCGATCCTATCCATTAGCAACCGGAGCATCGATGAATTAAGCCGTGGAACAATGAAACAAATCCTGGTTGAAGGGAATGATGGCTCTTTGCTGATCAGGCATGTGGGTGAAGATGCGGTGCTGGTTTCGATGGTCGGCTCAGAGATAAAATTAGGTATGCTGTTCTATGAATGTACACGCTGCGTCAAAAAAATAGGCGAAATATTCGACAGCTAATCAAATCGGGCGTTTGAAGTATAAGAGTCAACCAGCACAAGTAGTGGGGGTATATTAAATTTCCCAGATCATCTTATTGGGGCATTGGCATGGTTTCAAAAAACCATTGTCAATATAATTGATAAAGGATTATGGAGATTACGTATGTTCAAGGCTGTGGAAAATCCCTACCTGGTTCCATTTGACGATTCATTCAAAATCGATAGTGCTTCGACTTCACCACCAACCGATGCTCCAGACAAGAAAAAATGCAAAAAACTGCTTGAATCATACGTTGATGAATTAAGCGATTTACAAAAAGTCTTGTATGCTCATAATAGATATGGGGTGCTGGCAATTTTCCAGGCAATGGATGCAGCCGGCAAAGATGGCACTATCCGGGCAGTGCTAACCGGAGTAAATCCAGCAGGCTTCCAGGTTTTTTCATTCAAACAGCCCAGTAAAGAAGAGCTTGATCATGATTTCTTGTGGCGCAGTTCACTCAGACTTCCAGAACGAGGCAGAATAGGAATCTTTAACCGGAGTTACTACGAGGAAACTTTGGTCGTTAAAGTACACGAAGGTTTCTTAAAATCACAGAATCTTCCTAATGCATCTGAATCGGGTGATTTTTGGAAAGGGCGTTATCAATCTATATTTGATCATGAAAAACATCTTGCTAAAAACGGATATTTGATACTTAAATTCTGGCTGAATGTTTCAAAGGATGAACAAAAGGATCGGTTTTTCGCGCGATTAGATGACCCAGAAAAGCACTGGAAATTTTCAGCTGGAGATGTACGGGAAAGGACATACTGGGATGATTATATGGATGCTTATCAAGGTGTCTTGAATGCCACATCTCGATCCTGGGCCCCGTGGTATGCAATCCCAGCCGATGATAAGCCCTTTATGCGCATGCAAGTAGCGAAGATTATTGTTGAGTCGTTAAAATCGTTGAATCTCTCATACCCTACTGTTGGACCAGGAGAGGTAAGTAAGTTTGGGGAAATGCGAGATATTCTTAATAATGAGTAATATTCAATCCTGGCAGCAGGATAGTTGAATTAACTACCTGAACCCCATAAAGATAAGGCGAAGGATTTTGGATAAACCGCTATCGCGGCATTGTGAACAGCATGATCAGCTATATGACATTACGCGATCAATAAATAAGCTAACCGTCTCTGGCAGGCAAAAATCTTCATGTTATACTTTTCAAAAAGGCATGTTTGGCAAGTGAAACTTGCAACAATAGTAAAGACTTTTGGAGATTATAACCAATGAAAAAAGATTTTATTAATATTGCTGATTATCCTGGTGAATATTTAGATGAGCTGCTTGATTTAGCGATCACACTCAAAGAAGAATGGAAAAACGGGGGGAATAAACCGATCTTCAAAAACAAAGTATTAGCCATGATCTTCCAAAAACCAAGTTTGCGCACCCGAGTTTCCTTTGATATGGCCATGCGCCATTTAGGCGGCGATGCGCTTTACCTTTCTCCTGCAGAGATTGGATTGGGAAAACGTGAATCGATTGCCGATGTGGCGCGTGTACTTTCTGGCTACGTAGATATTGTGATGGCACGCGTTTTTGCACACGAGCATGTTGAAGAATTAGCTAAATGGGCAAGCATCCCAGTAATTAATGGGCTTAGTGACTATAATCATCCTTGCCAAGCTATGGCCGATGCACTGACGATTAAGGAAGAATTTGGCAGCCTTAAAGGGAAGAATATCAGTTATGTTGGTGATGGTAACAATGTTGCTGTTTCCCTAATGTATATCAGCACTAAATTAGGCGCAAACTTCACGATTGCAAACCCTGAAGGTTATGGAATGCCAAATGATGCGATTGCCTTAGGTCAGCAATTTGCGTCTGAAAACGGATGCAATGTGAGAACCATCCAAGATGTACATGAAGCTGTTCGAGATGCTGATGTGATCTATACGGATACATGGACCAGCATGGGGCAAGAAGAAGAAGTTAAAAAACGTCAACAAGTATTTCCACCCTATCAAGTAAACGAGAAATTAGTCGCTGAGGCTCGTGATCACGTGATTGTTATGCATTGTCTCCCTGCCCACCGGGGAGAGGAAATCACAGATCAGGTAGCCGATGGTCCGCACTCCAGATTATTTCCTCAGGCGCACAACCGGCTGCATGCACAAAAGGCAGTTTTAGTTAAACTTCTCGCTTAAGGAATAGTCCAAAGTAATGTAGAAAGATAAGGATAATATGAATATTTGCATCCCCAAAGAGCGCCGTGATTCAGAATACCGGGTAGGGTTAACCCCTGCCGGCGTCCGACTGCTCACAAAAGATGGGCACACTTGCTTCGTAGAACATGAATCCGGTGTAGGCAGCGGTTTCAGCGATTATGATTATCAACAAGCTGGAGCTACAATTGTCTACAGCGGAGAAGAAGTTTATGGACGGGCTGATCTACTGCTCAAAGTTGCCCGGCCAACCGTCCAGGAATTTGAATGGATGCAAGAAGGCCAAATTGTAATGGGTTTCTTGCACCTTGCTGCTGGGCGTTTAGAAAAATGCGAGACACTTGTAGAAAAACAAATTACCGCGATTGGTTATGAAATTATCCAAGAGGATAATGGCGAGCTGCCAGTTTTGATTCCCTTGAGCCAACTTGGCGGACGCATGGCGCCGCAAATCGCATCCAAGCTCTCACAAAACAACTTTGGAGGTAAAGGCATCCTGCTGGGAGGCGTACCTGGTGTACCACCCGCGGAAGTCGTAATCCTCGGAGGGGGCACGGCAGGTTCTTCGGCAGCACGCAATTTTTTGGGCATGGGCGCTTCTGTCTACGTGCTGGATCACAATCTTTCCAGACTTCGAGAACTCGACCTCGAATTTCGAGGCAGGATTGTCACCATCGTCTCGCATTCCTTTAATATTGAAAAGGTCTGCCGCTTTGCTGATGTCCTGGTAGGGACAGTGCTTGTACCAGGAGTGCGCGCTCCAATTTTGGTCAGCCGTGAAATGGTAAATTCCATGCGACCACGCTCAATTATCCTTGATCTCTCCATCGATCAAGGCGGTTGCGTAGAAACCAGTCGTCCAACAACGCACTCTAACCCTACCTATGTTGAGGAAGGGGTAATTCATTACTGTGTTCCGAATCTCGGCGGTGTCATTGGTCGAACAGCGACCCACGCCCTTAACAATTCTTCCTGGCCCTTTGTAAGGAAAATTGCGCAACTGGGATTGGAAAAAGCATTGGCCGATACTAAAGCGCTGCAACGAGGCGTTTATACGCACAAGGGTGAGATGGTTCACACTTCACTGCAAGAGATATGGAAAGGAAATCAATAGCTATGGGTTGGGTTGAACAATATAACAAAAAGACCGTTACTGCTTCGCAGGCAGCCCAGGTTGTGCAATCTGGGAGTCGAATATTCTTAACTGGGAACTGTTCTGTACCACGAACTATCCTGAGTGCACTGGTCGATCGAGCGGAAGAGCTTGAAAATGTAGAAATTTGCCAAGCACTGACCATCGGCCCTGCAGATTATGTGGCGCCCGATATGGAAGGTCACTTACGGGTCAACACGATGTTTATCAGCCACAATACCCGTAAGGCCGTGCAGGCTGGACGATCCGATTTCACTCCGGTACTGCTCTCAGAATTTCCGAAACTCTTCAAAGATGGCCATTTGCCGGTTGATATTTCAATGGTTCATCTTTCTCCCCCTGATGAACACGGATTTTGTAGTTTTGGGGTTGAGGTAGGTCTTAGCAAAAGCCCGGCCGAATCGGCCAAGATCATTATTGCTGAAGTAAATGAACAAATGCCACGCACACTGGGCGATTCCTTTATTCACGTCAGCAAGTTAGATTATATCGTTCCAGTTAATTATGAACTCCCGGAGCTGGCAATGAGTGATGGTGAACCAGATAAAATCACTGAAACCATTGCACAGCATATCGCAGAGTTAATCCCTGATGGCGCCACCATGCAAATGGGTATTGGGGCCATTCCAGATGCAGTGCTTAAGTATCTTTTTGATAAGAAAGACCTAGGCGTACACACAGAGCTATTTTCAGAGGGCGTTATTGACTTAGTAGAGAATGGTGTGCTGACCAATGCTCGAAAAACACTGCATACAGGAAAAATTGTAGCCGGTTTTATTTTAGGCACCAAACGTTTGTATAGTTGGGTGCACGACAACCCGCTCCTTGAACTGCACCGTACAGAATATGTTAATGATCCCTTCGTGGTATCGCAAAATGATCGCATGGTGGCGATTAATTCTGCGATAGAGATTGATTTGACCGGCCAGGTATGTGCTGACAGCATAGGACCTAAACTCTACAGCGGGGTTGGCGGGCAGCTCGATTTTATCTACGGAGCATCACGTTCCAAAGGCGGGGTACCGATCATTGCCTTACCCAGTATGGCAAAAACATTCAGCCGCATTGTTCCGATGCTCAAGGAGGGCGCCGGCGTGGTGACAACCCGCAATCATGTTCGTTATGTGGTCACGGAATATGGTATTGCTGATCTGTATGGAAAAACTATCCGCCAGCGCGCACAAGCCTTGATTGGAGTAGCGCATCCGGATTTCCGGGATAAGCTTATTCATGAAGCCAAAGCACTAAACTACATTTAAAAGTTTAGTGAAAAAATCTCAAAAATCCTGAAAATTATTAAATAGAACCTCCAATGGGAGGTTCTATAATAATGTGCCAGATAGAGACAAAACATGAAACCTCGTGCCAGAATTATAGCTACCCTGGGACCTGCCAGCCGAGACGAATCCACAATACGCCGGTTAATGCAAGCCGGTATGAATGTTGCCAGGATCAATTTCTCTCACGGAAATCATGATGAACACGCTGAATTGATCAAACGGATACGGAAAATATCAAATGCGATCAACCACCCCACCGCGATCCTGTTAGACCTTCAAGGTCCCAAAATTCGTGTAGGAGAATTAGGCAAAGGCAAAGCTACGCTGGTCTCGGGTGAAACCCTAACGATAACAACCAAAGCAATCAGCGGGGACGAGAAGAAAATCTCTGTGGATTATGACGATTTACCGAACAGTGTGCAACCCGGGCACAGGATTCTACTCGATGACGGAAAGATCGAACTAACGGTTAAAACTATAGGTACCGATACCGTCGAGACTGAGATCATCACTGGAGGGATACTTAAACCGCATAAAGGGGTCAACATTCCAGGGGGGGATTTAAGCATCCAGGCCTTCACAGAAAAAGACCTAGAAGATTTGAAATTTGGATTAGAACAAGGGGGCGATTTAATAGCTTTATCCTTTGTGCGTTCGGCAAATGATATTGGTCATTTGCGTCAGACCATTGCCAAGGTTGCACCAGAGAGCGCGGATATCCCCATCATCGCAAAACTAGAACGCCCAGAAGCGATTGATAACCTGCGCGAGATTATGCAAGCCGCAGATGGTGTTATGGTGGCACGTGGTGATTTAGGCGTGGAAATATCGCCGGAAACTGTGCCTGTCGTGCAAAAACGAATTATTGAAATGGCCAATCAACACGGGAGGGTAGTGATCACGGCCACCCAAATGCTCGAATCAATGATCTCCAGCCCGCGCCCCACCCGAGCTGAAGCTTCCGATGTCGCGAATGCGATCTTCGACGGCACAGATGCCGTCATGCTTTCAGGTGAAACAGCCGTGGGAAAATATCCGGTGGAAACTGTAAAAATGATGGCTTCGATCATCAGTCAATCTGAGACCCATATGCAGGAATGGGGGCATATAGAAATCAAGTTCGACGATGATTTGCCCCATGATAATGCACGCTATATCACGCTGGCAGCCAAAGCCTTGGCGCAAGACAAAGATGTCACCGCGATTGCGGTTTTCACACAAAGTGGGCGCACAGCTCGTTTGATGTCAAAAGCCCGCCCAGATGTACCCATCCTGGCCTTCACCCCTATCCAAAACACTTACCAGCGATTAAGCCTTTACTGGGGTGTGATACCAACGCTGATTCCACATGCCGAGAGTGTAGAAAAGATGCTGGCGCATGTCGAAGCGGGTATGATCAGAGCCACTTCCCTAAAGCCTGGTCAAGAAGTTATCATCATTGCTGGATTCCCGATCGGAACAAAAGGTCCTGCTAATTTCACACTGCTGCACACCATCCGGCAGCGATAAATCAGCCTTTATGCCAAACCCAACAACAGACCCTTTGCTGACAACACGCTTTCAAGAAGCCCTGATTTATGCCGCTCATCTGCACAGAGACCAAGTACGCAAGGGAAAAAACACGCCCTATATTGCCCATCTACTAAGCGTATCAGCCCTAGTACTAGAAGCTGGCGGGGATGAAGATCAGGCCATAGCAGCACTGCTGCACGATGCGGTTGAGGATCAAGGGGGTGCCGATACTTTAGATGTAATCCGCCATCGTTTTGGAGATCGTGTTGCTGATATTGTCGAAAGCTGCAGTGATACGGATGTTATCCCAAAACCGCCCTGGCAGGAACGAAAGGAACATTATATTGTTCACCTAGAAGAGGCT
>JBDLJO010000023.1:0-18014 GCA_039714275.1 Chloroflexota bacterium | reverse complement strand
CAGGATTTCATCTCTACTACCCATCTACCCCTCCTTTATAATCTGCCCAAAGTTCGGTGAAAGATCTCTTAGCAAAGGTTGGCACATCTCTATGATCTGTCCAACCGCTTAAAGGACCAGGGAGTTTCTTTATCTGGAGCAAACTTAATATCCAGCCAGCACCTTTACTTCCCCAACGATAGATTCTAGGATGGCGCATAATCCAGGCCCAGCCCGAGATTCCCATATTCCAAATCCAATTTCCACTTTGGGTTTCAACAACATCCTTTCGTAAATTGAGCAAAAAATGGGGTAGGTCAATATCCACAGGGCAGACATCTTTGCATAAACCACATAAACTGCAGGCATATGGCAAAGTATGCGCATTTTCGAGACCTTTGAGAAGGGGGGTAATAACCGACCCAATCGGGCCGGGATAAACCCAGCCGTATGCGTGACCGCCGGTAACATCATAGACAGGGCAGGCGTTTAAACAGGAACCACACCGGATGCAAGCCAAAGATTCAACATAATTGCTTTGATAGATATCGCTGCGGCCATTATCTAAAAAAATGACATAAATATCTTCGGGACCGTCCGGTTCATGTTTGCGTTTTGGGCCGTTTATTAAATTGGTATAAACCGTCAGGGTTTGACCGGTTGCACTCCGAGGCAGCACCTGTGTAAGTGTGGCGTATTCATCGATGGTTGCAACGATTTTTTCGATGCCCACCAGCACTATATGTACTTTTGGCAGGCTGGTTACCAGCCGTCCGTTGCCTTCGTTCATTACCAAGCCAATCGAACCCGTTTCTGCAATCACAAAATTAGCCCCAGAGATACCCAAATCGGCTTTGAAAAATTTTTCTCGCAGGTAGGCTCTCGCAAATCGGGTCATTTCCAGCGGGTCATCTGTGGGAGGCATCCCCGCTTTATCTTCGAGCGTTTTTTGAATACTTTGCTTGGTCTTATGCACAATTGGCACAACAATATGGCTGGGACGCTCTTCGGCAAGCTGGACGATAAATTCTCCCAAATCTGTTTCCACAACCTCAATGCCCGCCGCTTCAAGGTTGTCGTTCAACCCGATTTCTTCCGTTGCCATACTTTTACTCTTAACTGCCAGCTTTACTTGATGGTTCTCTGCAATTTCAATAATCAATTGATTGGCTTCATCCGCGTCTTTTGCCCAAAAAACCTTGAAATCATTTCTAAGAAGATTACCTTCAGCTTGCACGATGAGCTCTGGCAAATTAGCTAGTGTACGGCGTTTGATACCTGCAGATTGCTGCCGCAGAGCCTCACCATGTTCTCGGCCGAATTCATACATGGCCCCAACTCGTTTCTCAAAGCCTAGACGCGTGCCGTAGGATACTGCTTCCTGGAGATCGGGATCATTAAGTGCTTCATCTGCGGATTGGACAAATTGATTGGATTTAATTTCCACCCCTATTCTCCTCCAGCTTTGCCCCCGAATTTAAAATTGCTTCCGCTAAAACGTCAGCGACGTGTTTAATGCGTTTCGGCTTCCCTTGTTTTTCCAGTGCAGTATTCATATTCGTCATGCAAGATACATCGCCCAGAAGGATCCAATCAGCTTCATTGTCTTGGACAGAAGTAAGTTTCTTGTCCAGAATCGCAGCGCTGACATTGGGGAGTTTGATGCTGAAGAGGCCGCCGAATCCGCAGCATTCTTCCGCACCATCCAAAGGGATGATATCTGCATTTTGGATATTAGATACTAATTTACGGGGAGCTTCTTTAATGCCCATCATCCTTAATCCATGACAAGAATCATGGAAGGCGAAGGTTTGTTTTTCTGGAAATACGCCATCGAGATTTTCGATTCCCAAACCATCTACCAAAAACTCGGTGAATTCCCAGGTGATGGATGATATGCGTTCAGCTTCTGCGAGATATTCAGGATCATCTGCAAACAGCTTTGGATAATCTACACGCACCATCGTGGCGCATGAACCAGACGGGGCAACGATCACCTCGGCACTGCGAAAGACTTTCAGAAATATTTTAGCAACTTCTTTCGCTTCGTTATGGTAACCAGCATTATAAGCAGGTTGACCACAGCATGTTTGTCCAGCAGGGAAGTCAATTTCCAATCCTAAATGTTCTAAAACCTGCACTACGGAAATACCAGTTTGAGGATGCAACATATCTACCATGCAGGTGACAAATAATGATACGCGTTTCCCTTTGGGGGATTCTCGTTCTATTAATTGATCGTTAGATCTTTCTGCAATCATCCGTATTATTCAGATCGCAGCGCCATTAATTTTTTGGATGTATCTACGGCAACGCCCGCTGATTGACAGAATGCATCGGCGCCTATTTCTTCCGCAAAAGCGCCGGTTACCGGCGCGCCACCAATCAGGATAATAAGATCATCACGCACTCCCTTTTCTTTGAGTGCTTCTATGACATTGCTCATCTGTCCCATCGTGGTGGTCAGCAAAGCACTCATGCCCACGACATCTGGTTTGTGTTCCTCAATGGCAGCAATGAAATCTTCAGCTGATTGATCGGTACCCAGATCAACAACTTTAAATCCCCCACCCTCCATCATCATGCTCACCAGATTTTTGCCAATGTCATGGAGATCACCTTTAACGGTACCGATGACAAATGTGCCGGCGGACTCTACATCGCTGTCCACTAAGTGTGGTTTAAGTACGGATAAACCGCCTTGCATAGCGCGTGCAGAAACAAGCATTTCAGGAACGAAGAATTCGCCTTGTTCAAATAAACGCCCAACTTCGCCCATAGCTTCGATCATGCCATCATCTAATATTTGTTTGGGAGTTATACCGGCATCTATAGCAGCCTGGACATGTCCCGGCGTTTCGCGCATCTCGCCATCTAAAATACTCTCATAAATTACATCAAGTAATTGTTCCATTCTTATACCTCCGATCTTTTTGGCTCATATTGGTCAAGCGCGCTCATCTCAGCCACGATTTGGCGCGCTTCTTGAATATTTTTAATCTCGCCCAGGGAAATTAACTGCACAAGGGCGTTGCCGATAACGGTGGCTTCAATAGGTCCAGCAATGACGGGAATGCCAGCAGCATCGGCCGTCATCTGGTTGAGCAGTTTATTTTGCGTGCCACCGCCGACAATATGAATGATTTCTATCGTGCGCCCAGAAACGGTTTCTAATTCGGCTAACACATCCCGATACGCTGCCGCCAAACTTTTTAAGACTACCCGCACTATCTCCCCTTTTGTTTGTGGGATGGGTTGACCCGTTTGCTGACAGATTGCACGGATACGTTGGGGGTGATCACCTGGAACAAGGAATGTGGAATCGTTGGGGTTGATGATGGCTACTTTGGCATGTTCAGTATTCATCCCTGTTTCGATTTCCTTTTCTGCCATTGCTACCAACTCAGCATATGATAATTCAGTCCCTTCTTTAGCCCAGGTGGCCCGGCACTGCTGCAAAATCCACAGTCCCATTACATTTTTAAGCAGTCGATAGGTGCCGTACACGCCGCCTTCATTGGTAACGTTAGCCGCCAAAGCATCTTTACTTAAAATCGGTTCATTCACTTCCAAGCCAACAAGGCTCCACGTCCCACTGCTGATGTAGGCATAATTCTTCGTTTCCGCCGGCACAGCAGCAACCGCACTGCCTGTATCGTGGCAGGCCGGGGCAATCACTGGAATTCCTTCATAATCACCTAACTGCGTTCCTGGCTGCACAATTTCAGGCAAAATGTGACTGGGAATACCCAATTTCTTCAACATATCCATCGCCCAGCTGCCAGTCTGAGGATTGAACATTTGTGTGGTTGTAGCATTGCTGAATTCGCACGCTTTGGCGCCGGTCAACCAGTAATTAATCAAATCGGGGGCAGTTAGGAAGGTATCGGCAATTTCAAGTTGAGGCGATCTGCTCTCAACCAGGCTCAACATTTGGTACAGCGTGTTTAAGGGCATGAACTGGATGCCTGTTTGGGCAAATATTTCTGATTTAGGGACTCGATGAAATGCTTTTTCCATCATACCGTCGGTACGACTGTCGCGGTAATGCACCGGATTGCCTATCAGACTCCCTTGTTTATCCAATAGACCAAAATCCACCCCCCATGTATCCACGCCAATACTGGCCGGGGCAAAAGCCTTGCCTTGCTCTATACCTTTTTGGATGTCGTTCCACAAACGCAAAAAATCCCAATGAAGGGTTCCATTGACTTTGACCGTTGTGTTGGGGAAGCGATGCAGTTCTTTGAGATGAAGAGAACGGCCGTCAAACTGCACTGCCATCACCCGGCCAGATTCCGCTCCCAAATCAACTGTGAGAACCGTTTTTTTCGCCATACATACCTCTTCAGATTAGTTCAATCCTGAAGATTGAACTAATCCCATCACCAGTTCTTGTATCCCTCGCTGTGTTTGCGATATTCAATCATCGGTTCGCCCAGTATTTTATGCTCTAGAATAATATCGCAGGCTTCTTCCAACGTCGAAATCCAATGGTATGCTTCTTCCAATGTCTGGCCGGTGGCAAAGCAGCCGTGACCACGCTGCATGACGATCTTGTAACCACGCAGCGCCTCAGAAACCACATCAGCCATTTCTGTTGAGCCGGATGAAAATTCCACCGCCACAACCGGAATTTTTCGCAGCAGGTAAGACGCTTCGTTATCAATAGGAATAATTTCATCCCGGCTCAAACTAAGCGCAATTGCCGTGCGTGGATGGGCATGAACGACCGCTAACGCGGATGTTTTTTCATAGATCGCGCGATGCACAATCAACTCGGTACTGGCCCGGGTGATACCGCTGTCCCGACCTTGAAAGCGAGTTTCAACAAAATCGCTTGGTTTCAAGCGTCCCAACTGCGCCCCTCGCCGCTTAATAATGATGCGGTCTCCAACGCGTACGCTCATATTACCGCCATGTGAACTGGTAAGTCCAGTCACCAAAATATCACGACCGATATAGCGAAATTCTTCAAATAAACGTTCGTCAATCATAATTATTTTCCTGATCCTAAATCATCCAGTTCCAGTTCTTTCAATTTCTCTGGTTTTGGAACGCCGTTCTCGTCCCAACCTCGGAATTGGTAATATTCTTCCAGCATGGGGTCCAGATTAACGGTAAATCCCTTGCTTGGACCTTCGGCAATTGGCTCGCTGAGTAAACGATCAGGCAAGGTATCGTCTTTTCTGGAGAATCCCTCCCGCAGATTGTAAAGACGTTCCAGATTCCAAACGCGCTCGCCCACTTTCATCAGGTCATCAGCACTGAAGGTCTGACCAGAAACGGCTGTCAAGGTACGGGCAAAGAACTCTTCTGCCACCGCCATGTTAGCAAATTTACAGTAAACCAGGCTGTCAATCACCGCCGATGAATTTTGATGAACAGAGACAATTCCTGCCTTACCCTGCGTAGCAAATCGGTCAATCAAACGAGGTAACGCCAAGACCTCGGGGCCAAGCATATTTCCCGTCTCATGACATGCGCCCCGGTTCGAGGTTGCAAAAACCAACCCTTGCCCTTGCATCCCGCGCGGATCATAGGCGGGAAGCTCCAGACCTTTGGCAGTCATCGAAAGCTCTGGCATACCGTATTTATCAGCAAGGCGCAGACTGCCCTCAGCCATCTGATCCCCAATACCGTTTCTATGAGCAGTGTCCCGGATCAGGTCTTGGAGTTTTTCTGCCTGGCCAAAGCGTAAATCATCATCCACCAAGCCCCTTTCTGCCAATTCCATCGCACAACCAATCGTGTTACCCATAGAGATGGTATCCAGCCCCATGTCATTACACAGGAAGTTGGCCTCAGCGACAGCATCTAGATCATCAATGCCACACTGCGCTCCAAACGCCCAGGTTGATTCAAATTCCGGTCCTTCACCTTCTTTACCGCTGGTAGTTTTCGTGATTCGGGTGCAGCTGATCGGGCATGCCCAACAGGCCTGATTTTTAACCAGGATTTTCTCAGTGATCGCTTCGCCGCTGATATGATGCGCGCCTTCAAATTGCGATTGCTGAAAGTTTCGGGTGGGTAAAACGCCAATTTCGTTGACCACGTTCATGACAACCGCAGTACCAAAATCGGGCAGCGCTTTCGATGTTAACGGGCTGGCCTTGATCAATTTCCCTGTTTCATACTGCATGAATTTAAATTGCTCTTCGTCTGCTGGTTTATTACGCTCCGTACCTTCAACTACAATAGCTTTCAGGTTTTTGCTGCCCATCACCGCGCCGGGGCCGCCTCTGGCCAGGGCTCGTTCTCCATCGTTCATGATTGCGGCAATTTTTACCAAATTCTCGCCTGCTGGGCCGATGCACAACACGTTACGCTTGTTTCTCTTTTGGCCCAGCGTTTCTGTTGTTTCGAATACCGTCTGGCCCCACAGGTCGCCAGCATCCTTAATTTGCACACCGTCGGATGTAATTTCAATCATTACTGGTGTCTTTGCCTTCCCGCGCACGATGAGCACATCGTGGCCGGTACGTTTAAACTGCATCCCCCACCAGCCGCCGCTGTTGGCATGCAAAATTGTGCCCGTCAAGGGACTTTTGCTGCTGACATTAAAGCGGTTGCTGGTCTGTGATGCGCTCGCTGTTATCGGTCCTGTGGTGAAAATCAAAACGTTCTCGGGTGAAAGAGGTTCCACGTCCGGCCCCACCAAATCCCAAAGTAAACGCGCCCCCAGGCCGCGCCCGCCCAAAAACAGTCGCGCCATTTCTTTATCCAATGTGTGTGTTTCCACCGAGCCTTTGGTCAAATCAATATCGAGTATCTTGCCTGCCCAACCTTGCATAATATTATCCTTCTTCAATTTCCTAAAATAACCAGTTAGAGATCCTCAAAACTTTCAGATAAGAGCAGACAATGCTCTTCAATCTGTGGGATTTATGGGTTAACGCCGCTCTACCAAAACTTTCTTCTCATATTCACGAATCTCGTCCATAAATGATATACCGACTGGAACATCATACTGAAGGCAGTAGGCATCCCAGACTGCACCAAACGGCATGCCTTTTAACTCTTCCAACAGCGCCAGACGCGTGGTGAAATCGCCTTCTTTTTCCAGATTTTGCAATTCAGATACCGGCTCCAATAGCGCCAATAACAGCGCTCGGACCGTGTTACGCGTTCCAATGGTCCAGGCCGCAACTCGGTTAATGCTGGCATCGAAAAAGTCAAGACCAATATGGACGCGCTCCAAATAATTGCCGCGCACGATTTCTTGCATGATCGATTGCAGTTCGTCTGTTAGCGTGACCACATGATCGCTGTCCCAGCGCACACCGCGGCTGACATGCAGCAAAACCTCATCCAGGTACATCAATGCGGATGAGATTTTGTCTGAAATCACTTCCGTTGGATGAAAATGACCTGCATCTAAGCACAACATCATCTCCCTACTGACGGCGTAACCCATATAAAACTCGTGCGAACCAACTACGTAACTTTCAGAGCCAATGCCAAACAATTTGGCTTCTACCGCATCTAAATTATGCTTGGGTGCAAGCGTCTTTGCGAAGACAGCGTCCAAGGATTCCCGCAGCAATTCGCGGTGAACGCGGCGGTTGACCGGCGTATCTTTATAACCATCAGGGACCCAAACATTGGTCACACAGGGCGATCCCAGCTGTTCGCCAATATAAGCACCAATCTCGCGGCTGATGCAGCAGTGTTCAACCCAGAAATCGCGTATTCCTTTGTCCAGACTGGCTAACGTAAAACCGCTGTCAGCCATAGGATGGGAAAAACAAGTTGGGTTAAAATCTATGCCGTGATCGTTCTCTTTGGCCCAGGCAATCCATTTATCAAAATGATGAGGCTGCCAATCATTGCGGTCTAATTTATCGCCATCTACATCACCGTAAATGGCATGTAAATTGAGACGATGGGTTCCGGGAATGAGACTGTAAGCCATGTCCAAATCGCTGCGCAGTTCATCTGCTGTTCGAGCTTTGCCGGGGTAGTTGCCGGTGGCCATGATGCCGCCGCTCAGGTCACGCGTGGGATCTTCAAATCCAGCCACATCGTCCCCCTGCCAGCAGTGTAGGCTGATCGGGGTTTGTGACAGTTGTGCAAGGGCCTTATCTGTGTCCACTCCGAGAGCTGCATATCGTTCTCGCGCTAACTGATACGCTTGGTTGATTTGTTTTTCATCAGAGAAGTTGCTCATAATCTATCCTTTTGACGAGTTGCCCGGCTGACGCACTTTGCCCAATTGCAACCTTGCCGTATTAATCGTAAACGCCATGTTTTTTAACCGCTGCAATAAAAGTCTCCATATTCTCCATCGACACATCCGCCTGGATAATATGAGCAGGGGAGCACATATAGCCGCCCCCTTTTCCTAAAATGCGGATTTTTTCAGCGACATCAGCTTCGATTTCTTCAGCCGTTCCGCGCGGCAGGAGGTATTGTTGGTCAATCGCGCCCCAGAAGGACAGCCGGTCGCCAACTAAATCTTTTAATTCTTGCGGATCATGTCCGGGAACGTTGGGTTGAACGGGATTAAAAACATCCAGACCAATATCGGCTAAATCATTGAGAATAGGAGATACTGCACCATCGGTGTGGTAAGCGATAATCAAATCTGGATTAATCGCTTTTACTTCCTGCCACAGTTCAGCATATCGCGGCTTGAAGATTTTGCGCCACATGCGAGGCGAAATCATCATGTTGTTTTGCGCACCGAAATCATCTCCAAACCAGATCACATCTACGCCAGTTTCGACCAATCCTTTGGCAATCCCGATGCTGAATGCCATCACTTTATCGAGCAGAGCGAAGATATAATCTTCCTTCATCGATAAATCAACCAGGAATTTTTCCAGTCCAACATGGTGCCAGGACATCTCGAACATTGTCAATTCAAGATCACCGATGATAACGTGTTCATTTTTATACTTCTCGGTGTATTTTTTAGCATCATCGAAACGTCCATCCGCAAACGGATCAGGGAACGGGTGGTTTTCCACATCTTGGACAGAGGTTGCCTCGGTCAGCGGTGCTTCCACTGTCTGCATATACAACGGACCCTGCTCCATCAACATGCCAAATTCGTTTATGATACGCCCTTCCTGGGGAACCGGATGGCTGTACCCACGCGGCAAACTACCACCAACAACGACAACATCGCTGCCCATTGCCAGACGCAGTTCATTCGCTGAAATGCGATAAGTGACATCCTCGAAATATGAAGTTGTGTAATGAACAGGGATATTTAATTTTTCCCCAAAGGCATCCGTCAGTTTACGGCATAAATCAAATTGGATTGGGACTCGATCCGGTATGCCAGATCGGGTTAATGTTGTTATCACTCGTTCCCGGGAATTCATATCAATTCTCCTAACTTTGGTAAATCAAAACAAATAAATCAACAAATAGTAGAGATTTCACAGACCAAGAAAAATCTGTGCAGTCTGCTGACGATTCTTTTTTTCTAATCAAGATGGAAAACTTCTTCCAACTCAACCATATTTTCATCGGCAGCACTACTCAAATTTTCAAAATAAGGTGCCATAAATTCTTGCCACTTCTCGTTGATCGCTTCTTTAGACATTCCATCTAAAGATGCTTTAAAGCTTTCTTCTGCTTCTAAATAACCAAAAAGCAAGCCATCTTCGCGCATAAATATCGAATAATTGCTCCATCCGGTACGCCGCAAAGCATCCAGCATTTCCGGCCATACTTGCTCGTGATGTTTTTTATATTCGTCAATCTTGTCTTTCTTGACTTGAAGTAAAAATCCAACTCTTTTCATAAGATTTCCAGTAAGACCTGACAGGTCATTAATAACCTGTCAGGTCTTCGAATGATTTTTATTCAGAAGCTGCTGCTTCTACATTGTCTTTAGTATAAATTGTGAATGGACCCATCAAAACACGCAGCCCTACATCGCGTGTGGGATCTTTTTCGATTGTGTAGGTACCCATGCGGCCAGCTTCAAAAGTTTCGCCTTCCACGCCCTGGATGTCGCCAGTTGCCAACATATAAGTCGTGTAATAAGTCAGGTAACCCAGGTCAACAAAACTCCACAGTGCGAATTCTGGGGCACAGCCGTTTACCGTATAAGAAACCATTTCTGAAGGCAAGCCCAAACCGCTGACTTTAACCTCATCACATAAGCCTTCATCCTGCATCGCTTTGGAAGCAGATGTGATGCCGACAGTTGTCGGCGACATGATCAGTTCCAAATCAGGATATTTATCTACCAAAGCCAAAGCCTGATTGTAGCTGTCTTCAGATTGGTCGTTACCATAAACGATGTCGACCAGATCCAGCGCCGCATAAGCGTCTTCAGTCAAGACTTCTTCCAAAGAAGCGATCCAGGCATTCTGGTTGGAGGCATCGGGGGAAGCGGACAAAACTGCAAATTGACCGCCATCATCACCCATGATGCTCAAAGCCATATCAGCCATCACCGCACCCATCTCATTGAAATCTACCTGGGCGATGAAAACATCTTCGCTTTCGGCAGAGGGAATTGGGGAGTCCCATGTGACAACGGTCATACCGGCTTCTTTTGCAGCCGTAGCCGAAGGCACAATTTGATCGCCAGCATTATTAGATATCATGATCGCGTCCATGCCCTGAGTTGCAGCAGTGGTTACGATATCGATTTGTCCGGCGACACTATTTTCGGGGGTGGGTCCGAGGAATTGTAATTCTTCAGGATTGCCCAATTCAGCGGCTGCTTCCAATGCGCCGGTATTGGCCTGGTCAAAAACAATGATACCCAAGAATTTGGGCAGCAAGACCATTTTAACGGCTTCTCCATGCGTTGCTTTGGCTGCAGGTTTTTCCAGCGGAGCTACTTCGGCGCCACCGGCAGCTGCTTCAATATTATCTTTGTCATAAACTGTGAACGGTCCCATCAGAACCCGTAATCCAACGTCGCGGGTGGGGTCTTTTTCGATGGTGTAGGTACCCATGCGTCCAGCTTCAAAAGTGACACCTTCGGCGGCTTCCATCTGGCCGCTGGCCAACAAATAAGTCGTGTAATAGGTCAGGTAGCCCAGATCTACAAAGCTCCACAGCGCAAATTCTGGCGCACAGCCGTTCAGCGTATAAGAGACCATTTCAGATGGCAAACCTAAACCGCTGACTTTAACCTCATCGCATAATCCTTCATCCTGCATCGCTTTGGAAGCAGATGTGATGCCGACAGTGGTCGGCGACATGATCAATTCCATATCAGGGTATTTGTCAACTAAAGCTAAAGCCTGATTGTAGCTGTCTTCAGATTGGTCGTTACCATAAACGATGTCGACTAGTTCTAGCGCCGCATAAGCATCTTCAGTCAATACTTCTTCCAATGAAGCGATCCAGGCGTTCTGGTTGGATGCATCGGGGGAAGCGGACAAAACAGCAAATTGGCCGCCATCATCACCCATGATGCTCAAAGCCATATCAGCCATCACCTGACCCATTTCGCCAAAATCTACCTGTGCGATGAATAAATCTTCACTTTCGGCAGAAGGAATTGGGGAGTCCCATGTGACAACGGTCATACCGGCTTCTTTTGCAGCCGTAGCCGAAGGCACAATTTGATCGCCAGCATTATTAGATATCATGATCGCGTCCATGCCCTGGGTTGCAGCGGTGGTTACGATATCAATTTGTCCGGCTACACTGTTTTCGGGGGTAGGTCCGAGGAATTGTAATTTCGATGGATTTCCCAATTCAGCAGCTGCTTCCTGAGCACCCTGGTTAGCTTCATCAAAAACAATAATGCCCAGGAATTTGGGCAGCAAAACCATGTCTAAGGCTTCACCAGGCACAGGCACGATTACATCGCCGGATGGTGCCGTCTCTGATTCGGTTTCTGATTCTGCAGGTTCTTCAACGACTGTTTCGCCAGAAGGGGCTTCTGGTTCTTCGACTGGTGGTTTTGGTGAGCAAGCCGAGATTAACAGTATTAGGGTTAGCAATAATCCAATAATTTTGAGATGTTTCTTCATCTGTCTTCTCCTTTTTTTCTGTTACTGAAAAAAATAATTGGGTCGATTTTTCCTTTAAAATATTTTTATGGTGCCTCCTTTTACTAAACAACCGTTACCCGAAGTCATTGTGCAAAACGACGACGATCCAATCTTTCCCGTAAATAATTTGCCACATTGGGCAGCAGTACAGATAAAATTAATAGCAAACCAATCACGCCGGTCTGTAAATGGCCGGTGAGATTAACCAACGACATACCATTACGCAGATTGAGTACAATCAGGATAGATAGTAAAACGCCATAAATTGATCCTGACCCGCCAAAAATACTCACGCCCCCCAATAAAACCATCGTAATAATATCTAATTCAAAACCCAGTGCCGAATCGCCCCGCACTGCACCCAACCGGGCGGCAAATAAGACACCAGCCAACGCGGCTACAAAGCCCGACATGGTGAACAAAACCATTTTAATGCGGCGTACTTTGATCCCTGAATAACGGGCCACATCACTGCTGTTGCCAATGACATAAATATGACGTCCGAACCCAGAATACTGTAAAACAACAATCACAATGACTACCAGCAGCAAAAATAAAATCAATCCAAATGGGATTGGCCCAACCAGTGATTGCTGACCCAACGCGTTAAACCAATCAGGAAACCCGCTGATAGATTGATCTTCCATTAAGATTCGGGCACCACCGCGGAACATGATCAACGTCGCCAGTGTAACCACAAGGGAGGGGATACCTACAAAAGAAATCCAAAAGCCATTAAAAGCGCCGCTGACTGCTCCGGAAGCTAAAGCCAAAATAATCGCCAGAGGAAATGGAACGCCTGCCTGATGTAACCAGGCGAGTACTCCGGCAGCCAAGCCCATCACCGAAGCAACGGAGAGGTCTATCTCAGCATTAATGATGATAAAGGTCATCGCAAGAGCGACAATGATTTTTTCAATCGATAATTCAAAAAGATTGATCCAGTTACCAATTCTTAGGTAAGCGGGCGACATAGAGCTGTTAAACACAATGATGACCAAAAGTGCCGCCAACAAAAAACCTTCCCAACTTAACAAGCGTTGTCGCAGTTTATGAAACATGTGTATCTTTCCCTTCGGTTCCTGTACGTCCTAGTTTTGAATGAGCGCCGTTCTGTGCCCACAAATTCCGAATTCGACTCATGATTACGGAATCCGCAGCCACCGCTAACAGGATCAAAAATCCTAACAAAAAATCACGCCAAAATTCGCTTATCGAAAGCCAACGAATTAAACTTTGCTCTAAAATATTGATCAGAATGGCGCCTAATAGTGCCCCAGGGATGGTTCCTGTGCCACCATTAGTATTGATGCCACCGACAACAACGGCAGCAACGGATTCCAGTTCAATTCCCAATCCAGCCACCACGGTGATATTGCCAAAACGAGCCAAAAACATGAACCCTGCCAATCCAGCCAATGCTCCAGATAAGATAAAGGCGGTAAAGACGATTGTGCGGGAAGGAAACCCGGCGTTTTTAGCTGCTTCAGGATTAGAGCCGATGGCATACAGGCGGCGTCCATAAGACGTATAGCGCAGTATCAGGGCAAAAACAACCACCGCCAATAGTGCCACACCAACCATTAAACGAAAATCCAAATCTCCGATGCTAAAAATGTTGCTGCGGGGTAAATCTAATAACCACTCTGGGAGATTAGCCGTTAAAACTGTTTCGGCATTGGAAATCTCAACCAAAATCGTACGATAAATAGCCAGCGTGCCCAAGGTAACGATGATCGACGGAACACCACCAAAAGAGACCAACAAACCGTTTATCCCCCCCATCAACGCGCCCAGTGCCACCGCCATCAACACCACAGTCGCTGGCGATAAACCATTATCCTGGACAAGTTGTTGACCAACAAAATAAGCAGAAAACCCCACTATGGACCCCACCGAAAGGTCAATGTTTCGAGTAAGTACAACCAGCGTTTGTCCAATCGCTACCACTGCAATGATTGCCACACTGGTCGAAATGCGATTAAAAAAACGTGGGCTAAAATAATTCTCAATTTGGGTGCTAAAAAGAAACATCATCAAAAGGATCAAGAAAACCAGCACAAATTCCCGCAGCTGTCCGGGACGAATACTCTTTTTGAGGTTGTTCATTATTCCTCCCTCACCGTTTGTGCCGCTTGCCCCATAGCCGCATTCATAACTGTCTCCTGATTAGCTTCTTCTCGTGTCAAAATACCCATTTGTCGTCCTTCGCGCATCACCAAAATACGGTCACTCATCGCCAGCACTTCCGGCAAATCGGAAGAAATGACAATGATAGCTAATCCAGATGCGGCTAACTCGTCAACTAAGCGATGGACATCTGCCTTGGCGCCTACATCAACACCACGCGTTGGTTCATCTAGGATGAGCAGCTTTGGATTGGCGTTCAACCATTTGCTCAACATCACTTTTTGTTGATTGCCGCCAGATAAATCTTCTACCAATGTTTCGATGGAAGGAGTACGAATGGTTAGACTTTCACGAAACTTTTCTGCGGTTTTGTCTTCTGCCTGTCGTTTGACCAGGCCCCATGAAGTTAAATATTTCTTTAGGGTGGGGAGGGTAATATTAGTAGCGATGGACATGGGCATGGACAATCCCAGTTGACGTCGGTCTTCGGACATATAAGCGATGCCCGCGCTCATTGCTTGTTCCGGTGATTGGATCTTCTGCTCTTCCCCTTGGAAGATAATTTGTCCGGAGTCTGCCGGGTCGATACCGAAGAGAGCTAAACCCACGTCTGTGCGCCGTGAACCGACCAACCCGGCAAAACCAAGCACTTCACCCCGATGTAAATCGAAGGAGATACCGCTGAAAGCACCTTCTTTGCTTAAATTGCGGGTGGAGATGAGAAGATCGTCACTGGGAACAGATGTTTTCTCAAAAAAGGTCCCAACTTCCCGCCCTACCATATCTCGAATAATACCTTCTGTTGTCACTTCGCTGCGGGGCATAGTTGAAACCCATTTGCCATCCCGCAAAACCGTTATGCGGTCTGAGATTTCAAAAACCTCTTCCAAACGATGGCCAATGAACAATATCGAAACCCCCTGCTCACGGAGCCGCTGCACGAGCTTAAACAATTGTGCCACTTCATGGAGCGAGAGAGAAGCCGTAGGCTCATCCATGATTAGAATACGAACATCAAGCGAGATAGCTTTCGCAATTTCAACCGCTTGCTGCGCCGCTAGCGTTAATCCACGAGCAGGTTGACGTACATCCAGCAGGATATCTAACTCCGCTAATATATCTTCCGCTTCAGCATACATTTTGCCCCATTTTACAACTGGGCCAAAATCACGATGATTGATGAATATATTTTCAGCCACATTGAGATCGGGAAATACCATTGGCTCTTGAAAAATAGCAGCAATGCCGCGTGTTTGCGCGTCTTGAGCATTGTTAACACGTATGGGTTGGCCATCAAGGCTGATATCTCCCTGGTCGGGCTGGTAGATCCCTGTCATAATTTTTATCAACGTTGATTTACCGGCACCGTTTTCCCCGATCAGGGCATGAACTTCACCAGGATAAAGCTCAAAGGAAACATCTGCCAATGCCTGGGTAGCCCCAAAACGTTTGGAAATATGCTCCATTTGAAAAATGGGTTTGGTCATATTAAACCGCCATGTTAAATTGAATATATTAAATGTTGAAATTGTCAAATTTGATTAAATCTGCTATAATATTAGCAGAAACAGCAACAATTGTCAATAGAAATGCTCAAATATGCTTATATACGGTCAAGTTAGCTCAAGTTTGAGAAAGGCAAACGTTCGGGGTAGATCATGATCACATTTGAACGCCAAAAATCCTTATTGCGCCTACTGCAGGAGCAGCCAGGTATAAAAATCACAAAACTGGCTGAATTACTGGAAGTATCTCGGGGAACTATCCGCAATGATTTATTGACTCTGGAAAATGATCATAAGGTCAAGCGGGTTCGAGGAGGGGCTGTTTTGCTCACCAAAGTGCTGCCAAAATCAGCATCTGCTGTAGATGGCAAACTTTCCTCAACCGAGAATGCCGCCGCTAAGCGGCGAATTGCACAACGGGCAGCAGAATTAATTAAGGATGGCGACGCTATTTTTCTTGATGCCAGTACAACAGTACAGCAGATGACGCCTTTCCTTAATAACAAGCAAAATTTAACCATCATGACCAATGGTTGGCAGACCGCTCAATTAGTGAAGCAGCAAACCAAACATATGGTCATCGTATTGGGAGGGATGCTAGTCAATGGCGGGAAAGCCACCGGTGGACTTCTGGAAACCGATATGTTGAATCGCTTGAATATCCGTACCGCTTTTGTTTCTGGGTCTGGGTTTACGCTAGCGGAGGGGGCGACTGAACGCAATCTGGAAGAAGCCCAACTCAAGCAAGACGTCTTGACAAAAACGATGCAAACTGCCGTCTTGATGGATGAAACAAAAATAGGCCAGGTTGGTGTGGCCCCCTTTGCTCAACTAGAAAATATCACCCACTTTTTTAGCAGTGGCGAAGTCACATCTGAATTCATTCAACAAATACGGGAGGCGAATATAAGCCTCATGGTGTGCGGCGAAAACACAGTCCGTTCTTATATGGCAACTGATAGCCAACCCCAATATAGACTTGGATTTGCTAATCAGAGCGAAGCTCTGCCTTTTGCTGTCGAAGTACGCCGCGGCCTGGAAAAAGCCGTTACGGACTGCAAAAACATAGACTTGATTATTGCCGACAATAAACTTAGTGGGTCAGAAGCGCTGCGAGTTGCTGATAAACTAATTGCCCGGAAGATTGCTCTGGCAATTGAATATCAAATCGATCACAAAGTAGGCGGGCTGATTATGGATAAATTCCAGCAAGCCAATATACCTGTAATAGCCATTGATATCCCAATGGTAGGGGCAACATTTTTTGGCGTAGATAATTACCGTGCTGGGCATGATGCTGGCGTAGCTATGGGGCAATGGCTGCAGACGGAATGGGGTGGTATATTTGACCGGGTATTGGTTTTGGAAGAGCCTCGTGCAGGAGCACTGCCGGCAGCCCGCATTCAGGGTCAATTAGATGGCGTGATAGATTTAGTTGGCAAACTACCAAAGGACAAATTGATTTTCCTGGACAGCGGGAATACCAGTTCAATGAGTGAAGCCCGCGTAACCAAAATAATAAAATCCATACCTGATGTCCATCGAATAGCGGTCCTTTCATTCAATACTGACGCGGCTATTGGTGCTTTGCGCGCTGCCCGGAGATTGGGACGAGAGCAGGACGTGATCATTGTTGGACAGGGAGCGGATCGACTGCTGTTGGATGAAATTCGTCAACCAGGATCCCGTGTGATTGGATCAACAACTTATATGCCGGAACTGTATGGAGAGCAATTATTAGAGCTGGCATTGAAAATTCTACGCAAAGAAGTCGTCCCCCCGGCTGTATATACACAGCATGTTTTTGTAAATGCCAATAACATTGATAATTATTATCCTGAAGCATAATTCTAGGATTTATTAAATATTAACGATTAATCATTCGCAACCCAACACTGCGTTAATTGGCCAGGAACGGTCGCTTCCATTATCGGTGAACTCATCAACCCTTGGAGTATCCAAGAACCATACGCGGAAAAGTTACACCCAAAATTTTGTGTGATTTTTTAATGGAGGGATTCGGGGCTGCCACAGATTCGTTTCCACGATCTACGACACACAGCCGCATCCCTAATGCTCAATCACGGAATTCCTGTGATCGTAGTATCTCGGAGATTAGGGCATGCCAGACCATCCATCACCCTAGATATCTACGGCCATCACATTCCATCCATGGAATCCAAAGCCGCTGAGCTGATGGATGAGCTTGTAACGCCAATAGAATTGCACCAAAACTGCACCGGAATTACACCAAGAATCAATCTGTCGTTAGCCAAGCTAAAACAATCCCCCATATACAAGTCGCTTTAAAGCAAAAGCCCCCAGTTATGGGGGCAAAAGTGTGGGCGGTATTGGACTCGAACCAACGACTTCTTCCTTGTAAGGGAAGCGCTCTAACCAGCTGAGCTAACCGCCCCAGCGA
>JBDLJO010000022.1:0-18052 GCA_039714275.1 Chloroflexota bacterium | reverse complement strand
AACATCGCGGCACCAAAACCAGCCCCATTAGCTGTCATCTCGACAATTTCAGGGGCAACGGGCGGGATCATACCAATATTGATAATCGCATCTACATCTACCTGTCCGCCGAAAGAGCCTGTTAATATGATACGCTCCAAATCCCCGACTTTCAGATCCAGTTGGGTCATCAGCACATCAATGGATGCCCGAATAGCGCCCTTAGCTTTTTGCAGTTCCCGCACATCAAGTTGAGAAAGTTTTAGGTCGCCATTTTCGGTCAAATCAATACTCCGTGCTCCATTTTCATCCTTGCTGATTAAATGCGTGTAGCCTTCTGGGTCAGAGTGAATTTTCCCGCTGGCTTCAATCACCCCTGCCTGCCGGAATTGGTTGATCACACTCAGTAATCCAGACCCGGTCAGCCCGACCGGGTCTGCATCCGCGATCGTTTTCATCGAGAGATGCCCATCTTGGAGTTCTGTATCCACGATCGCGCCATCGATGGCCCTCGACCCGCAGGAGATGTTTACCCCCTCAAAGGCTGGTCCCGCAGCTGTCGATGTGGTTAAAATTCGGTCACCGTCCGTAACCATCACTTCTCCATTCGTGCCCAGGTCGATAGCCGCCATCGGACCGGTCGCTTTATCAAACCCGAAATAAGCTAAACACGCCAGCGCATCGGAGCCGACAAAGCCTCCGATCAAGGGAGGCAGCATGACCTCAATGTGTTCAGGGAAAATGCCACCCATCAGGTGGTTGGCATTCTTGATCGATGCAGAACTATGGGGTTGGAAAGGCATCACTGCCAGGGTTTCTATGGGTTGTTTTGATAACAGATGATGCATGGCCGTGTTGCCGACAATCGTTACCCGCTGTACACGCTCAAGTATACGTTTCGACAGGCGCAGTGAATCTACCGCTTGATTGATCGATGCCAGTGCCAGACGCTGCAAACGTTCCGCGTTTTCCTGATTGTCTATTGCCGCCGCCAGCCTTGAGATCACATCCCCACCGTAAACGGTTTGCTGGTTCAATCCGCCGCCTCCCGCGGCAACCTCACCCGTATCCATCATTGTCAAAAATGCTGCCACAGTTGTCGATCCCAGGTCAATTGCCAATCCCAGCGACACATCTTTCTCGCGTTTATATCGTGAGTTGCCTTTGAAGATTTTATTCGAATAAACCACGATCGGAGAGAGCACTACCCTTGAATCTTCTTCCACCCGCGCCCGGCATGCCAGGCGGTTGTTGAGCGCCAGCTCACCGGGTGAAAGATATTTCAGTTCTACTTCGTCCGGCTGCCCGACCCCTTTTTCGACCAACACCTTGCATTTGCCGCAGGTCCCTCGTCCAGCGCAGGGCTGTTCCAGAGGTAAACCGGTTTCTGCGATAACATCTCCGAGCAATGCTCCGCGCTCCGCATTGACGGTTTCTATTTTTTCTCCATAGACAACGGTAACTTTTATCATAGCTTCCTTTCAATATTCAATATATGGTGGCTGTCTGTAAATCGATAACGATCAGTCACAACCAACGCGCTTGGGGGTAGGTACTTGTCTATCATTCTTAACATCCCCAGTAGATTAATGTGTCATCTAAAATATTTATTATTGTTTATATTTAGATGAGACATTTGAGGGTTTAGTTACATGTAAATGCGGGGATAAAATTTACTGTGATTCCAATTTTTGGAGAATTTCAAATACCTGATTATAAAAATCTTGGATATGCTGTCGCATGATCTTTTCTGCGCTTTGTTCATCCCGAGCTTTGATTGCCGCTGTTAGCTCCAGATGCGATTCAACTGCCGCAGGTAAAAACTCGAGATGGGGTAAGGCCAGAAACCATAAACGTTTGGAGAGCGTAAAGAAATGTTCTAATGTTTCAGCCAAGAATTTATTATCGGCTGCTCTTGCAATGGCCTGATGAAATTTGTGATCGAGTTCAATTAGCACTCGCGGTTGGTCGGGAGGAACCAGGGATTGCTCATTGCAGAGAGCATCTAACACCAGGAAATCATCTGCAGTGGCAAGTTTTGCTGTCTGCTGTACGCAATAAGGTTCCAAAAGCAGGCGCATTTCACTGATCTGCTCCAGGTCTTTAATTTTCACATCGGAGACAAATAAACCTGTAGATGTAACTTCAACCAGATGATCATGCACAAGTAGTTTAATCGCCTCTCGAATAGGTGCCAGTCCCATACCTAGCTGAGCGGCAATTTTTCCTTCATTAATGGAGATCCCCGGAGCAAGCTCCAATGTGATAATCTGATCATGAATCACTTCATAAGCCCGCTTTGTATCTACTCGTATTAATTCCATAATATAGATTTCCTTTGCTAACTGCCGCAAATTGAATTAATTAATGCGTAAGACGTGGATTGCCCACCGCTTGTACCCGAAAGCGATATGTGTCAATGCCGTCAGAAATTTCATCGATCATGATTTCTGGGTTATCTGCCCCGGAGCGCAAGGCCGCATTCAACACCCGATCGTGCCCGGAGTTTCTTGCAAAATCTAATGCGTCTTCTAATTCGGTAATTTCCTTTCGCTCATCTCGCGATTGGACATAATAACCGATCACATCAACACCAGCATCCGACAAGCGCGGATAGATTAAAATATCTTCTGCCACCATAACACTGCCTGCAATTGCACCAACAGCGTTAGCTACGAAATAATGGTCGGGTAAAACCAGGTCTGTCCGCATCAGGCGGGCAGCTTCTTTTAACATAATTTCTGCAGGAGCACCAATGCCAATGATTGGATACCCAAGTTGGATCTGTGTATGCAAATGTTTGTCCTCCGCATATAGACTATTGCGGAAGAACCATGAACCAATATCCTGTTTATTTACTGATTCCTTGGGAATTTTTCTTCCGGTAAGGAATTCAACAATAACTTTCGCGATCGTCTCACTGATTTGTTCCCAAACGAACTTGACCAACCCTTCCTCATCCCAGTGTAGATGATTAACCAGCAGTTGCAGACCATATTTTGCTGCGGCAGTATTCCAGGGGGTATGCCGACCATCAGCATGCAGCAGGTCGGTAGGAGTTAGACCAGCTATGCCGATGATCTCGCGGCGGATTAATTCATCCGCCCCGAGCTGATTTTTATGTAAGGCTTTCATTCTTTTTGCTACTTCAGGAACAGAAGTGGGTCCTTCTTCCAGAATTTTTAATATATTCTTTTCACGGTCTGAAATTGTATCCATTTCCATTTCTGGATCTCGGGCAATGAACCAAAATTCTAGCCAGTCAGGCGTGGGAGGAGGCCAGGATTTTTTTGTCAAAGCTCTTAAGCGGGGCACGATTTGTGGGTATTGATCTGCTAGGTAGGCCAGCGGTACCACGCGTTGGGGGCCAATGACAATATCATTTTCCCGATTCACCGTAATATAACTGTCACCGCCTAACCCGATCGAGAGCAGATTAGCGGCTTTGACAGATGTCTTATAGCCGGAAACTGAAGCCCCAGTCTCACTGACAGCTACACTACCTGATTGAATTAATGCTAGATCAGTGGTTGTGCCGCCGATATCTACGATTAAGGCATTATCCAGATGGGAGAGGAAGCGGCCTCCGATGGCACTGGCTGCTGGCCCAGAATGAATGGTTTCTACCGGAGTCCGGGCAGCAAATTCATCGCTCATCAAGGTCCCATCACCCCGTACAACCATCAGGGGTGCATCAATACCTCTATTTTCCATTGCTCGGCGTACCGCGACAATAAAATCCTGTAAAATGGATAACAGTGAAGCGTTTAGAGCAGCTGTTGTGGCGCGTTCAACAGAGCCAAGTTTGGTAGAGAGCTGGTGGCCCAGCACGATAGGTAAATCACATACTTGTGAGATTGCATTATAAGCACGGTTTTCATGTTCTGGATTAAGCGGGCTGAAATAGCTGGATATGGCGATCGCATCCACCTTATCCTTAATTTGGTTTGTTTTTTCTAGCAGATCGGCCAATGCCAATCCTTCTTTTTCTTGCCCGAATAGATCGTGTCCCCCTCCAAAATAATGATAATTTGGGGTAGCAAATTGGGCTTCCATTTTATAGGATGCAATTAACTCGGGATCATAACCAATCAGGAAGAGAGCAACGCGTTTTCCCTTCCCTTCAGCAATTGCATTAGTGGCCAGTGTAGTTGAAATCGATACCATCTGAATACTGTTTGCATCTTGTATCTGAATTCCTTCAATAACTTTCTCAATCCCAATCGTAAAATCGCGTTTTGTGGTCAGACTTTTATATGATGCTAAAATCGTATTCGAGTGGTATTCCAGTAATACGCCGTCAGTATAGGTTCCCCCTGTATCAATACCCAAAACAAGCGCTTCAGGTTTCTTATTTTTGGTCGTCAAAATATTTCCTCACACAGGTGACTGTCACCGCATATACGGTGCCAGTCACCTGTTGGTCTCTTGAGTGGATGATTCCCTTTTTAAGGAAGAATCCACCGATAATTAAACACTATCCAAACATGTTGTAATCGAGTTCTTCAGATTTATGCCGCTCGTCAGCTAGTTCACAAATCCGACGCAGTTCCTTATACATTTTTTCATCCAGCAGCGGTTCTTCTTCAGCATCCAATATTTCTGCCACGCGTTCATGAACACGCTCACGGAAGGTCTTACTGTCCGAGGCTTCCCAATTCTCCCATACCTGACGGTCAATCAAATCAGGACGCCAAATTTCAGTTCTGAAAAGATCAAAGGTATGATCATGATCGAGATAATGTCCACCAGGACCAACATCTTCCATGACTTTGAGTGCTTTTGTTTCATCATTCACCGGGATGCCCTTTAGGATGCGTTTGACCATTGAGATTATCTCATTTGATGCCACCATCATATCTGGTGAGCTGGTCAAACCTTGCTCAAGGTAGCCGACATCATGAATCATATTGCCGCCAGCCAGGGCTGCAGTTGAGATATTCATCGTCGCTTCCATGGCGGCTTGCTCATCAAACATTTTCGAATCAGAACACCCTGCGGTTTCATACATCGGAACTCCCAACCATTTGGTGATCTGGGTATAAGCCGCACTCAGCAACGCCATCTCGGGTGAACCATAGCAGTAGATTGTCGTTCGCATATCCATATTAGACATCAATCCACCAATAATCATCGGTGCCCCTGGTTTGCGCAGTTGGCTGAGTACTATACCAAACAAGCTTTCCGTGAGTGCCTGGACAGCGGTCCCCGCCAGGGTGGTTGGTGCCGTGGCCCCTGCCAATGGGCAGGGTGTGTAGACGAACGGGATCTCATTATCTGTGGCAAAAATCAATTTCTGGATAACTTCTTCAGAGTGGCTTAATGGTGATACGGGCTCAATATATAACGAAAAAAGCGGGCCTTTGCGCCATTCTTCTTTTCCACCAACTCGAATATAAGCCATTTCAAGTTGATCTTTTAATCCATCCAGGTCAACCGCAGTGATGTTAATTGGTTTAGTTGTGCCTTCTAGCATAGCAAGATACTGCCAACGATCATAAGTTCCTACAGCAGTATCTTGAACGATACCTAGAGACATGTGGAAATCGAGGTTGGGGAGGGCTTGCGCCAATCGAGCAAAATTTTTCACATCTTTATAAGTTGCACGCCGACGCTCTCCGGTATAGGGGTCAATCGTAAAAGGAGTGTCTGATCCAGCCCCAAAGGTGATCGAATCTTTATAAAGTTCCATTTTATATTTTCGATCTGGTCCCCGAGTGACAACTTTCCCGGGCAGCGTTGCCAGAGCTTTATCAACTAACCAGGGCGGAATTTTGACCAGCGCACTGTCATCCGTACGGTCTTCGATAATTGCGCCCCCCGAATGAGCCAGATCAATGCCTTCTTCTGCATAGACTCGCACGCCTGTCTCATAAAGAACCGTTAGTGCCGAGTTATAAATGGCTTCGATTTCATCTTGTGTGAGTACCTCAAACTTTGGTGTGGCATTCACGTTATAATTTGTTTTCCGAACTTGCATGATAATTTCTCCTATTCACACTCATCGGCGTAATTTTTACATCGCTTCAGGTGGGGAAGTTTATTTTATGGTCTAAATACTTAGCGCATGAACATTGCTTGTGTGACTGTGCCCCCTGGGGGGATAACAACGAAATTGTTATCAGCCTTATCAATATCGGCTGCAATTTTAATTAAACGTCGAATATAAATATCTGAACCGAGGATTTCTTCGTAACGAAAACCCCATTGTTCGCAGTACTGGGCGACTTCCTTTGCCTTCGGACGGTACTTTTCCATATCGTTCAAATCATGGGACACAAATGCCAGCCGTTCGTAATGTTGATATTGCTGATCCATGATCCATGCAGCATCTTTTTCCCCATATTTCTCCACGATTTCTTCATATTCCTGCAGGGGATTACTCCCGGATTCCAGCCATCCCTTGGTCAGGTAATAGGTCCCTGGTGTTGCATCAAATTCTTGGGTGTATTTTTTATATGACCCAAGTAAAATAGCTATGCAGTCATCAGTGCGCGGGATTAGCAGTGTGTGCTTGCCGGATTGAATATCTTTTAATCCGTTGCCGCACAATCCGTAACCCAATACGATCAAGCTTGGTTTTTCAACTGCGTCAATAGCATCCTGAACAGCCCAGGTAAGCTTTGCTGGTACGCTGTGCAGACCATAATCCATAAAAGTAATTTGTTCTGCCATATCATCCGGTACCAGTTCTTCAAGCAGTGATTGAAAAACCTTACAGGCAATAATGACAATCGGGATTCCATTTTTTGAAGTCACAACAAATGATCCTTTGGATTTATGCTGTCCCTACAAGCTGTTTAGCAAGTTCAGCACCACCCGGAGCATTTGAACCGTATCCGTCCGCGCTAATGTTGTTTGCAAATTCCTGATCAACTGGCGCTCCACCCACCATCACCTTGATTTGGTCGCGCAGTCCGGCTTCCTCAATAGCTTTGATGGTATGGCCCATCGCTCGCATTGTGGTGGTCAGCATGGCTGACATCCCAACAATTTGAGGTTGGTGTTCTTTAATTGCATTGATGAAGACATCAGGTTCAACATTGAAGCCCAAATTGATAATTTCAAAACCAGCCCCTTCGCACATCATGCTGACCAGATTTTTACCGATATCATGCAGGTCGCCTTTGACAGTTCCCATGAGTATCTTCCCCAGCATTTCAGCGCCGGTCTCTGCCAGCAGGGGCCGTAGAATTAACATACCACCGGCCATAGCATCAGCTGACATTAATACTTCCGGGACAAACATATCGCCGCGTTTGAAGCGTACACCAACTTCATCCATGCCCACGATCAAACCGTTATCCAGAATCTCTTTGGGAGTTAACCCTCGTTTTAAACCGCGATTAACAAGCTTGGTTGATTGTTCTCCATTTCCCTCCAAAACTGCGCTGGATAGTTTTTCATAAAGTTCGCTCATTTCCATTCTCTCCTCGGGAATAATCCCGATTATCGTTTATGCTATTTTTGTTATCGTTTACCGCGTATCAATATTTCTTTTGGATTGTCCGTTGATTCGATATCAGGACTATATTTTAGTCACCTTTTACCCGTTCCTCCGCATCAGCTAAAACTTTTTCGATCACTTTCTCAGTTTCAGGCTTAATAGGGGTTGCTTTATGTGTTGAAAGAATATCTTGAACGCGCGCATAAGTGCGGTCTTTCATCGTTGTTTTCCCTTCCTCTTCCCATTCTTCATAGTTTCGGCGGTTGCAGAGATTGGGGTACCAAAATTCAGTCTTATAATGATCCCGAGTGTGCTGCTCCCGCAGGTAGTGACCGTTGGGGCCAACATTGTTGATCACATCTACAGCAAGCGTTTCTTCGTTGACCTCAATACCACGTGTGATCCTTCGGGCGTAGCCAATCGATTCATCCATAGCGGTTAGCTGGAATACCGAGCCAGTCATTGCGCTTTCGGTATAACCAACATCATGGCAAAGATCACCGCCAGTCAGTGCAGAGAAGTATACGGACAACGATCCCTCGATAATTGCTTGCTCATCAAAAGTTTTCGAGTCGGTGCAGCCGCCTGTTTGCCAGAGGGGCAGACCGGCGAAATGAGCTAGTTCGGTAAGACCAGCCATCATTAACGAAAGTTCTGGGGCACCGTAGGATAGGATCATCGAGCTCATATCCATGACGGAGAACACACCACCCATGAAAAAGGGTAAACCTGGTTGGATAGCCTGCGCAATTACCAAGCCCATCCAGGATTCCGCTGCTCCCTGGATAATGATCCCTGCTGCGGTTACAGGAGCTGTTCCCCCGGCAATCGGGCATGGTGTAAAGATCAATGGAATACGGTGTTTGGCCGCGAAGATTAATTTATCTAAGGCTTCCCCAGTGCTGACCAGCGGGGATAGTGGCTCACAGTAGTGAACATAATTTGGGCGTTGCTCGAAGGCCTCTTGTCCACCTGCTTCGGCAACTGCAATTTCATGAATGCCAGCAGAATCATATTTGTCATATGACCAGGCTACAATCGGTTTGCTGGTGCTGGGGAACATACCTGCAAATTCATAAAGGGCGCCAAGATCGTGGTGAACATCGTTAACGGTTCCCAGGGATTCACAGAAATCTATATTGGGCAGTGCATCAACGACTTTGGCTACATTAGGAACGTCTGTTTTTACATAGGGACGGCGCTCCATTGACTCGACATCAATAAAATTGGGGCAGGTAGGTCCAGGTCCATAGTGAGCACGCCCAGGTCCGATATGAATATCATTCTCAGGGTTACCGTCCCGAGAAAAAATAGTGAAGCTGCGCGGGGCTAGATCTAATGATTTTCTCACCAGATAAGAAGGGATACGAACCATCTTGCCGTCTACCCAGGCCCCGGCTTTTTTTAGAATTTCTAGTGATTCCTCGTGATGTACTTCCAGCCCTGTGTATTCGAGTACGTGAAGAACACCATCATAAAGCTCTTGAATTTGGTCGTCCGTTAACATTTGAAAACGCACACCAGAATTCACATTATAGTTGCTTCTCATTGTAATTGCTCCCTATTCACTAATTAACAAAACTTTTAGCCAACTCAGCCGCTGATGCTGCGTTGGAAGCATAGCCATCAGCACCGATTTGATCCGTAAAAGCCTGTGTGACCGGCGCGCCCCCAATCATGATTTTTACTTTATCTCGCAGGCCTGCTTCCTCCAGTGCTTTGATGGTGTGTTCCATTGAGCGCATGGTGGTTGTAAGCAGTGCTGACATGCCCAGGATATCAGGATCGTACTCCTTCACGGCCTCAACAAATCCCTCAGGTTCAATATTTTTACCAAGGTCCGTGACTTCAAAACCCGCCCCCTCACACATCATGCCGACTAAATTTTTCCCGATATCATGTAGGTCGCCTTTTACAGTACCGAGGATCACTTTCCCGGCCATTTTTGCACCGGTTGAAGTCAGCAGCGGGCGAAGAATGTCCATCGATTGGTGCATTGCGCGTGCTGAGCGCAGCACTTCCGGGACGAACATATTGCCAGCTTTAAACTCCACCCCGACATGGTCCATGCCTGGCATTAGACCCTTGTCTAGAATATCTTGTGGACTAAGTTCTTCATCCAGCGCGTCTTCAGTTAGGTCGGCCATTTCGTCAACATTGCCCTCGATAATGGCTGTGGATAATTCACTAAAAATATCACTCATATGGGTATCCTCCAAAAACTAATTTATTAAAGGTACGTTTTTATCGTTCGATGAAAATCTTCAATATGGTTTTTCATACGCAATGCGGCTTTATCGGCATCACCCGCTTCGATTTCTTCGAGAATCTCAAGGTGAGCCGCCACATCAATATCTTCGGGTTGTGCAGATTGAATCGCCAAATACCATATGCGCAGCGATAGATTATAGTAATGTGTCAAATCCTTCTTTAGAAATTTATTGTTTGCAGCTTTTGCTATCAAACTGTGAAATTCACAGTCTAAATTGATCAAAGCTTCTTTATCGCTGGGTTTTGTATTTTTATACGACTCAGCAAGGTCCCTCAACCTGCTAAGTTGATCGCTGTTGATCCTTTTGGTTGCCAATCTTGCAGCCAAAGTTTCTATTACAATGCGCACTTCAAAAATTTGGGTTAGATCGGTTGCGCTGATATCGGTAACAAACATGCCGCGTCGTGGTGTGATCGTTACTAGGCTGTTGGCTTGTAGCTGTTTAATGGCCTCACGGATGGGCGTACGTCCCAATTGCAATTCACTCATCAAGTCAGTTTCACGAATAACCGCGCCCGGAGGCAGTGTTGTGGTCACGATTTTGTGCCTTATTTGGCGATATGCTTTTTCAGCGTTCGTTAACTTCATAAATTGCTTCCACCTTTATTCATTTTTGTCTTTTTCTTTTTGTCGGGCCCGATATGCTTTGATCCAATTCATGCCATATTCATCCCGCCCCATGCTCAGGTTGGCAGCCAGAATGGCAATACTAACTTCCGGTTCAAGGGGGTTGGTAATTGGGCAGGTCAAGCCTGCATGAATTGCCATCGCAATGAACGTTGAGTTGATATATTTTCGTTCTGGCATGCCAAAGGAGATATTGCTGGCTCCCATGGTAATGTTGACACCAAACTCAGCCACGATTTTTTCGATGGCATCCATAGCCACCAATCCGGCAGTATGGTCTGCCCCCATGGTCAGCGCTAATGGATCAACAACAATATCTTCAGTCGGAATGCCCAATTTGGCAGCCCGTTCGATGATCTTACCAGCAACTTTCAAGCGAGCATCTGCCGTAGCTGGAATACCATCATCGTCCATACAGAGGCCGATCAAAGCCGCGCCATGCTCTTTTGCCAGTGGCAAAATGGCTGCTAAGGAGCGTTCTTCACCGTTGACCGAGTTGATCAGCGCCTTTCCATCGTAACCTTTGAGGGCAGCTGCTAATGCTAATGGATCGGCGGTATCAATGCAAAGAGGGACGTCTACAGTTTCGAGCACCGTATCCATTACCTGCTTGAGCAAGACTTCTTCATCAGCTCCAGGAACGCCGGCATTAACATCAAGAACGTGTGCTCCGGCAGCAACCTGGGCCAATGCATCCTGACGGACCATTTCGAAATCTCCAGCCTGCAAGGCTTTAAGCATCTTCTTGCGCCCGGTGGGGTTGATCCGTTCCCCAATGATAACTGTAGAATTATCACGATTGATACTCACAGTTTGGGTTTTAGAAGAAAGGACAGTTGTAAGATTTTGGGTCATTTTTCACCTCTTTTCAAGGATAAATTTTCGACTGCAATATTCCAAATATTGTAGTCGTTTGAAATCAAATTAATTTCTTGTTTTTGTATATACTCAATTTCCATTTCATAATAATTTTGACCGTAATTACACGCGCAATATGAGAATAACATTGAGATTAAACAAGGCGTTTTTCTACGTAAGTGATGAGCTGTCGAGAAGTGAGATCATCAAGGGGTGGATCTTCGTGCTCATTAAGCAGATCTTGCCAACGAAGCCGGGCACGTTCAATCGCATCTTGCTGATCACCTTCCCACCAGGCTTCTATACCACTGCGGTCAGAAAGTGTTGGCTGCCAAAATTCCGTGCGGCAGCGGTCAAGGGTTTCACGCTCTCCCAGGAAATGCCCGCCGTGCCCAACTTTGGTGGTGACATCATAGGCCAAAGTTTCAGGGTTGACCTCAATCCCTTTATTGTAATGGCGCATCATGCCGCACAATTCATCATCCAGCACAAACTTCTCGTATGAGAATGCCAGATAAGAACCAAGAATGCCGCCCGCATGAAGCACAAAATCAATCCCGCTGTTGATCGTGGTCAGCAAGCTGAACATCGATTCATACCCTGCTTGGGCATCTAGCAGGCTGGAATCCGAAAGCGCACCGCCGCCCCGGGAAGGTAGCTCATAAAAACGAGCCAATTGTGCATGAGCGCTGATAAATAAGGAAAGCTCTGGACTGCCAATAGCCAGTGCTCCTGTGCGCATATCAATATTAGTTGATGTTGAACCGTAGATCGCAGGTGTACCAGGATTGACCAGCTGTGTCAGCGCGATGCCGGCCAATTGCTCAGCATTTTGTAATGCCAGAACACCGGCCAATGTAATCGGTCCAGTTGAGCCGGCCATGATCAAAGCCGCAACGATTACAGGCTGATTTGCTCTTGCATAGGCAATCAGCGCTTCAATCATATCGGTGCCGAATCCTAATGGGCTCAGAGAGTTGATCAGCGCAATGGTACGAGATTCTTTTGCGTTATTGCCAAAAAGAATTTTCATCATTTCAAGGGTATGGTGAGTGCCGGCGCTGCCCTCTGCGCTGCCGATAAATGCTTTATCGGAATGCAGCATATTAGCAAGCAGCATTTGAAGGTTGGCGTTTTCTGATGGGATATCCTGCGGTTCAACCATTAGATGTCCACTCATATCTTGATTTGGTAAAGCGTGCGCTAATTTCACCAGGTTTTGATAATCTTCGATGGTAGGGGCCCGTTTTCCAATTTCATCTTCTACTAAAAATGGGGCTCCATATCCTGGAGCGAATACCGGCTTACCACCCCCGACCTGAATATTCCATTCTGGATTACGAGCATGGATAATAAAATCGGCTGGCGTGGATTTCACTGCCTTCATGACCTCTTCTTCAGTCATAAAAACGGTATCCCCATCGACTTTAAATCCGTGCTGTTGGAAAATATCCACTGCTTCTTCCTGTGGAAATTTAATGCCAGCTGTTTTCAGCAAAGACATACTGGTCTCGTGAATAGCCTGGATATCGCTAAGGGATAGAAATTCAGTCCAGTTTTTTAACATCACCTTCTCCAATTGGGCATGATTTGCTTCATGATCTATTTTCGTTGGAACTTATCCTTCAGCCAGGTATAAAATCCAAATAAACCGCCAGGATAATAGATCATTACTAAGATCATCAGTGCGCCGTAAATAACTAGATGCAGCCCTGGGAGTTCGGTAAAATTGGAACGTAATAATTCGATCAAGAAGACAAAGGGAAAAGCAACTGCAATGCCACCCCAAAGGCTGCCTCGCCCACCAATATAAGCAATCGCTAAAATCTCAACGGTCTTGGCCGTGTGCATCAGGGTAGAAGGGGTCAGTGAACCAAAGTAGTGTGCGTAGAAACCACCCAATAGGCCCGCAAAAAATGCTGAGAGGGTGAAATTGAAAACCAGGTAACGGGTTGGGTTAATCCCCGATGCCCGAGCCGCATCCAGATTTTGTCCAATTGCCTTGAAAGCAAGCCCATAATGAGATTTTGTCACCATTCTTAGGATGATGTAAATCCCGATCATCATCGAAAAAACGATATAAAAATATGGTAAGTTGTTGGTAGTTTCCAGGAATTTGCGCGGGTTCATGCCCAGTGGTCCGCGCGTCAGCGCAGTCCAGTTATTGACCAGGCCCATCAGAGCGATGCCCAAGAACCAGGCCATCACAGCTGCAAAGATACCGCGTAGACGCATGGTCAACATCGCCAGGGCAAAACCAACCAAACCAGCCATTATTGCGCCCAGCCATATGCTGATCCACGGATTTAACCCCGGAGCGACGGCGATAAACGGCGTTGTGTTTGAAAAGATAGCCGAAGTATAAGCACCTAACCCCAGCAGTGCTGCAAAACCAAAGTTAACGATATTGATATAACCTGCAGTAAAATCAAAAGCGACAGATTGAGCTGCCAGGAAGGCACCCATGATCATCCAGCGAATAATATACTCTTGGCTGAAATATGAGGTTGTCGGTAAGATAGCGATGATGATCAATATGCCTAACCCTAAGGGATTAAAACCAATCTTGTTCAAAAAAGCTTCAAACTTTTTCCAGGTACTTTGTTTACCTTGTGCTTGGATATTTGAATTCATTTCAATATTTCTCCAATCTAACTTTCCTGGATACCCTTGACCTCACTACCAAAGATTCCTGATGGAGCTATCAGCAGCACCAGGATCATTACCACTGTAGGGAGGACAGTTGTCCACGAAACGGCAACAAATACCTGTGTTGCTGTCTGCAGCATTGCGACGATAAAACCCCCAATGATCGCGCCGGCTACATTACCAAGACCGGCCATCATAACTACATACCAGGCGTAGTAAAGTGGTGTTCCTCCTACTGTCGGGTAGGCTTGGAATAAGAATAGCAGTGATGCGCCTGAAATAGCCGCCATGGCTGTTGCCAGGGAAAACGTCAGCGTCTGGATAAAATCAAGATTGATGCCAACGAGTTGAGCTCCGGTTTCGTCTTGCGATACCGCTCTAATGGCTCGCCCTATCCGCGTTCGACGCAGGAAGAACCAGAGCATCCCGATGGTCACTAACGATATTGCCAGCGCCATCAAACGGTCAACAGAAAGGTATGCGCCAGCGATCTCGACCGCATCCACATCCCAATAACGGGAAATACCACGAAAATTCGGTCCCATCACCAGATTGGCTCCGTTTGAGAGTACAAAGGAAATCCCTACGGTTAGTAGAAAAGCATTCATTACCCAACCCTCTTTTGTCCTGTGCCTCAACGGTGCGAAGATGCCTCTCTCGATAATAATGCCTAATAATAATCCAGCCAAACCGGCTGTTAAAATTGCACCAAAAGGAGCCATTGTACTAAGAAATTTGCTCGGGTTGGTATATAAATACGCTTGCATCGGAGTGAAGGTGAAGTAAGCTACGTATGCCCCTATCATGAATGACTCCCCATGAGCGAAATGAGGAATATTCATTACCCCAAAGACCAGCGCCAATCCGACGGCCAACAATGCCCACATTCCGCCAGTAATGAATATATTTAATATTTGGGCATTGCCGCCTTTAATATAAATTGCAGCAAAGAGAATTACTGAAAATATGGCTACGATAAATACGGGAAGTTTATTCTTAATCAGGGAGACAACGGACTTTCCTGCTGCCGGTCTCACCATTGAATCTTTTGCCATGGGTTTTCTCTCCTTCATCGAATAGAAAAGATCGTGCCCGTGGAGGGCGTTTTGCCTTGCTAAATGCCTAGATACGCGTTTCTAACGTGTTTGTTGGCTTTGATCTCTATACTGGGACCTTCCATTACAATCTTTCCCTGTTCGAGAACATAAGCCCGATCGCTAAAACCCAGCGTGGCATTAACATTTTGTTCCACCAGTAAAATGGTGACGCCTTTTTCGCGCAGCTGTATCAGTGCTCTAAAAACATCGTTGGTCAAGTTAGGCTGCAGTCCAAGCGATGGTTCGTCAACCAGCATTAATTGGGGTTTTGACATCATCCCGCGGGCAATGGCCAACATTTTGCGTTCGCCGCCGCTCATCGTTCCCGCAAGCTGATCTTTTCTTTCCTTTAGCCGGGGGAAAAGCTCAAAAATATAGGCTAATGTTTCAAGTTGAATTTCTTTATCACGTATCGCAAATGCCCCTAAGATCAAATTCTCTTGGACAGACATAGCGGTGAAAAGGTTAAGTTTTTCTGAGACGTAGCTGATACCCATTTGGCTGATTAGGTGAGTGGGCACATCGTTGATCACCTTATTATTGAAAAGAACTTCACCTGATGTTGGGTTAATTAACCCGGCGATGGTGCGTAAAGTGGTTGATTTTCCAGCACCGTTGGGTCCAATTAGTGCTACAAGTTCACCTTCTTCTACATGGAAAGATACATCCCAAAGTACCTGGAGAAAATCGTAGCCAGCGTTTATACTCTTCAGCTCAAGCATCATGAACCTCTTCTTCTCCTAGGTAGGCTTCAATTACTTTTGGATTGGCCAACACTTCATCCGGTGTTCCCTCTGCGATCGTTGTGCCGTATTCGATGACCATCACTTCATCGCAAATACCTTTGATCACCCGCATAATATGCTCAATAGCAATAATGGTTACCCCTTGATCTCGGATTTTCAAGATCAACGCCATGATCGAGTCTAGTTCTCCGGGAGTTAGCCCAGAAGCTAATTCGTCCAGCAGAAGCAGCTTTGGCTTACAGGCCAGGGCTCTGGCTAAATCGATTCGTTTTAACTGCACCGCGTTTAACCGGTCTGCCGGTGTATCAATAGGCAGAGAAAAATCTACAAATTCTAAGATTTCTCTCGCCCGGTCTTCTGTGGGGGTAGGGTCGGTGTCCTTAGAGCCAAAAATAACCCCTACCTTTACATTTTCTAAGACAGTTAATTTAGGAAATGGCCTGGGAATCTGAAAGGTCCTTGCCATCCCTTTATGACACATTAACTCTGCTGCTAAACCGGTGGTTTCCTCCCCTCGAAAATGAACCGAGCCCTCTGTTGGAGGAAATCTGCCAACGATCGAGTTGAGAAAAGTTGTTTTCCCGGCGCCGTTCGGGCCGATCAACCCATAGATTTTTCCATCTTCTACTTGCATGGAAACCTGGTTAACAGCAGTTAAACCACCGAATCTTTTGGTAACTTCTTTAGTATCCAGTATCAGCATATATTGTTACCTCTTTTGAAAATGGGGTGATAGGAGATGGTTCCCTACCACCCCACCAATGAAACGCAGGGTTTTTATTATCTTTTAAGGAACTTGAAGTTCCTGAACGGCACCCTCAACCGGGAAGATTGGCTTGCCTAAACATTTTCCGCCTTCAAAGGAATACTGCAAGACGGGGAATGTGTAGTATCCAGGTCCAACAATGGGATCAGGTGTGGTTTCTTCGGTGTATTTATACTCAACCATTACCAACCCATCAGTCATTGACCATTCACCCGTCCAAACTTTTTCTTCAACGAATTGCTGGATCAATGCGCTTGTCAGCTCACCATGTTCATCATAGACGGCTTGTGCGATCTCCATAAACATTTTTGTGCCATCATGGGCCAGACCAGCTGAGGATGTGCTGGGGGCCAGATCGTAGCGAGATTCGAATTCTTCTGCGAAAGCGAAGCCTGCATCGCCAGACCAACCAGCGATCTGGTCGATAACATTGGTCGCGGAGTCACCGGTCAAGCTGCAGAAATCAACCCATCCAAGCCCATCAGCGATGATCAGGCTTTCCAGACCAACCTCATCAGCTTGCTTGATTAAAGCGGTGATTGAGGGAGGTGCTGTGCTGGTGCCGGCAATTACGGCTGGATTAAGTTCTTTGAGTTTGTTGAGGAAGGGATAGAATTCAGTTTGTTCAAGTGGGAAATATTCTTCCGAAACAACTTCCCATCCTGCCGCTTCAAAGAGTTCAATGACGCCTGCGCCAAAGCTGCGGCCCCAGTCGGTGTCCTCACCATAAACAGCAACCGTCTTGGCTTCAGGGGCATAAACGCCTTGCTCAATATAATATTCAAGAGCATCAACATATTTATTACCCAGTTTTGCTGGGGTGGGCCAGCCTTTGAGTGCCCAGTAGCCGTATTTTTCTGTATCAGAAGCAAAGGTTTCGTTAACTTTCTCGGTAGCACCAAAACCAAAGATATGCGGGATCTGGTGCTTGGCGGTGACTTCCATTACGGCTACAGCAACGGAGCTGTGCCAGTTTAGGGCGCCGGCCTGAATGCCGTCTTGCACAACAGCTTGCTCATACGCCTGAGATGCTTTGGCGGGATCAGATTGGGAATCAACCCAGACAGGTTCGATGGTGTATGGGCCAACCTTATAGTCATACGCTTCCAGGGCTATTGTGGCGCCGCCCTTGAATTGTTTGCCGGTTTGTGCGCTGGGCCCGCTGAAAGGTCCCAAAATACCCAGCTTGAAGACCTTTTCCTCTTCAGCAGCAGGCTCTTCAGCAGCTGGTTCTTCCACGACGGGTTCTTCAACACCTGCAGGTTTGCATGCCGTAAGCACGAATGCAATTACCATTAGGATTGAAAGGATTACGAATAGATTAGATCGTTTAAATTTCATTTCTACCTTCTCCTAAGGAACAATTCTTAATGTACACAATTTGTGCATCTGTTCAATCGATATTTTTATATATTGCTTTTTCGTACACCTCCTTATTCCAGGCAATTTCTTATTATTTACGAGGAGTGAAAGTGGCCTGATTGGTTCCTGTCTGCAGTTCTTCTTTTCTCAGCGCCACTATATTTTAAAAGAACAAAAAAGGGAGCTATAAAGCTCCCTCTCCTCGGAGGACCAATACTACTGCAAAGACGGATGGTCTGGCTTTTAGTT